>JAIBCE010000019.1 GCA_019694315.1 Sandaracinaceae bacterium
TCTGGAGCGCGCGCGACCGACTCGGTCTACGCTGGAGCGATGCGCCGACGGACCGCGCTCGCCACCCTCGCGCTCTCGAGCGTCGCGCTCCTGGGCGCGCCCCCGCGACGCGCGCTCGCCGGAGCCCGCGCAGGCCGCGCGCGCGCCGTCGTGGGCGTCGTGCCTGCCGCCACCGACGTGATCCCACGCGGCGAGGGCGTCCTCGTGCAGATCCTCGGCGCCAGCCAGCGGTCGCTCGGCGCGCCGCACGCGTGGGAGGTGGGCCAGCCCGAGGAGACGGCGTTCGGCATCCGTGCGCACCTCGCGCGCCGCGGACACAGGCCTCTCTCCCTGCGAACCGAGATCGTGGGCCCCGGGCTCGCGCGCCTCGTACCGACGCGCGCCCCCGACGCGGGCGCATGGGAGCTCGTGGCGCAAGGAGAATCGGTCGAGGTGACGTTTGGCGATGGCGCAGCGCCGGCACTCGGCGTAGCGCCCGAGCTCCTCGCGGTGGAGGTGCATCGCGTCGAGCGGCAGTCCCGACCGGGCGCGAGCGGCGGCGGGGGCACGAGCCTCGTCGTCACGGCGACCACGCGCAGCCCGGTCGCCGCACCGTGGATCGGCGCGCTGCTCTTCTCGGATGCGCGAGAGACCGATCGTCCGATGCTCGCCCGCGCGATCGAGCCGTCGCAGGGCGCGCCGTCGCCGAGCGGGCTCGTGCTCTTCACCACGCCAGGTCGCTGCGCGTTCTCGCCGCCCCGTCAGTCGCCGCCCGCAGTGGGGCACGACGTGCGCCTCGCGCTCTACGATCTCTACGGCCGCGTGAGCGCGCGCTCGAGCGCCGTGCGCGTCCGCGAGCGGCAGTGACCGTCACTCGGGTGCGAGGAGCGGCGCGGCACCGGGATGAGGCGCCTCGACGCCGAGCAAGTGCGCGAGCGTCGCAGCGACGCGCGCTTGAGGGACCACGTCGCTGATCGCCCCGTGGGACACGCCCGGCCCGCGGACGAGCACGGGCACGTCGCGATCGTACGCGTAGGGCGAGCCGTGGGCGGTGCCGGTGGCGCCCGCCACGTCGTCGACGACGCTGCCCTCGCTCGGCAGCACGTAGAGGTCACCGCTCGCCTCGTCGTCGATCGAGAGCCCGATCGCGTGCGAGGTCTCGTCGTCGCTCGCGCGAAGCGTGGGCCCCTCGAGGCGATCGAAGACGAAGCCTATCCCGGGTCGCGTGCGGAGGAACGTGCGCGACGCCTCGACCGCGCGCGCGCGCAGCACGGGGTCGGCGCGCACGGCGTCGGTGAAGCTCACCCACGGCACGACCCACCCATCCACCCAGCCGCCCTCGCGCGGGCCGAGGACCTCGTCGAGGTGGGCGCGCAGGACCGGCAGCTCCTCGGCGCTCGACCAGCGACGCGCGGTCCCGGGCAGCGCGTGCAGGGCTGCGCGCTCGGGCAGCGGCGCGACGCCGTGATCGGCGGTGAGCACGACGGCGAGCTCGGTGCGCGCGGCGAGCGCGCGGAGGAAGTGTCCGAGCATCGCGTCCACGCGCACGAGCTGGTCGCGTGCCTCCCACGACTCGGGCCCGAAGCCGTGGCCCACGTAGTCGGTGCCTGCGATCGAGATCGAGAGGAAGTCGGGCACGTCGTCGGCGCCGAGCCCCTCCTCGAGCACGGCGCGCTCCGCGAGCGAGAGCAGGTACTCGGTGGAGCTCGGGAGACAGAGGTACGCGTCGGTGTCCTCGAGCGCGGCGGCGTCGTGCGGAAAGGTCGCGTCGAAGCCGTAGGCGCCCTCGCCGGGCTGCGCGTCGGGCCCGAGCTCGTCGTACGCGCGCAGCGGCTCCCACGTGCGGTAGGTGCTCCGCCACGGCGTGCGCGCACGAAAGTCCTCCACCCAGGCCGGCAGCACGGGCAGGAGCTCGCTCGTCGTGGTGAAGCCGCCCGCGAGCGGATCGAACCAGAGCGAGAGCGTCGGGTGATGACCCCCCGGCGGCAGCGTGCTGCGATCCTTCATGCCGACCGCCACGATGCGCGCGCGCCCACCGCTGGCCTCGAAGAGCCGGTCGGCGACGACCGCGGTGCGCAGGGTGCCGAGGCCCGCGAAGCCACCCTCGCGACCGAGGATCGGGTGCGCGGCATCGTCGAAGCTCGAGACCCGTGCGTGGCGCGCGAGATCCCACACGCGGTTGGACGAGATGCCGCTCTCCGAGGGCCCGACGCCGCTCACGATCGCGGTGTGGCCGGGCGCCGTGAACGTGCCCGCGTACGCATAGCGCGCGCGCTCCACGTGCAGCCCCTCGTCGACGAGGAAGTGGTACGCGCCCGCGGGATCGAGGTGCGGCGCGTGGAGATCGAGCACCCAGCTCCCCACCTGGTCGTAGACGACGAGCACCACGAGCCGAGCGCGAGGAGCGGGCACCGGCTCGCTCCTCGTCGCGTGCGAGGCACCACAGCCCGACGCCAGGACGCTGGTGCCGAGCGCCACGGCGGCGAGCGTGAGAGCGGGGCCCGAGCGACGCGGAAGGGGAGACATGGGCACAGCGTGCCATCGCGACGCAGCGCGTCGAAGGCGCTCGCGTGACGAGTCGTGAGCGAGGGGGTGGTCGGAGCGACCCGAGGCGCGCTACACCCCCGTTCCCTTCGGCCATCGAGGAGTCAGCGCATGAGTTGGAACGAGCTCGTCGAGCACCTCAAGGAGATCGAGATCCTCGACGGCGTGGGAGCCACGCTCGGCTGGGACGAGCAGACCTACATGCCGAAGAAGGCGGCGGGCCTGCGCGGCGCGCAGATGGCGCTGCTCTCGCGGCTCGCGCACGAGCGCCGCACCGACGCGCGCATCGGTCGCTGGCTCGAGGGCCTCGACACGAACGACCCGGTGCAGCGCGCCTGCGCGCGCAACCTCGGACGCGTCTATCGTCGTGAGCAGCGCGTGCCTGCCTCGCTCGTCGACAAGCTCGCGCGCGCGCGGAGCGACGGCTTCCACGCGTGGATCGAGGCCAAGGGCGCGAGCGGCTGGCAGCGCTTCCTGCCCGCGCTCCGCACCCTCCGCGACCTCACGCTCGAGCGCGCCCGCGCGATCGATCCCCATCGCCACCCCTACGAGGTGTTGCTCGAGGAGTACGACCCGGGCACCACGGTGGAGAGTCTGCGCGCGATGTTCGCGCGTCTGCGCGACGGCCTCGTGCCGCTCATCGAGGCGATCGCGACCCGACCGCAGCTCCCATCGATCGAGGACACGGTGCCGCTCGAGGCGCAGTGGAGGCTCTCGACGGCCGTGGCCTCCTCGCTCGGCTTCGACTTCGACGGTGGGCGCCTCGATCGCTCCGAGCACCCTTTCTCGACGGGCCAGGGCGAGGGCGACGTGCGCATCACCGCACACCTCTCGGAGCGCGATCTGCTCGGTGGCCTCGGCGGCACGATCCACGAGACGGGACACGCGCTCTACGAGCAGGGCCTGCCGTTCGATCTCGCGGGCACGACCGTGAAGGAGGCCGCGAGCTACGGCCTGCACGAGTCGCAGTCGCGCTTCTGGGAGAACTACGTCGGACGCTCGCGACCCTTCGCCATCTTCCTCGCGCGCACCGCGCAGGAGGTGCTCGGCGCGGGGGCTCCCGCCGCGATGCGCGATGCAGACGCGATCTTCCGCGCACAGAACCGCGTGGAGCGGAGCCTCATCCGCACGCAGGCGGACGAGGTCACCTACAACCTCCACGTGATCGTGCGCTTCGAGATCGAGCTCGCGCTGTTCGAGGATCGCCTCGCCCTCGAGGACGTGCCCGAGGCCTGGAACGAGAAGTACCAGCGCTATCTCGGCATCACGCCGCCCGACACGGCGCGAGGGGCCCTACAGGACGTGCACTGGTCGGGCGGCGCGTTCGGCTACTTCCCGAGCTACACGCTCGGCAACCTCTACGCGGCGAGCCTCGGCAAGACCATGGAGGCCCAGATTCCCTCGCTCTGGAGCGATGCGGAGAAGGGTGACTTCTCGCGCCCGCTCGCGTGGCTGCGCGAGCGCGTGCACCGCACAGGGCACCTGCACGAGACGCCCGAGATCGTGAAGAACGCAGTGGGCGAGCGCGATCACGTGGAGGATCTGCTCGGCTACCTCTGGCAGCGCGTCGGCACGCTCTACGGCGTCACGCGCTGAGTCGGCCTCGAGGATCACGGTCTCGGGGCGGAGTCGTCGACGATCCGCGGGCTCGCGCACTCGAACTGCACGGGGTCGAGCGTGCGCGTCGCCTCTTCGATGCGGCTGACCTCCTCGAGCTCACGCTCCGCGATCGAGACGAGTCGCTCGAGGACGCCGAGCACCCGGCCTCGCACCGAGGCAGCCAGCTCGCCACGCGCCTGCGCGGTGAGGCTCTCGCTCTGGGTGCGCGTCACGCCATGCGCCGCTGCGGCACGCCTCTGCTCGCGATCGAGCTCGCGCGACCGCGCGGCGGCCGTGTCGAGCGGATCGGCGCTCGCTCCGAGCACACGGAGCACGAGCTCGAGGCGAGAGGGCGGATCGACGTCCGGACCGAGCGCGGCAGCGACCGCGTGCACGCGCGGCGGGCGCGTGGCGAGCGCGAGCAAGCGTCGGTCGTCGGGCTCTGCGCGGGTCGTGTCCGAGAGCGCGCGCAGAGGCCACTCGGGATCGGCCTCGGCGCGGCGCCGCGCCTCGTCCGACGCCGCGCGTGCGTCGACGACGAGGCTCGTGAGCTCCAAACGCGAGCGCTCCCACTCGGCGTGGCAAGCGCGGCCCGAGGAGGCCCGCAGACGCGGCACGAGGAGCCCTGCGAGGTCGAGCGAGCCCGAGACGGTAGGGGCCGGTCGCGACTCGTCACAGACCTGCGACGCGATCTCGAGCGAGAGCGCGAGCACGTCTTCTCCTTCGCCGTAGCGTGCTGCGAGCTCACTGATCGCGCGCCCGAGCGGTGTCGTGTCCATGCGCTCCCAGTCACACGTGGGAATCCGGTGCGCGAGCAAGATCGCATGGTGCAAGGACGGGCCCGCGGGCGAGACGAGGCCCTCGGGGTGCGACTCCCACGCGAGCGCGAGGGCGATCCGTGCCTCGACGTCGTCTGGACCTCGGCCCGACGCCCACGCACGGACGAGCGCGAGGCGCCCGTCGGGCGCTGCCTCGGCGACGGCCACGCGAAGAGCCTCGAGCCGCGCGCGTCGCCCTGCGCCCGTCGTCTCGGTGGCGCGAGCAGCCCACGCACGCGCGCGGGACGGCTCCTCGTCGACGGCGCCTCGCACGAGGAGCTCGCGCACGCAGTCGGCGATCTCCACGGGCTGCGTCGCGAGCACGCGGTCGACCTCTGCTTCCTCGAGCCGAGCGCGCACGGCGGGGAGGAACGCGCTCGGCGCGGCGCACCACCACGCGAGAGCCGCGAGCGCGAGGTCGGGTGCCTCCGCGCCGGCCGCGCTCGAGAGGTAGAAGCGGGCCGTCTCGGGCAGGCCCGCCAGGTGCAGCGCGCGCCCGATCTCGAGGTCGCGGGCTGGATCGCCTCCCTCGGCGGCGAGGAGCGCATCGGCCCGCGCGAGCGCCGCGTCCGCGTCGAGCGGTGGGGCCGCGAGCTCGCCACCCGGCACGCGCGCCTGCGGCAACGACGAGCCCACGGAGGACGCCGAGCCGCAGCCCAGCGCCAGGACGCCAACCAAGCCGAGGAGCGCGCGACGCACCATGGGCCGATCCTGTCCCTTCACCTGACGTGAGTCATCGGTGAAAGGGCAGGATCCCGACTCCGCTCTGCGACACCGAACCGCCTCGCCGCCAACGATCCACGGTCTCGGCGAGGCTGTTGAGGCGGCTCCCATGGGGGCGCGCCGCGAGACATGGCGCGTGCGTCGTGAGCGCGCTGGCCCGCTCACTCGCCGAGGCGCTGGTGCGCCGCGCGGTTGTCGGGATCGAGCTCGAGCGCCTCGCGCCACGCCGCCTGCGCGCCCGCAGCATCGCCCGCCTGCTGTCGCGCATCGCCCAGGAGCACGCGGAACTCCGCGCGACCGCGGCGACGTCGGATCGCGCTCTCGATGAGCGGGATCGCCTGCGAGGGCTGGTTGCGGTGGAGATAGACCTCGGCGAGCCCGACCATCGCGTAGTGATTGCGGGGGTCGAGCTCGAGCGCGCGCCGGTAGAGGCGCTCGCGGGTCGCGTCGTCGCGCGCATCGCCCGCCTCTCGCACGAGCGCCGCAGGGTCGTCGGCAGCGACCTCCGCGCCCGTCGGAGTCCCCGTCTCGGTGCCCGTCTCGGTCCCGGTCTCGGTGCCCGTCTGGGTCCCCGTCTCCGTGCCCGTCTCGGTGCCCGTCTCGGTCCCGGTCCCAGTGCCCGTCTGGGTCCCCGTCTCCGTGCCCGTCTCGGTGCCAGACTCGGTCCCGGTCCCAGTGCCCGTCTCGGTCTCCGTGCCAGTCTCGGTCCCGGTCGCGGTGCCCGTCTCGGTCCCGGTGCCAGTCTCGGTGCCCGTACCAGTCTGGGTGCCAGCCTGAGTGCCAGCCTGAGTGCCAGCCTGAGTGCCAGTCTGAGTGCCAGTCTGAGTGCCAGTCTGAGTGCCAGTCTGAGTGCCAGCCTGGGTGCCAGTCTGAGTGCCAGTCTGAGTGCCAGTCTGGCTACCGGTCGTGGGCGGTGGGGAGATCCCCGCCGTCCCTGGAAGCGACAGCAGGCCGAGCTGATGGGCACCCATGACCGCGCCCACGCCGAGGAGCGTGAGCAGGCCGAGGCCCAGCGCGATGAACGCGCCCGTTCGTGCTGCCGTGCGACGGGGGGCGGGCTCGACGACCGGGACACTCGGCACGGCGGGCGTGGGAGGCGTCCACGGCGGCGCGGCCGGAGCGCTCGCCGGCTCCATGACGGGCGGGCCGAAGGGCGCGGTCGTCCCTGCATCGGCCATCATCGTCTTGGCAAACGCGGCACCGCTCGTCGCACGCGCGGGCATGGGCGGCGCCCCGTTCATCGGGTCCGCCATGGGAGGACCCGCGCTCGCCGCGGCCGTGGGCGGCACGAGCTGGGCGGAGGCAGGCATGGGCGGCGCCGCCAGCTGGGCTGGAGCGGTGGGAGGCGCCACCAGATCCACGAGCGGGCGCGCGGCGCTCGTCTCGGTCGTGCCCGGCGCGTCGGCGAAGGGCGCGAAGTCGCCCGCACCGATCTTGGGCGCGGACAGCTTCGGCGCGCCGCTCGGATCGGGCAGGTCGACGATCGCGCCGCCGAACGGACGCGGGGCCGCGAGTCCGTCGAGGGCCTTCGCATCGGGTGGGTGCGACGGATCGCGCAGGGCGGCGGGCAGCGCGTCGTCGATGCCACGCCGTGCACGAACGCTGTCGTCGTCCTCGATGGTGGGATCGGGATCGTCGCCGAAGAGCGCGGAGGGGAGCCCATCGTCGCGGCCCTTGCCCGAGGGCGGCGGCGAGGACACCTCGAGCGCGGGTGCCGCCTCCGGCGGGCGGGGCGATGCAGCGGGAGCCACGACGGGATCCGCCATCAGCGCCGGCATGGGCGAGACGGGAGTCGGCTTCGATGAGCTCTCGCCCTGGATTCCCTGCACCGTGCGCGCAGTGCGCGGAAAGCGCGCGGAAGCGGTCTCGGGCGCGGGGGGTGTCGGGGGAGCAGCCGGCGAGGCTGCGTGGGGCGCCGCCGCGGTCGTGATCACACCGGGAACGCCGACGTGCGGTGTGCCGACAGGCGGAGCACTCGCCGTGGGTGCACCGGCCGTGGACTGCGCTCCGAAGAGCAGAGTCTTGGTCCCAGGCGCTTTGACCGCCTTGACCGACTGGACCGCCGGCATGGGCGCGACGGGGGTGACGATGGGCTGCCGGGACACGGCGGGCAGCGCACCCGGCGACGAGCGCGAGCCGGCGCTCGAGGCCGTCCCCGAGAATGCACCACTCGGAGCCGCGGTCCGCCCTTGAGCTGGGCTGGGCGCCCCGCGCGCAGCCGGCTGGTCGGTGAAGAGGCCCGAGCGCCCTGCGGCAGGCCGCTTCACCTCGCCAGGTCGAGCGGTGGTGTCGGAGTGGACACTGCCGTCTCCGGGACCATGACTGGCACCGAGCGTGGCCGTCGCACTGGCACCCTGACTGGCACCCTGACTGGCACCCTGACTGGCACCCTGACTGGCACCCTGACTGGCACCCTGACTGGCACCCTGACTGGCACCTTGACTGGCACCCTGACTGGCACCCTGACCGGAAGGGTCTGCGCCTCGCACGGCGGGAAGGACCACGGCGGAGCGCGCCACGGGCACCGCGGGCGTGGTCTTGGGATCGGCCAGAGGCGACATCGCGAACGCGCTCCGCCGCGCGCCCGCCGCGGGCTTGGGCAGGGGCCCCATCACGGAGCCCTCGGTGACGGCGCCAGCGATCCCAGCGGGCAGCGAGGGCCGCGCGGCGACGCCGGGCGGAACCGACGGAATCTCGATCTGCTTCGTGCGCTCCTCGCCCATCTCGGCACCCTCGCCGGAGCGGCTCGCCGCGGCCCCGCCGGGACCGGGATCATCCTTCCAGCTCGACTCCATGCTCGACTCCGTCCAGCGCAGGTCGCGCGCCACCACACGACCCACCTGCGGCTGCGCACGCGTGGCAGGTGGGCCCAGGCTCCGATAGGGGCCCGAGCGATCGCTGCGGCGCTCCTCCCCCCGCGTCTCCGGGAGCTCGCCGCCCGGTGGTGGCGGGATGGTCGCGGGGACGGGCGAGCCCTCGCGATCGGCGAGCGCGAGCGCTTGATCCACCGGCACCATGAGGTTCGCCGTGGTCGCATGACTGCGGTGCTCGACGCGCGCGCGGCCCGCGCCGAGCGCCAGGAGCGCAGCGAGCGCACGTGCTCCCTCGAGACGCTCACCCTTGGCGGTGGCGCCCGTCGCACCGACCACGAGGCCCTCGGCGACGTCGATCTCGACCAGCGCCTTCGTGCTCCGCACCGACACGTGGAAGGGACCGACGAGGCCCGCGAGCGCACGGATGAGGCGGCTCGGGCCCGTGGCCTCGAGCCGCGTCTCGAAGGCGCGCTCCTTCTCGGCGCGCTCGCGGAGCACGCGGTCGGGCACCACGAGCGGACCGATCTGCTCGGCCAGGCGCCCCACGTCGGGCGCCCCCTCGGGGCTCGGCCAGAGCTCGTCCCACGGCACGACGAGCAGCGAGGCCCAGCGCAGGCGGTGATCGGCGCGGATGCGGCGCACGACCTCGAAGCCCGCGCCCTCCATGCCCTGCGTGTCGACGAGCACCACGTCGGGGTCGAGCGCGCGCGCTCGCTCGATGCCCGCGCCTCCCGCGTCCGCCACCGCCACCGTGGCCTTGCGGGCGCGGAGCTCCTGCGCGAGGGCATCGGCGCGCGAGGGATCGCTGTCGATCACGAGCACGCGCAGGCCCTCGAAGATGCGCGTGTCGACGGTGCCATCGACGTCCTCGCCGTCGAGGAGCGCGACCGCGCCGCCGGGGCCCTGGTGGAGCTCGTAGACCAAAGGCTCGGCGCGAGACACGAGCGGCGCGAGCTTGCGGACGAATTCCTCGACGGCCGCAGCGACCGGCCGTCCCGCGCCGAGCACGATGCGAAGCGGCGGACCCTCTCGCGCGTCGCGCTGGGCGGGCTCCACGGAGAGGATGCCGTTGCGGAGCTCGCGACCGACGAGCTGCACGAGATCGTCGAGCGTCGCCTCGCCGAGCTCCTCGGGGCGCTGGCCGCGCTCACCCAGATCTCCGACCACCGCGGCGATCTGGGTGGCGATGGCGTCTGCGCTCGCGACGCGCGGGATCACCGCGACGGCGCCGTGACGGAAGGCGCGCACCTTCGCGTCGAAGGCCTCGGGAGGTCCCAGCACGGCCACGGGCACGGACGCCGTCACTGCATCGCCCGCGAGCAGGTCGAGCGACACGCGGCCACCCTCCTGCGCCGCGTCGCCGAGCAGCACGATGAGATCGGGCGCCGTCATCTTCACGGCGTTGCGCAGCTCGCCGACGCTCTCCTCCACGAAGAGACCGTGTCGATCGAGAGCGACGCGCAAGGCCGCATCGAGCGGCTCGCCACGCCCGACGAGCAGCACCGTCGGTCGATTCTCGGACGCCGAGGACACCGGTGGGGGATGGTCGCCGATCCCGGCCGACGACGACAAGGAACTCGGCGCCGTTGACCCTCACCGAGCGGTCGTGGTGCGATGAGACGGTGGCGTGATCGGACGCCCGCTCTTTTTCGCGCCCGCAGAGGAGGAACCGCATGGAGTCGTCGGCCCGCCGTCTGTTCGTCGCCGTCTGCACGCTCCTCCTGCCGAGCCTGGCGCTCACGGCGACCGCACGAGGGCAGGTCCGTCCCCGGATCCTCATCGCCTTCGACACGTCGGGCTCGATGGCGCTCGACTTCGACGGCCTGCCGACCTTCGGCGACGGCGTGACGACCGGCTGCGCCACCACGGCCGGCGCAGGCCTCTGCGGCACGAATTGCACGGCCGGGCTCGACACGAATTGCGACGGGCAGGTCAACGACAGCCGCATCTACATCGCGAAGAACGCCGTCGCGGACATCGTGCGCGGCTACGGCGAGGTCGACTGGGCGCTCTCGCGCTTCATGCAGAACCAGGGGACGAACCTCTCGTGCCTCTCGTTCCAGAACTTCGAGTGCAACCCCGCGGGCCCCTACGTCACGTCGTACGGCAACCCGCTCTGCAACAGCGGCTCGCTCTGCCCCTACTTCGACTGGGAGACGCCGATGCCCGCGGCGTGCAGGCCCGGCACGGGCGGCCGACGACGCATCCGTCAGCGCGCGGGCGCCGATCCGGTCGTGTGCACGAACTACCAGGGCACCTGCGGGCTCGGCACCGGACGCGCAGGCGATCTGCTCGTCGGCTTTCCCGACCTCGGACCGTGGGCCGGCCGCGACAACACCTACGGCATCCTGCGCTGGCTCGACGGCGTCGAGACCAACTTCGTCAACACGACGACGGCGGGCGACTTCTGCAACACCACGACGACGGGTGACTGCGAGCTCCGGCCCGAGGGCGGCACGCCGCTCGCGGGCATCCTCACGAGCGCCAACGACTACCTCGATCCGATCCGCGACGCGGACTCGGTGCGCGCGTGTCGGCCCTACTCGGTGATCCTCATCACCGACGGCGTCGAGTCGTGCGGCGGCACCCCCAACGCGGCCGCGGCCGCGCTGCTCGCCAACGGCATCAACACGTACGTGGTGGGCCTCGCGATCTCGGGCGGCTCCCAGGCGCTCCTCAACGGGATCGCGACGGCGGGAGGCACCGATGCCGGCGCCGTCGGCGGCGACACCGCGTACTTCGCGAACGACCGCGTGACGCTCGCGGCGGGCCTCTCGGAGATCGTGCGCCGCAGCCTCCGCTTCGAGACCTGCAACAACCTCGACGACGACTGCGACATGCTGGTCGACGAGGGCGTGCGCAACGCGTGCAACACGTGCGGCGCGGTGCCCACCGAGACGTGCAACGGCACAGACGACGACTGCGACGGCACGATCGACGACGGCGTCGCCAACGCGTGCGGCACCTGCGGGCCGCTCACCGAGGTCTGCAACGGCCGCGACGACAACTGCAACGGCGCCATCGACGAGGGCGGCGTCTGCACCTGCCCCGCGCCCACGCCCGAGATCTGCGACAACGTCGACAACGACTGCGACACGCGCATCGACGAGGGCCCGATCACGCGAGCCTGTGGTGTCGACACCGGCGAGTGCGCGGTCGGCATCGAGACGTGCATGGCGGGCACGTTCCGCGGCTGCACGGCCGTGGGCCCCGTGGCCGAGAGCTGCGACAACCGCGACAACGACTGCGACGGCGTGATCGACGGAATCACGCGCGCGTGCGGCTCGAGCGTGGGGGCGTGTCGTCCGGGCACCGAGACCTGCCGCACCGGCGCGTGGGACGGCATGTGCATCGGCGCGATCGGCCCGAGCGCCGAGATCTGCGACAACGCCGACAACAACTGCGACGGCCGCACCGACGAGGGCAACCCCGGCGGCGGCGCCACGTGCGGGAGCGCGGCAGGCATCTGCCGACCCGGCACGATCCAGTGCGTGATGGGCGGCCTCACCTGCGTGGGCGGGACGAGCCCGGGCACCGAGACCTGCAACGCGCTCGACGACGACTGCGACGGACGCGTCGACGAGTCGGTGCCCACGATGGGCGCGTGCGGCATGGACGTGGGCGAGTGCAGCCCCGGCGTGATCGCGTGCGTCGCGGGCGCGTTCGTGTGCACGGGCGACACGGGCCCGCGCACCGAGAGCTGCAACGGCCTCGACGACGACTGCGACGGGATGACCGACGAGGAGAACCCCGGCGCGGGCCTTCCGTGCGGCACCGACGAGGGCGTGTGCATGGCGGGCACCACGGTGTGCACCGGCGGCATGCTCGTGTGCACCGGCGAGGTCGGTCCGAGCTCCGAGACCTGCAACGCGCTCGACGACGACTGCGACACGCAGATCGATGAGGATCTGGGCATCGGCGAGGCGTGCGGCACGGACGTGGGCGAGTGCGTGCCCGGCTTCAACGAGTGCATGGGCGGGATGGTCGTGTGCCGAGGCGCGATCGGCCCGACCGACGAGACCTGCAACGGCCTCGACGACGACTGCGACGGCACGGTCGACGACGGCCTCGCGCTCGGAGAGGCCTGCGGCAGCGACGAGGGCGTGTGCATGGCGGGACGCACGATGTGCGTCGACGGACGGCCCGTGTGCGTGGGCGGCGTCGAGGGCAGCCCCGAGGTCTGCGACTGCAGCGACAACGACTGCGATGGCGCGACCGACGAGCCGCCCGCGAGCGGAGCGCTCTGCCCGGGCACGAGCGCATGCGTCGAGTGTCAGTGCGCGCCGCCCTGCATCGTGGGCGAATTCGGCGACGAGTGCGCGACGGGTCGCACGCCGCTGCGCATGGGCGACACCTGCTATTGCGTGGCCGAGGCCTGCAACGCGGCGGCCTGCGCGGGTCAGACCGTCGAGCAGGCGGGCGAGGTGCGCTGCGCGCCCGACACCGCGGGCGTGAGCAGCTGCGTGTGCCGCGGCGCCGAGTGCACGTTCCCGTGCGACGGCGTCGTGTGCAGCGACGGAACCGTCTGCGATCCCGACGATCCGATGGGACGCTGCGTCGAGGACAGCTGCCGCGGCCTCGGGTGCCCGAGCGGCGAGGTCTGCGACTTCGCGACGGGCGCGTGCACGGCCGATCCGTGCACCACGGCCGGATGCGCGGCCGACGAGGTGTGTCGCGCGGGCAGCTGCGAGCCGAGCTGCGCGACCACGATGTGCGCGAGCGGTGAGCGCTGCGTGCACGGCGTCTGCGAGACCGATCTCTGCGCGACGGCCCGATGCGGCGCGACCGAGGTCTGTGATCCATCGAGCGGCGAGTGCGTCGCCTCGATGTGTGGCGGCGTGAGCTGCGCGGACGGCACGAGCTGCGATCCGCTCACGGGCGCGTGCGAGCCCGACGCCTGCCTCGGCGTGACGTGCCCGATGGGCCAGCGCTGCGAGGCCGGCGAGTGCGTGCTCCGGAGCATGCCCGACGCAGGCACCAGCGATCCCGACGCCGGCGTGGACGCTGGTGAGGGCGAGCGCGATCCCTTCACGCGGGGCCTCGCGGCAGGAGGCGGCGGCTGCCTCTGCGCGGCGGGCGTGGGCGCCGAGCGCAGCACGCCGAGCAGCGGCCTCGCGTGGCTCGCAGGCCTGGGCGCGATGGTGATCCTCGCCCGTCGTCGACGACGCTCGGCGCATGCCCGTCCGCGACGCGAGAGACCGCGTTCGCGCGCCCGCTCGCTCGCGGCAGCGCTGCTCGCCACGGGCGCCGGTCTCGGCGCGGGAGGCTGTGACGTCGACCCTTTCTGCTTCGACTGCGTCGATCCCTCGATCGACGCAGGGACGCTGGCCGACGCGCAGCTCGTCGACGCGTGGACACCTCGCTACGACACGAATCTCCCGACGGATGCAGGCCAGGACGCGTTCGACCCCGACGGCTGCACACCCGGCGCGCCCGAGCGCTGCAACGGCCGTGACGACAACTGCGACGGCGTGATCGACGAGGGCATCGACACCGACACCGACGAGAACAACTGCGGCGGCTGCGGCATCCCGTGCGCGCCGCCCGGCGCCTTCGGCGAGTGCGTCGCGGGCGAGTGCACCATCCGCGAGTGCGACCTCGGTCGCTTCGATCGCAACATGGACCCGAGCGACGGCTGCGAGGTGCGGTGTCTGCCCACCGCCACCGACGACTCGCTCTGCGATCTGCGCGACAACGACTGTGACTTCATGGTCGACGAGAACGTCGATCTGAGCGCGGACCCCACGAATTGCGGCCGTTGCGGCCATACGTGCCGCTTCATCCACGCCACCGCGAGCTGCACCGCGGGCGTGTGCACGCTCGACACCTGCGAGACGGGCACCTACGACATCGACGGCGTGCCCGACAACGGCTGCGAGTACACGTGCACGCCCGCCGTGCCCGCCGACGAGACCTGCAACGGTCGCGACGACGACTGCGACGGCTCCGTCGACGAGGGCAACCCCGGCGGCGGCGCGCGGTGTGGCGTCGACACCGGCGAGTGCTCGTACGGCACCGAGACGTGCGTCGCGGGCCGCATCACCTGCACGGGCGGCACGAGCTCCACCGCGGAGCTCTGCAACGGCCTCGACGACGACTGCGACGGCGCCGTCGACAACGGCAACCCCGAGGGTGGCCGGGTGTGCGGGAGCGGCGTGGGCGCGTGCACCACGGGCGTCCAGGCCTGCGTGGGCGGCACCCTCGAGTGTCAGGGCGGGACCTCTCCCGTGGCCGAGACGTGCAACGGCCTCGACGACGACTGCAACGGCAGCGTCGACGACGGCGACCCCGGCGGTGGCGCGAGCTGCGGCATCGACACGGGCGAGTGCGTGGCGGGCACCACCTCCTGTACCGGTGGCACCGTGCAGTGCATGGGCGGCACGGGCCCGGCGCTCGAGGTCTGCAACGGGCTCGACGACAACTGCGACGGCGCGACCGACGAGACCTTCTCGCTCATGACCGACCTCAACAACTGCGGCATGTGCGGGCGCGTGTGCTCGTACGCGCACGCCTACCCCGTGTGCATGGGCGGCACGTGCGCGATGGCCGCCTGCATGCCGGGCTACGTCGACGCCGACGCGATGACCTCCAACGGCTGCGAATACGCGTGCACGATCCGCGGTGGCGAGATCTGCAACGGCCTCGACGACGACTGCGACCACAACGTGGACGAGTCGCTCACGCCGCCTGCGAGCTTCTGCAATCCGAACGGCGTGTGCGCCGGCACCACTGCCGCGTGCAGCGGCACCATGGGCTGGACCTGCAGCTACTCGGCGATGCACTACCAGGCGACCGAGACGCGCTGCGACGGACGAGACAACGACTGCGACGGCGCGATCGACGAGCCCTTCGCGCCGCTCATCAACCCGATGACGGGCATGGGCACCTCGTGCTCGGTGGGCACCGGCGCATGTCGACGCACGGGCACGAACATGTGCACGAGCCTCACGACGGCGGGCTGCAGTGCCACGATGGCGGGCACACCGAGCGCCGAGCTCTGCAACAACATCGACGACAACTGCGACGGCACCATCGACAACGGCATCCTCCCGAGCGCCATCCCCACAGTGACGATCCCGCGAACCGGCGGCGGCACCGTGCGCGTGATGGCGTACGAGGCCTCGCGTCCCGACGCGACGGCGATGAGCCAGGGGACGGTCGGCAACGTCGCGTGCTCGAACCCCAACGTGCTGCCGTGGACCACCGTGTCGTGGACCCAGGCGCGCGACGCGTGCTGCGCGCTCAACGCGAGCGGCACCTGCACCGGAGCCACGGGCTGGCGTCTCTGCGACGCGACCGACTGGACCGCGGCGTGCCGCGGACCCGCGGGCACGTGCACCTACGGCTACGCGAGCGCGTGCACGACGAGCGCGCCGCTCACCTGCAACGGCGAGGAGTACGACTCGAGCCCGAGCTCGGGCGATCAGGACGCGCTCTACCCCACGGGCGGAGCCACGTTCGGCATGTGCTACGCGGACTGGACCGGTGGCGCGCGCATCTACGACATGAGCGGCAACGCGCGCGAGTGGACGAACACCGAGACCTCCTCGGGCTCGGGCACCTACTACCTGCGCGGCGGCAGCTACAACAACGTGGAGCCGGGGCGCGCGTGCACCTTCGACTTCACCGTGGCGAGCTCGTCGTTCGCGTTCCCGAACACCGGCTTCCGCTGCTGCTTCTATTGAAGACGACGCAGGTCCACACGACGCGACGCGACGGCCGCGGTAGCATCGCGGCATGCGCGTTACGTCGTCCTTGATCCTCGCTTCGAGCTCCACGCTCGTCCTTCTCTCGGGCTGCCCCGAGACTCCCGTCGATCCGTGCGCAGGCGTCACCTGCGCGACCGGCAGCACCTGCGAGATGGGCACGTGCGTGGTGACGCCGGTCTGCAACCCCACGCAGCCTCGCTGGGCCCCCGGCACCCTCGCCTTCACCGAGGAGACCAGCGCCTGGGGCCTCGACGGAGTCGAGGGCGTGCGCCTCTCGGCGATCGACTACGACGCAGACGGCTGGACCGATCTCTTCGTGCGTCGCGGCTCGGGCGCCGACGACTACGGCGCGATGCGCTCCATCTGGCTCATGCGCAACCGTGGCGACGGCACCTTCGAAGACGTCACCGAGGCGTCGGGGATCGTCGCGCGTCGCTCCGGCGATCCCGGCGGACGCCCCGTGGACGTCCACGCGTGGGGCGACGTCGACAACGACGGAGACCTCGACGTGTACCTCGGCGTGAGCACGGTCGACCTCACGATGACCGGCGGCGAGACCAGCGAGATCATGCTCCAGAACGCCGACCACACGTTCAGCCACATCGACGAGGCGAGCGAGGTGCGACTGGCCGGCCTCACCGACAGCGTCGCGGGCGCGAGCTTCGTCGACTACGACCTCGACGGCGACCTGGATCTCTGGACGCCGCACCACGGATACGCGAATTCCTCAGGGAATTTCGTGTTCCGTCCCGCGCACTTCTACCAGAACGAGGGTGGCGCGCTCTTCGTGGAGCGCACGAGCGACGTGGGGCTCACCACGCGCGGCTGGAGCAACCTCGACGACATCAACAACGCGCTCGCGCACGCCCGCGCATGGTCGGCCAACGCGTGCGACCTCAACGACGACGGTCTGCCCGAGCTGCTCGCGGCCTCGTACGGACGCGCGCCCAACCACCTCTGGCGTGCCACGGGCGCCGCCGGCGCGGTGAGCTTCGAGAACGCCTCGGTCGCCTCGGGCTACGCCTACGACGACGACCTGGTCTGGCAGGACGACCAGTTCGCGCGCTGCTACTGCGCGGCGAACCCGATGGCCGAGGACTGCGCGGGCGTGCCTCCGTCGATGCTCGACTGCAGCTCGATCAACTGGGATCACGACACCGGCCGTCAGCCCTTCCGCCTCGGCGGCAACAGCGGCGCCACGATGTGCGGCGACGTCGACAACGACGGCGACATCGATCTCCTCACGAGCGAGATCGCGCACTGGTGGGCGGGCCAGGGCTCCGATCACGCGGAGCTCATGGTCAACACGGGCGTGAGCGAGATCGTCTTCGATCGCCCGGGCCGCGACTCGATGGGCATCGCGATCCCGCACGACGATCCGGGCGGCTGGAACGAAGGCATCATGACCGGCGCGATCTTCGACTTCGACGCCGACGGCTGGGCCGACCTCTACTTCGGCATGAGCGACTACCCCGGCAACCACGGCGTGCTCTTCCACCAGGACAGCGCCCTCCAGTTCACCGAGGTGCCGCGCGAGGAGGGCATCGATCACCACCGGAGCCACGGCATCGCAGTGGCCGACTTCGATCGCGACGGCGATCTCGACGTGGTGGTGGGCCACTCGCGCGCGCGCTGCGGCACCCCCGACGACTGCTACCCCACGATGCAGGTGCGCCTCTTCGAGAACCAGCTCGGCGCGAACTTCGTCTCGCTGCGCCTGGAGGGCACGACCGCCAACCGCAGCGCGATCGGCGCGCGCGTCACCGTCTCCGCGGGAGGCGTCACGCAGACGCACGACGTGGAGGGCGGACACGGCCACTACGGCGCGCAAGACGATCTCGTGCAGCACTTCGGCCTCGGCACCGCGTGCGAGGCCGAGGTGACGATCCGCTGGCCGAACAGCACGCTCGAGACGCAGAGCGTCCACCTCGTCGCGGGCCACCGCTATCGCGTGGTGCAGGGCATGCCGCCCGCGCTCGACGATCCGCCAGCCCCGAGCGTGATGCCCTGACGGCACGTCTTCCGTTCGAACACGCGAAACGCCCTCTTCGGAGGGCGTTTTCGCGTTCGCGGCCTCCCCTTCACGCGCCTCCGCTCACCCCGCGGTCACGGCCGCGTGGAGGGCGCGCCACGTCTCGAAGGTGCGCAGCCGATGAAGGAGCGGCTGCGCGTCGGGGCCCGCTCCGCGCTCGGCGAAGGTCCGCGCGATCGAGGGCTGGGCCTTCACGAGCGCTGCGGCTCGCGCGCGCGCGCCGACCGCGTCGCCGCATCGCTCTGCCACCACCGCAGCGGCGATGCGTGCGTGGGTGTCGAGGCCGGGGCCGAGGAACGGCGTGTCGAGCTGCGCGAGCAGCATGCCGAGCTCGCCGAGCTCGTCGAGCGCGACCGCGCGCGCGAGGTAGTCGCGCCAGTCCTGGTGAGGCAGCGCCGCGAGCGCGCGCATCGTCTCGTCGCGACGGGCGGGATCGGCCTTCGCGAGGCGCACGAGCACGAGGGCGCGGAGCGCTGCCGCGTCGGGCTCGTCGGGGTGCGCCGCGAGGATCGCGTCGAGGCGCGCGAGCGCGTCGTCGAGGGCGCCGTTGCGCGCGACCACCACCGCCGCGACCACCGGCGCGCGGCGCGAGCCCTCCGCGCCGGCCGCTTCGAGCCTCGCGAGGATGCGCTCACGGTCTCGGTCGTCCCGCGCATCGAGCGCCGAGAACGGCACACGCGTCCGCTCGAGATCGACGGGCCGCGTCCCGAACGCATCCTGCGCGAGGCCCGAGAGGGCCCGCACCTCGTCGAGCGCGAGGGAGCGCGTCTCGGTCGTGCCGAGGCCCGCCTGGAAGATCTCGGCGCGCAGCGAGGCCGCGAGGGAACGATCTTCGACGCCGACCTCCACGCGAATTCCGTTGAATTCGTGGGCGATCCGGAACCAACGGGGGTCGCCTGACGCGCCCGCCTCGTGCGCGAGATCGCGGCAGGCCTGGATCTCGTCGTCACGCGTCTGCTGGACGTACCACTCGCGCTCGATCCTCAGGCCCGTGCCCTCGGCGCCGAGCCAGATCACCTGTCGGTCGCCCGTGGTCCGATCGCTCGCGACCTTCGTCAGGTCGAGCGCGCGCTCCGGGAAGAGCCGAGCGAAGAGGCGCAGCGCCACCGCCCCGCCGGCCACGGGGCCGGAGAGGCTCAGCGCCAAGGCCGGTTCCCGTTTCGAGTCGGTCATGGGGTCCCTCGACTGGATTCGTCGCGGCCGAGCGCGTCGTCACGGATGGCTGCGGAGGCGCAGCCGCACGCTGCTGCGATCGTCGAGGCCCGCCGGCGGCTCGGGCATCGTCTCGTGCGCGTCGATCAGCGCGACGAGCCCGCGACGGATCGAGGCGTCGAAGTCCGCGTTGCCGCTCTCGCGCAGCACGTGGAAGCCGGTCGCGAGGCGCGTGCTCGGATCGATCTCGATCTCGATGCTCGACTCGAGCACGACCGTGTCGGGCGCGCCGAGCGCGGCCGGCACCGACCAGTGACGGCGCACGATGGCCATCGTGCGTCGCGCGTAGTCCGCGAGGTCCGCCGAAGGCCCGCTCGCGGCGCCCGCGCTGGCGCTCGTGCTGCTCGCCTCCGCCCCGCTCGTGTGGCTCGTGTCGCTCGCGTCGCTCGTGTCGCTCGCGCTCGGAGTGGGCTCGGCGCTCGCGGGCTCTGTGCGCGCGGGGCCCGACGACGAGGGGCCGCCGCAGGCGACGAGACCGAGCGCGAGCACGAGCACGAGCACGCGCACGCTCACGACTTCTTCTCGCGGAGCATGCGGGTGACCGCGTCGGCCGTGCTCGCGAGGTTCACGGTGATCTGCCGCGTCAGGTAGGTCTCGGCGGTGCGCACGAGCGGACGCGCGACGAGCTCGGGCAGGCTCGCGATCTTCTTGTACTCGATGGCCAGCTCGCCGTGCATCTCCACACGGGTGCGCTCGGCGCCGAGCGCGATGAGGAGGGTCTTGCCGCTGCACTGGACGGCCTCGGGGAAGAGGTGCGTGCGGATGGTCCACTCCGAGCCCCACGTCTTCTCGCTCCAGATCGCGACGTCGTCCCAGCGGAGCACGCCCTCCGCGAGGAAGCTGCGGAGGCTCACGGGGATGTCTCCACCGGCCGTCCACACCTTGAAGTACTTCCGCACACCGGGCTCGATCTCCTCCTCGGATCGCACGTCGATCGAGCTCACGTTCGGCATGTACGGGACCGCGCGATGGAGCTCGTCTCGGTAGGCCCGGAACACGACGTCCTGCGGAAACGGCAGCACCGAGTCGGCGTCGAATTTCACGGACCCGGTTGTCGCACCGTCCGCACGACGCGCAAGGCTCGCCCCTCGTCGGCTCGCCCGAGCGCTTCTGCTATGCTCGTCCGTCGGCGGGTCTTGAGCGAGCGCGAACGACATACGTCGGCGGACAGCCGATCCCCCGAAGACGCGAAGTCCTCGGGCGTGGTGGCCGTCCCCGCCGTGACGACACACTCGATCCGAGGCTTCGTCGCGGTGCTGAAGGAGCTCGGCCACTGGCCAGCCGTGCGCGCGGAGGTGCTCCGCCGCGATCCGTTCGCGAGCCACTGGATCGACAGCGTCGCCGACGGAACGTGGTGTCCGCTCGATCGAGGCGGGCTGCTCGTGGAGGCGGCGCGCGGGCTGCTCGGCGACGACGCGATCCGCGATCTGGGCTCGCGACGCTTCGCGCGCGCGATGGACACGGGCGTGCTCGCGCCGATGCTGCGGAGCTGGGCGCGCTCGGTGGCGCCCGACACCACGACGCTCGTGAAGCTCACGCCGCACCTCTGGCGCGCGGCCTCTCAAGGCCTCGGCGAGATGAAGGTGCTCGAGGTGCGCCCCGGCCAGGCGCGCCTGCGCTTCACGAGCGACCATCCCACGTTCCTCGCCTGCCACGCGTGGCACATCTTTCTCGAGGGCTTCGCGCTCGGCCTCGTCGCGCTCCGCCGTGGCGAGGCCACGCCCGTGGGCCCCGCCGATCGCGCCGCGATGAGGCGCGTGGACGATCACCTGGAGCTCGAGCTGACCTGGGCGGACTGATCAGGCGTCGTCGAAGGGGCTCGCGTGCTGGCCTTCGCCACCCACCGCGTCGATCTCGCGACGGCGCCATCGCAGCGCGCGCACCTTGGGATGCGAGCGCAGCGCGCCATCGACGGCGCGGAGCACCTTGCGCGTTCCCTCGCCGTCGACGGGCGGTCCGAGGATCGGCGTCTCGCTGCTCAGACCGTTCACGAAGAGCGAGGTCTCGCCGTACACGTAGAGGTCGATCTGGAAGCGCGCCGTCCCGTACGTGCACTCCACGTAGCAGCCCTCCCGATCCCAGCGCCACGGCGTGGTCTCCACGCTCGCGTCCTCGAGCGCCTTGGCGATCGCGTCCATGAGGCTCGCTGGGTCACCCGCCTCGTACGTGAACCGCGCCACCGACCGCAGGCCCACCGGGTCGGGCGACGGAGGCTTGCGAGGGGCGAGGCGCTTGGCCACGTGCAGCATCGCGACGAGCGCCGCCATGAAGAACAGCGGGAGCAGCAGCATGAACCAGGACATCGACGGATGGTTCGCTGGCGCGACCACGCGAGCAACCGCCCTCTCGGACGGTGCGCGTGGTCAGTCGTCGGTCTCGGCCACGGCCAGCGCGGCCCACGCGCGACGCGCAGACGCGTAGAGAAGCCGCGCGAGCTTCTCGTGCGCCTCGAGGCTCGGCGCCGGGCCACCGACGGCGAGCACGCTCACGCGCGTACGTGCCTCGGACATGGTGCCGGGCCAACCGCCCGACACCGTCCGGCCCTCCCCGCGGAGGCTCGAAGCCGCCTCGAGCGCCCAGCCCTCGCCACTGGCGAGCGCCAGACGCTCCAGGCGATCTTCCTTGGTCACCTCACCACCGGGGGCGGCGCGCGCCACCACCACCACCGCCGCCACCGCCGCCGCCGCCCTCGCGGGCCACGGCCTCGTTGACGCGCAGCGCGCGGCCATCGAGCTGCGAGCCATCGAGGCGCGCGATCGCGTCGCGGGCGCCCTTGTCGTCGTTCATCGTCACGAAGCCGAAGCCGCGCGAACGGCCGGTCTCGCGGTCCTGCATGATCTTCACGTCGTTCACGTCGCCGAACGCCGCGAAGGCGTTGCGGAGGCCGTCTTCGGTGGTGTGGAAGCTGAGGTTGCCCACGTACAGTCGCATGTCGTCACTCGTCTCTCTGGGCTCGCGACGCGCTCGCGCGCGTCACTCCGGTTGCTCACAGTCGTCGAGCCACGATCCGCTGCGAGTGATGGCTCGCGCCATCGCGTGTTCGCCGACGGAGAGACGTTCGTGGAGCGCCGCGTTTCGCCGCAGTCGATCCGCTCACGAGTGACCGAGAACGTACGGGGCGCGCCTTATCACGTCGCCGCGAAATGCAAAGCCGCGCGCCGTCAGGCCGCTCCGGAGGCGCGTCGCAGCGTGGCGCGGTGCTCCACGGCGTAGCGCAGCAGGTTCTCGAAGGTGCTCTGGATCTCGCCCGGATCGAGCGACTCGGTGGGCAGCTCCACCGAGAGCACGATGTCGCCGTCCTCGTCGGCCGAGAAGCGCGCCTGGTAGAGGTCGCGGTTCTGCCGGAGGAGCCAGCGCACGAGCTCGAAGGAATTGTCGCCCTTGGTCCCGAGGAACGGCACCACCGAGGCGACGAGCCAGTGATCGCTCAGCCGCACGTACACGTGGAGCTCGCCCTCGCGCGACTTGTGATCGCAGCGATAGGTGTGGGCGTCGTGGCGTCGATGCGGCCAGCCGAGCGCGTCGAGCTGCTTGCCGAGCTGTTCGAAGGTGAGGCTCATCGTCAGAGGATCTCGAACGTCTTCACGCGCGCGGCCTGACCGATCATGCCGATCGACACGTCGGCGCCGCGGGTGTCGAGCACCACCTTGGCGCGCACGCCGGGGCGCAGCTCGCGCGGCGGATCGAGCAGCTCGAAGCTCTCGCCCGCGTCCGTCACGAGCGCGAGCAGCCCGCCCTCGAGGCCGATCTTCTGGATGGTGCCGGTCTTCTGGTGAGTGGCCGTCTTGGTCATGCGGGTCTCGCTCGTGGGGTGCGCGGCTCGGACCCGCGCGGGTCAGCGACGCTTGGGGCCCACGAGGGTCTCCAGAACGGCGCGGGTACACAACTCCCCAGACGCGTCCCGGATTTCCACGACGACCTCGTACTCCTTCTTCTCCGAGGACACGGGGATCCCCGGACGGCTCTCGGCGGTGAGCGTCCCGCGCGCCTTCTTGAGGTACTCGAGGCGCATGCCGGCGACGATGAAGCGACCGTCGTCGGGGAGCGTGTAGGCCACGGCGACGTTGCCCGTGAGCTCGGCGAGGTTCGCGAGCGCGATCGCGTGCACGCAGCGGATGTGATTCCGGACCGCGGGCTTGTCGCGCATCACGACCTTCGCGTAGTTCTCGCCCAGCGCCACGACGTGCGCGTCGATGGTGCCGGTGTACGGCGCGGCGCGGCCCACGAGCTTCGAGAACAGGCGCGTGCCACCGGGCACGCGGTGCAGGCGATCCCAGGCCGATCGCACGAAATTGCCCTGTTTCTCGGCGAATCCGCGCGTCGGATCGAGCTTGCCCAGCGCCGTCTCGAGGTTCATGCGCCTCACCATGCGCCGATCGGCGCGCCGCGGCCAGCGATCGTGGCGCGCGAGCGCTCGTGCTCGCGTCACTCCACGTCGAGCGACGCTGCGTACGCCACCGCGAGCACGGCCCGCATCGCGTGATCGAGCGAGGCGCGGTCGACCTCGGTGAGCACGTCGTTGGCGGTGTGGTGCAGGTCGAAGTAGCGCGTGCCGTCCTGCACGACGTCCACGACCGGCATCGCCGCGCCTTCGGGTGGCGGCGCGTGCATGGGCCCGAGGTCGGCTCCACCGTGCGGCTCGTCGGGCTGCCACACCACGCCCATGGGCGCGAGCAGCCGCGCGAGCGGATCCCAGCGCGCCGAGATCGCGGCGGGATCGGGGCGATCGGCGAGATCGGGCGTGCGCAGCGCCCAGGCGCGGCCATCGCCGAAGTCGGCCTCGATGCCGAGCGCGTGAGGCTCCTCGTGGTGGGCGGCCGCATAGGCACGGGCGCCCGCCAGGCCGTTCTCCTCGTTGGCGAAGAGCACCACGCGCACGGTGCGCCGTGGCCTCGTCGAGGCCTCGCGGATCCAGCGCCCCGCCTCCATCACGATCGCGCAGCCCGCGCCGTCGTCGACCGCGCCGCGGCCCAGATCCCAGCTGTCGAGGTGTGCCCCGAGGAGCACGATCTCCTCGGCGCGATCGGTGCCCGGGATCTCTCCGATCACGTTGGCGCTCTGGGCCTCGCCACCGTCGTGGGCGCCGAGCTCGAGGTGGAGGCGCACCGTCTCACCCCGCTCGAGCCAGCGGCCGAGCACGTCCGCGTCCGCGTTGCTCACCGCAGCGGCGGGGATCTGCGGCGCACCGTCGGCGTAGCGCATGGCGCCGGTGTGCGCGAAGCGCGTCGCGTCGGTGCCGACCGATCGGATGATCACGGCGATCGCGCCGAGGCCCGCGGCGATCGACGCGCTCTGCCCTCGCACGGGCACCGTCTCGCCGTAGCCGTGCCCGTCCTGCGCGCGCGCCATGCGCTGATCGACGAAGACGATGCGGCCCCGCGCGAGCTCCGGCGAGAGCGCGCGGAGCGCCTCGAGGCTCGTCACGCGCACGAGCTCGCCGTCGAGACCGCCAGGCGGTGTGCCGATCGAGCCACCGAGCGCCGCGGCCGCGAGCCTGTGCGGCACGGGCGCGAGCACCTCCACGCGCTCCTCACCGCGCACCCACGCACGCACCGTCACGGGCTCGGCGCGCACGTTCGCGAAGCCCAGGCGCTGCATGGCGGCCGTGCCCCACGCGACCGCGAGCGGATCGCCCGCCGAGCCAGCGAGGCGAGGGCCCGCCGCGTCGGTGAGCCCCTCGACGAGCTCGTAGGTGCGCGCGCCCTCGGAGGCTCGGCCGACGAGGGTCTGCACGTCGGCCGCCCACGCCGGTGCGGGCACGAGCACCGCAGATTCCTCGACGGAATCGGGCGAATTCGCGACCGGCTCGGGCCGAGGCCCCGCCGCGCCGCAGGACGCGAGGGCAGGGACGAGGCCGAGCACGAGAGAGCACGAGAGGCGCATCGCGACGGACCCTACCGCGCGCGTCGCGGGCGGCTCCAGGCGGCGCGCGCCTCACCAGAGAGGGGCTCTCCTGCTCCCTCCACGTCCTTGCTCGATTGGGAGCAGAGACGGACTGGCTCGCGCCTCCGACGGTGCGTCCGTGAGGCACGGCGAGGTCGCGCTCTGCGGTTCCGAGATTCGGATCAGATCAGACGCGACGATGCCGAGGCTCACGCGAGCCCGCGTTGCGGCGCGTACCTCCACGTCCTTGTTCGATTGGGAGCAGAGACAGACTGGCTCGCGCCTCCGACGGTGCGTCCGTGAGGCACGGCGCGGTCGCGCTCTGCGGATCCGAGAGTGCGATCAGATCAGACGCGACGATGCAGAGGCTCACGCGCGGTGGCGTTGCGGCGCGTACCTCCACGTCCTTGCTCGATTGGGAGCAGAGACAGACTGGCTCGCGCCTCCGACGGTGCGTCCGTGAGGCACGGCGAGGTCGCGCTCTGCGGTTCCGAGATTCGGATCAGATCAGACGCGACGATGCCGAGGCTCACGCGAGCCCGCGTTGCGGCGCGTACCTCCACGTCCTTGTTCGATTGGGAGCAGAGGCAGACTGGCTCGCGCCTCCGACGGTGCGTCCGTGAGGCACGGCGAGGTCGCGCTCTGCGGATCCGAGATTCGGATCAGATCAGACGCGACGATGCCGAGGCTCACGCGAGCCCGCGTTTCGGCGCGTACCTCCATGTCCTTGTTCGATTGGGAGCGGAAAGGGACTGGCTCGCGCCTCCGAGGGTGCGTCCGTGCGGCACGGCGAGGTCGCGCTCTCTGGACTCCGAGCGAACGGACGTATGCTGTCGGCGCACATGACCCCCGATCTCGAAGCGCTCCTCGTGGAGCAGATCCGCGCCTCCAAGAAGGGCTTCCGCCAAGGCGGCCTCACGATGATCGTGCTCATGATCGTCCTCGCGGGCATCTCGCTCGTGGCGCTCGACGGACGCGAGGGGCAGGGCCTCGCGGCGATGTGCGCGCTAGGTGTGCTCGTGGGTCTCTTGCTCCTGATCCCGTCGCTCGGGGATCCGGCCAAGGCCAAGATCCTCACGACGATCCGCAGCCGGGCGCAGAGCATCGTGTGGCTCTTCGTCTTCACGCAGCGGGGCCAGGCCGCGGGCTCGTGGATCGTCATGGGCTTCGACGACGGCACGCGCGATCGCGTGCCCGCGATCATGGGCCGCGAGGACGAGGTCCTGCGCGCGATGGCCGGCCTCTGCCCCCAAGCGACCGTCGGCTACTCGCCCGCGATCGAGGCGCAATTCACGAAGGCGCCCGTCGAGCTCCGACGCCTTCCCGCGCGGACCGCGCGATGAGCCCGCTCGAGCTCGCGCCCTATGCGCGTGCCTCGCTCCGCCGCGATCGCATGGTGCAGCTCGCGCTCGCGGCGATCCTCGGAGGCCTGGGCGCTCTCGTGATCGCGATCCTCCTCGGCGTGACGATCTCGGGCGCCGCAGGCCCCGACGATGGCGTGCCGATCATCGCCGGGATCACCTTCGTGGTCACGGTGCTCCCCGCCCTCTGGTTGCTCAAGCTCGGGCTCCCGAACGAGTCGCGCCACGTGCTCGTGCGCATGCTCGAGCAGCACCCCGAGAAGGTGCGTCACGTGAGCTTCTCGTACGTGCACCAGAGCGGCAGTCCGACGCGCCTCGCGAGCGTGGAGAGCGCGGAGGGCACGTGGAGCTTCGCCGTGCCGCCGGAGGAGACGCTCGCACGCGCGCCGCGCAGGCTCGCGCGGAGCGGCCGCGAGATGACCAGCTTTCGCGGGGAATTCCTGCCTCTGGGGCACGCGTGGTCGGGCCTCGAGGGGCCGGGCTCGGTGGAGGTGAGCGACGAGGCGCTCGTGCTCGCGGGCGTACGGCGTCGCACGCGCCTCGCGACCTTGTTCGGCGTGTGCGTGGGCACCCTGGGCGGCGCGCTCGCGATCCTCTTCTTCGTGGAGGTCGACCTCTCCATCGACGATCCGCGCCTTCCCGCGGTCGTCGCGATCGTGCTCGCCGTCGCGGGGTACGCCGGGACCAAGAGCCTGCTCTCGTGGGCCCTCCCGCGCGCCGTCGTGCGCGTGGCGCTGCCCTGGACCTACGTGCAGGACGTGCGCCTCGCGGGTGTGGACGTCGACGTGCAGAGCCTGCACCCCGAGCTCACCGGCCTCAGTCGCTTTCGCACCGATCGCGGTGAGGTCCTGGTCTCGCGCTGTCGCGGGTCCTGAGCGATCAGGCCTCTGCGACCGTGCGCTGGAGCTCGCGCACTCCGGTCTCGAGCACGTCGCGAGAGAGCCCCGTGCGCTCGGCGAGCCAGCGCACCGCGGGACGGAGATCGTCGTGGAGCGAGAGGCTCGGGTGGCCCGGCATGAACATCCGGATCGCCGCGCGCAGCACGAAGGTCTGGGCCCCCTGGCCCGTGACGCAGAACGCGATCCACAGGTGGCCCAGCTGCCGCGCCTCGGCGAAGAGCTTGCGCTGGCGCGCGAGGAGCTCCGAGCTGCTCAGCCCCGCGTCGCCTGGGATCACCGCGAGCACACCGCCCTGGTGCGTGGGACCGAGCGTCGAGCGCAGGGGCTCGAGCGATGCCTCCACCTCGGAGAGCGCCGCGCTCGTGAGGGGTCGATCACGGACGAAGATCAACACCCGACGGTCGATCGTCGCGACCACGTTTCCCTGTTTCTTGTGGAGGATGTCCACGTCCCCTCGCCTTCGATGCTGGTCGATCATCGGCCTGGGCCGCGTCGGACTTGAGCGGAGAGTGTCCTCCGAGGAGGACGCTCGTGTCTGCCCCGGCACGTCGACGGCGCATCGGCCGTGCACCGCACGATCCTGTGTAGAGTCGGCCCATGACGGGCGTCGCGGAAGAGATGCGAGGGCTGGCGGAGGAGCTGGCGCGTGGGCGAGAGGGCCTCGACCTCTCGCTCGAGTCGCTGACCGCCCTCGACGCGCTCCTCGCCGGGGATCGTGCAGGGAAGATCACGTCCCGCGCGATCGGCGCCTACCTCGGTGAGGTGATCCGCCGCGCGGCCCCGGCCTCGTTCGCGTGGGTCGACGACCCGGGCGGACCGGTGCTCTGCGCGGGCGGCGCACGCTGGTTCCCGATCGAGAAAGTCGAGAAGCGACGGCGCGAGGGCGCGAGCCACGATCTCTCGGCCTTCGCTGGCGTGGTGCTGGCGCTGACCCCCGAGGCCGCGTCGCGCCTCGACATGGCGATCGACGAGCCCCGGGTCCGCGAGGGACGCGCGGCCGTGGCGCGAGCCGTCGCCGCGTTTCGAGGAGCCCCGAACGTCGGCTCGTTCCTGCAGCTCGATCGCACCCTCCACGGACAGCTCGCCCAGCGCCACCATCGCGACGCGCTCGCGGCGGCTGCGCTGACGGCGGAGACCCTGATGCCGTTCCTCGAGGTGCCCGCGAGCGGACGCGGCTACGAGCGGACCGATCCTGGACGCGCCGCGGCGGGCTTTCTCGCGTACCTCGTGCAGCTCGGGCTCGCGCCACGTGAGCACGTGATCGAGCTCCTTCGTCCGCGCCTGCGCGAGCGCAACAAGGCGGTGCGCACGAACGTCGCGCACGCGCTGGTCGAGATCGATCTCGCGAGCGGCAGCGCGGCCGTGGCGCTCGAGCTCGGAGCCACCAAGGACGCGGCGCTCACCGAGGGCGCGGTGCGCGCGATCCGCTCGATCGGTGGCGACGTGCGCATGGATCGATGCGATCCGCCCGTGCCGCTCGCGTCGCTCGATCGGGTCCTCGGGCCCGCGCTCTCGCCCAGCTCCGCGTGTCTGCGCCTGGCGCTCGAGGCCGTGAACGACTGGGCCATGCGCCCGGACACCGCCGTGGAGGCCAAGCACCTCGCGCCCCTGCTCGACGCGATCGCCAAGCGCGGCAAGCCCGACGCACGACGCTTCGCGAGCCAGATCGCGGCGCGCACCCGCAACGCGATCCCGCGCCCGCGACGCGCCGAGCCCGCACGACGCACGCACACGTGCACGTTCGTGTCGATCGAGCCCGGCGCGTCGTACACGTGCTCCGAGCGCGGCCTCTCCACGCTCCGCGAGCTCATGCGCGAGGTCGGCGCGCTCGCGGATCCCACGGCCACGCGTGCGCTCCGCGACGGACCGCCGGTCGATCCCGAGGCCCCTCCGATCACGAAGTACCTGCGTCACGCGACGGCTGTCGTGACCCCCGCGGAGTGTCGCGTCGTCGCGACGCGCCTGCTCGCGCACCTCGACGTGGTGCGCGAGGTCGCCTCGTTCTTCGACGACGCCCCGAGCGGTTCGGAGCTCACGGCCTGGGTGACCTCGTGGGCCGAATTCCACGCGCGGTCCGCAGACCTCGGCGGTCATCGACCCGGCTGAGCACCGAGGTCGGTGAGCAGGCGGGGGCGGATCACCGAGGTCCAGCCGGCGTAGCCGCGCTGGTTCATGTGAAGGCCATCGAGCCCGAAGAAGCCGAAGCGCGGGCGGCCCTTGGCGTCGTGCACGGGGCCCGAGGCGTCGAGGTAGCGCACGCGCGGGTCGCTCGCGGCGATCGCGCGGACGCGCTCTTCGAGGGACCTCATGCGCCACCAGTGGACGACGCGCGCGGGCGCGCGGTTGATCGAGACGAAGTAGACGACGATCTCGGGATCGATCGCGTGCACGGCCGCCACGAAGCGCCGGAAGTCTCGCTCGATCGTGGCGACGCGGAAGAAGAGCGCGAGATCGTTGCTGCCCGCGGAGATCACGACGGCGCGTGGGCGAGCGCGCCCGATCAGGCGATCGGCGTAGCGCGCCGCGTGTCGGATCATCGAGCCACCGAAGCCGCGATTCACCACGCGGAGCGGCGCCATGTCGGCCTCGAGCGAGTGCCAGTAGGTGATCGACGAGCTCCCCGTGAACACGACCTCGCAAGGCGGCGTCTCGCCGAAGGCCCGGACCGACGGCCACCAGAGGATCCACGACGACAGCAGCGTCCTGACCCCGAAGAGCGCCGCGCCCACCGTCGCGAGCGGCGCGAGGGCCGCGAGGGTCTCACCGACGACGTGGGGCACGCGAGGAGGCTCGCACGAAGTCGCTCGATCGAAGAAGCGTGCGGGGGATCCGCCGACTGCGCGCCTCGTCGACGCAACGCGAGCGGGCGCCCGTCTCCGGAGCGCCCGCCCGTCGCGTCGATCGATCGAGGTCGTTCTCGCGTGGATCAATCGCCGAGGAGGTACGCGAAGATGAGCGGGGCGACGATCGTCGCGTCGCTCTGGATCATGAACTTCGGCGTGTGCACGTCGAGCTTGCCCCAGGTGATCTTCTCGTTCGGCACCGCGCCCGAGTAGCCGCCGTAGCTCGTCACCGCGTCGCTGATCTGCGCGAAGTAGCCCCAGAACGGCACGTCCTCCATCTGGAGGTCCTGGATCATCGTGGGCACCGCGCAGATCGCGAAGTCACCCGCGATGCCGCCTCCGATCTGGAAGAAGCCGACGCTCGGGGCAGAGAGCTCGAGGTTTCCGCCGCGCTCCTTCTTGCCCTTCTTGTCGGCCTTCTTGCCCTTCTTCTCGGCCTTCTCCTTGGCAGCGTTGTAGCCGCTGGCGTCGAGGTACCACCGCATGAGGTGGTCCATCTGCTCGGTGCCGCTCTTGACCACCTGGTGGTGGGGCACCTCGCCGCGCCACACGGCGCCCGCGAACATGTTGCCCGTCGTCGAGTCCTCCCAGCCGGGCGAGTAGACGGGGATGCCCATCTCCTTGGCGGCGAGCATCCAGCTGTCTTCCTTGGGGATCTGGTAGTGCTTCTCGAGCGTCTTGTCGGAGAGCACCTCGAAGAGGAACTCGCTCTCGAACTTGCGCTCGCCCTTCTTGGCGGCCTTGCTCCACGCACCGATCAGGCGCTTCTCGAGGTGGCGCATGATCGTCTCGGGGATGCACGTGTCGGTGACGCGGTTGAAGCCCTGGTCGTAGAGCTTCTTCTCGTCCTCGGCGCGCAGGCCGCGGTAGTCCTCGATGATGCGGTAGTCGTTGGCCGCGAGGAGGTTGAACACATCCTCCTCGAGGTTCGCGCCGGTGCACGTGATCGCGTGCACGTAGCCCTTGCGGATGAGGCGCCCGAGGATGCGTCCGATGCGCGCGGTGCTCATCGCGCCGGCGAGCGTGACCATCATCTTGCCACCCGACTCGATGTGCTTCTCGTATGCCTTCGCGGCCGCGACCACCTCGCGGCTGTTGAAGTGCAGGTAGTGGCGCTCCATGAACTTGCGGACGGTCGTCATCTCGGTCTCCTCGCTGCGGCCTGGCACGCGCACGACCTGGGCCGGGCGCGGGGCGCGCGACGATAGCTCGATTTCGCCCGATCGCAGGCGTTCATCGGCCCCCGGCCCAGGTGAGGGCATCGAGCCAGAATTGGCGGCTGTCAGGGCCCCAGCTCCGATCGAGGGTGAGGTTCTCGTCGCCGAGGACGATCACACGGCCACTATCGATCGTCGCCACCGCGACGAAGTCCGCAGCCGCGCCGGCCGTGGGACTGGTTCGTGCGACGACGGTGACGGGCGGCGACGCGGTGGTGGCCGTGAGCCCGTAGCCACCAAACGACTCGAACGAGGCTGGCAAGCCCGCGTGGATCGGATGGGGCCCCGTCCACGTGACGGCACCGGAATAGAGCGTCGTCTGGAAGCGCAGCTGAACGAGCCCCGCGACGCCGTCGGCAAACGTGTTGCCGACCTCGTAGCCGCTCATCACGATCACACCGCCACCGCGGCGCACGAAGAGCTCGATCGCCCCGAGCTCGGCAACGGTGAGCGCATCGCGCATCAGCTCGAACACCACGACGTCGACGGCCGCGAGCATCGCATCGTCGAGGCTCGCCGAGCCCGTGCTCGTGTCGTCCTGCCGCCACGCGAGGTTGGGGTCGACCCACGCGCCGAAGCTCGCTGCGCCACCCGGCGACGCCGAACCCCAAAATCCGATCCTCAGGTCGTCGCAGAGCCCATTGCCATCGATGTCGCAGGCGTTCGTGTCCGACGTGAACGCATCGGCGCTGACAGCGTCGGGGCCACTGGCATCGATCGCGGGTGCATCGAGAGCGGGTGCATCGGCACCGAAGGCATCGAGCCGTGCTGCGTCGACGGGATCCCGAGGGCCATCCTCGGCCGCGGCATCCCGTGACACCGCAGCGTCCGTCGACGCGGGGCTCCCGCACCCCGACGCCCCACACAGCGAGACCGCGCACACCGAGCCTGACAGCACGAGACCGGAAACCGAGGAGGTCCAACGCATGCGCTCGGTGTGCCTCGAGGCGTCGCGACGCGACAGTCACATGGACGTTCGACAGCAGCGCCACGCGTCGTGCCTCGTGTCGCATGACCGTGCGACTCGCCCGCGCGCCATGGAGCCGAGATCGTAGAGACGATGACCTCCCGTCACGCGCTCCTCCTGACGCTCACCGCACCGCTTCTCTTGGTCCTCGCGGGCTGTCCCGGACCCGTCGTCGTGGATGACGACGGCGGCGTCGATGCAGGCCGCGACTCCGGAGTGACCGAGAGCTCGGACACCGGACTCGATGTCGGCGAATCGGACGCGCCGACCGATGCCAACCAGGCAGACAGCGGTGCAGATGCGGGCTTCGTCCCGCCCCCCGGCTGCATGGCGCCCCTTGCACGGTGCGGTGGCGCGGAGTGCACGGTCATCCTGGACTCGGACCCTCTGAATTGCGGCGCCTGTGATCACCGCTGTCCGAGCGGCGTGGCCCACCTCGTGACGTCGTTCTGCGACGAGGGCGTCTGCCGTGCCCAGTCATGCGAGCTCGGCTTCGTCGACGTGGACGGTGACCTCGACAACGGCTGTGAGGTCTCCGACGACTTCGCGCTGGCCACGACGGGTGAGCCGATTCGCCTCGTCCGCGGAACGAGCAACGCCGTGCCCGTGATGCTCACACGCACTGTCGTGGGCTCGACGGATCCCATCGCGCTCGGGCTCGTGTCCCCGCCGGTCGGGATCCTCGACACGCCCACGGAGGCTCGCGGAACCAGCACCCTCCTCGAGGTCACCGTCGATCCCTCCGCGGCGCTCGGCCCGTCGACGCTGACGCTGCGGGGTGTAGGCCTGTCTGGGCTGCGCTCTCACGAGCTGAGCGTCTCCGTCGAGGTGGTCGTCGGAGGCTCCGCCACGATCTCGAGCGCGACCGTGACCACAGGAGCCGGCGTCGTGGCCTCGCGCGAGGTGCGTCAACGCGAGGGCGCGATCGTCGTCCGACTGCGAGGCACGAATCTCGAGGGAGTGACATCCGGTTCGTTCCAGGGGCCGTCGGGCGCTCTCGTGACTGCCACACTCGTCGGAACGGGCAGCGAAGGTGGCGGCGTGTCGTATGTGGATCTCGAGTCCACGGTCGGGCTCGAGCTGGGGATCGTCTCCGCGCGAGTCGAGGGGAGCACGGGCACTGCGGGCTTCTTCCGCGCCTACGAAGTGACGCCGATCCGTCTGGCCACGACGGGCGTCGACACCGCGCGTGGCACTCGGAGTCTTCCCATCGCCACGATGGCTCGCGCCCTCGAGCTCGCCGCCGGAGGGGCCACGATCGAGGTCGAGTCGGGCACCTTCGATCTCGGCACTCACGGCGTCGTCAATCCCGCAGTGCGCATCGTGGGCATCGGCACGACGGGGCCGAGCACGCTCCGATGCTCGACGCTCACCGACACCGGGCTCACAGGCGATCAATTCGACCTCGTCGACCTCCAGATCCGTGACTGCCAAGACGCCGTCTCGTTCACCAGTGATCTGAGCTCCTCGCTCGACGGGCTCGACATCGTCGCCACACGACATGGTGTCGTGGGCAATGCGACCTATCTGTCGGTGCGAGACAGCGCCGTGCAGGCGGCGCTCCCGATCGTCGATCTCAGCGGGCGCGTCGAGGTCATCGCCTCTTTGCTCGTGGCCACGGGGACGACCACCCTGCGCGCTGCCCGCGCCTCCGTGTCGAGGTCGACCGCGCGCGTCGAGGGTCACGTCGGCTCCGCTCCCGCCATCGACGTGACGGATCTGGAGATCGGCGACACCACCGTCTCAGGCAGTCACCGGCCCGGTGTCTCGCCCTCGGGCTCCTTCCTCGGATTCAGCTCGAGCTTGGGATCGCTGACGGCCTCGGACACCACGTGGAGCGGATTCGTGACTGGCATTCTCGTGTCGGGCGGAACGGTGCGCATCGCAGGCGGATCGGTCGTGGGCTGTGACAACGACGTTCGGGTGAGCGGCGGCATGGTGACGATCTCGTCCATGACGCTACGCGAATCGTCGACGACGGGCCTCTACGTCGAAGGCGGCGTCGTCGACGTGGCAAGCACGCGGTTCGTCGACCACGCGTTCACGAGCCTGTCCGTGACGGCGGGCACGGTCACACTCCGAGACGTCGTGCTCGAGGGCAGCGCCGTGCGCGGACAATACGGCATTGCGATCGGTGGGCCCGAGGCCTCTTTGACCATCGATGAGAGTCGGATCGAGCGCATGGTGACAGGCCTGTTGATCGACACGCATCACCACCTCGACGTGGGCCACCTCCGCATCCTCGACAGTACAGGACAGGCCATCTTCCTGCTCAGCGACGGTGCAGATCCGATGCGCCTCGGCCGCTCCGACACGGAGCGGATCGAGATGACGACGTTTCAGAAAGGGATCTACGACTGGCGCGGACCCGGCTCCGACGTCCAGGCCTGGGTGGATTTCGAAGGGCGGCGCTACATGGATCGGTACACGGCAACCAGCGTGCTCCGACTGCCAGAGCGAGACACGCCGCCTTGGGATCTCTTCCTCCAGGGAAGTGGCCACGCGGTCGTGCTCCACTAAACAGAATCGCCGAGACAGTGGATCATCTGGGTCGAGGCGATTCTGTTTCGCGGAGCGGAGTTGGGTGGGGGCCCCGAACCGGCTTCGCCGGGAGGGGGGCGGGTCTGCATCAGACCCGCCGAAAGGAAGGCTACACATGACTCGGCGTCTCGCCGATCATGTGTAGAGCACCGATCCGTTTGATTCCCCTAGGAATCAATGGATTCGGGGCTCTTGGGGGAGGGGGGCCCCGGCGGATTCACTCCGACGGGGGGAGGGGCTGGCGACAGCCCCTCATGGCAACCTGATCTGAGGCTTGCCCTCGAGAGGGCTCACGCCGCGGGTCCCAGGCGCTCACCCGTGGGTGCTTCGAGCGCGGTGAGCAGAGCGCGTACGGCCTCGGCGTAGTCGCGCAGCGCCAGACGTACTCGCTCGAGGTCGGCGTCTCGCATCGCCGCGACGAGCGCCTCGTGACAAGGCCCGATGATCGCGCGAGTGTCGGCCGCGAGCCCTGCGTCGACCTCGGCCAAGACGCTACGTGCCTTGTCCTCGAGCTCCCTTCCCGCTCGGCGCATCTCCTCGAAGAGCACGGCGGCCGAGAACGTCGCATATCCCGAGAGCGCGAGTGGCCACCACGCGCCCTGGACGATCGCGAGCAAGGTCGCCGGCGCGAGAAACGCCATGATCGTGATGCTCGCGCGTGGGAACCCACGACGCTGCACGCCATGCGCCCGCGGCCAGCGCGTGCGGAGGACGAAAGTCGTCGCGTGTCCATCCACGCGGCGCGGGCGCTCGATCTCGGTCGACCCCCCACGGAGGGCGGCGCGCAGGCGCGCGTAGCGGAGGCCCCGACCGGTGTGGGCGCGTGGCGATTCGCTCGCCGACGACAGGGAGCGGAAGCGCACCTCCCGCTCGTCGACCTCGATGCTCAGCGCCACGCGATCGTCGGGACGAGCACGCAGCGCGTTCAGAGTCGCCTCGGACGCGAGCTCCACGAGCTGACGACGATCGTCGATGGGCAGCTCGTCGGCCGGCCCGCGGATCGAGATCGTCACCTCACCCCCGAGAGAGCGCGCGATCTCGTCGAGATCTCGCCCCACACGCTGCAGATCCGCGTGTCCCAGCCCCCCCACGAGCTCGGCGCCGCGTGCGGCGATCTGGGTGAGCAGTGGGCGGAGCGACTGGACGTCTCGCGCGGTCGAGGCAGTCGTCCGCGCCACGAGCAGGAGCCCCGAGAGGTGATCGTGGACCGCTGTGAGGAGAGCGAGGCGCACTGCGCTCTCCGGGTCGACGGGTGCAGCGACGGCCTCGGCCAGCTGGGCATCGTGCGCGAGGCGGGCCGAGATCAAGCCCGCGATGCCTGCGCCGATCAGACCGAACGAAAGGGCCACGAGGCAGGAGAGCGGACTCGGCGAGGGCACGAAGGTCAGCCGAAGCGCGAGCGGCGTGAGCGCGAACGCGCCGAGCAGCGCCGGCGACCGCGCTGGAAGAAACGCACCGCACGCGCTCGCCGTCACGAGCCCCATCGAATAGGTCGGAGAGGCCAGGAGCGACGAGCTCGCGCCGAACGAGGCTCCATAGGCGACCGACGACAGCAGGTATCCGCCGCGGATCGCGGCGTAGGGGAGACCCGGACGGTTGAGCCGGTGTGCTGCGTTCAGGCCGTAGGCACCGCCCAGCGCCCACACGACGAACGTGCACCACACGCACTCGGGGCGGAGATCGAAGCGCGCTGCGCCCCACGCCGAGGTGCAGACGAGGTTCATGACGAGGCCGAGCGCGAGCGACGGAATGCCGCGTTTCGAGCCCAGGTTGGCCTCGACGGTCGACGGATCGAAGCCGAGCCACAGCTCTTGCCAGGGGGCCGGCGAGGGGGTCGCGCTCACGAGACGAGGCTCGCTCGCTCACGTGACGGAGCTGGTGTCGCATGGGTATGCGACACGGGGGCGGACGTGCTCATCGGAGATAGCCGAGGCGCATCGCACGCTGCGTGGCCTCGCTCTTGGTGCTCACGCCGAGCTTGGCATAGACGCGCTTCACGTAGGTGCGCACCGACGCGAGGGAGATGTCGAGGTGCAACGCCACCTGCTCGTAGGTGTACCCGTCGGCGAGGAGCTTGAGCACCTCCGTCTCTCGGTCCGAGGGCGCCATGGTCGTCTCGGCGGCGGGCTGACGCTTGAGGCGCCGGAGCACTCTCCGGCTCACCTCGCGCGTCATCGGGCTCCCTCCTTCGATCGCCTCCCGACACACGCTCGCCAGGCGATCGAACGCGTCGGACTTGAGCAGGTAGCCCACGCAGCCCGCCTCGATGGCGGGAAAGAGCCACTCGTCGGCGGCGTGCCCGGTGACGGCGACCACCGGCAAACGCTCCGAGAGTCGCGACACGAGGGCCATCAAGCGAGGATCCAACACGCCTTCGAGGTCGAGGTCGATGAGGAGCAGATCGGGCCCCTCCTGACCCTCGAGCGCGTCGAGAAGCGACGCCGTCGCCCCGAACCGTCGCACGCGCCCGTCGTCGCCCACGAGGAGCGCGCCGAGCGCATCGCGTACCTCCGCTTCGTCGTCCAGGATCCAGACCGCTGGTGACATGCGAGCTCCGTGAACTGCGACCACCGCACAGAGAACCATGCGCCTCATGCACGGTCGAACCGGAACCGTCCACTCGAACCGACACCGCGGAGCGCAGTCCGCACGCTCTCGCGATGCGTGACTCATGCGCTGCACGCGCTCGACGCCCCAGCGCTCGCTCGCGTCACCCAGGAGGACGAGCGCTGAGGGACACCGCGCCTCAGCGCTTGGGAAGGAGCTGCCTCAGGCTGAACGACTGCACGATGGCGCGCGCCTCGAGGTGCCTGAGGCGCTCGAAGAAGCGCCCGCCGAGCGTGCCGGGGACGACGACCAGGAGGAGGTTCGACGCGAGCAGGAGCGCGAGCGTGCCGCGCGGCTCGAAGGCGAAGAGCGGCGAGCGCACGACCATGCTGCCGTCGGGCAGGAAGTCGGCGACGCGCGGCACCACGCCGAGCTCGGCGAGCAGCGCGGGCAAGAGCACTGCGAGCGCGAGCACGCCGTGGAGGAAGTTCCGCTCGCGCACCGTCGTCTGCGGCGCATAGAAGATCGTGTACGTGGCCGCGAGCGAGGGCACGAACACGAACGGCCCGAAGAGCGTGGTCAGGATGCCGATCGTGAGGGCGGTGGCGCCGACGAGCACGTGCCACCAGAGGCGCGAGGCGGGCTGGGCACGCCACACGTAGAGGGTGAGCGCGAAGAGCGAGAGCACCACGGCGAGGATCCCCACGCCGAGCGTCCCGTCGCGCAGCGGCAGCGTGAAGTACATGAGCGGCGCCACGAGGGCCCAGAACGCGTGACGCATCGTGGTGGTGCGGAGCATCGCGCGCCGCTGTGAGGTCTCGGCGACCTCGATCTCTCGCGCCGCCTCGGGTGGCGGCGGATCGGGCACCCGCGTGAGGAGCGACTCGAGCGCGGTCAGCGCGGGCCCGTGCGACGGATCGAGGACGAGGGCGCGCCCGAGCTCGCGCAGCGCCTCCGTGTGTGCGTCGGTCTCGCCGCGATCGGCGCGCGCCGCGAGCGTCTTGGCCTTCTGCACGTGCTCGATCGCGAGCGCCTTGCGTCGCTCCTCGTCGCGCTCGCCATCGAGGAAGCGCTCCACCGCGTCGGCGAGGGCGCGAGCGCTGGGGATCCGGTAGTCGGGATCGAGCGCACACGCCTTCTCACAGAGGACCTCGAGCTCGGGCGGCACCTCGGCGCCGTGCGCGCGGTGCGCGCGACGCATCTCGGGCCCAGCGAGCGTGGAGGCGATGCGCGCGGGCGTGCCGGGGCCCGGGTGCAGTGGCTCGCGGAAGAGCATCTCGAAGAGGATCGCGCCGAGCGAGTACACGTCGGTGCGACCGTCGAGGCCGTCGGTCTCGCCGCGCGCCTGCTCGGGCGACATGTAGCCGGGCGTGCCGAGCACCGAGCCCGCGAGCGTGGGCGTGGCGCTCGAGTCGCGGCTGTCGCCCTCGCGCTCGGGCTCCTCCGCGAGGTCGAGGTGCGGCCCCTCTTTCCTGCTCACGATCTTGGCGAGGCCCCAGTCGAGCACGTGCACCTCGCCGTAGTCGCCGAGCATCACGTTGCCGGGCTTGAGATCGCGGTGGAGCACGCCGCGGCTGTGCGCGAAGTCCATCGCGCGGCACACCTGGACGAACGCGGTGAGGAGCCGCCGTCGCGTGTAGCGCGCGCGCGTCTCGTCGTCGCCCTGGGCGAGCGCGTCGAGCACCGTGTCGAGCGACGTGCCCCTCACGCGCTTCATGGTGAAGAAGACCTGGCCGCTCGGATCGAGCCCGAGGTCGTAGACCGGCACCACGGCGGGATGCTCGAGCTGCCCCTGCACGCGCGCCTCGCGCACGAAGCGCTCGAGGCCGATCTGGCTCTTGCGGACGTCCTTGCGGAGCGACTTGTGCGCGACATCGCGACCGATGCGCCGATCGAGGTAGAGGCGCACCTCGCCCATGCCCCCGCGCCCGAGCAGATCGGCGGCCGCATAGCGCTCCTCGAACGCGGGGTTGCCGAGCATCGCGACGAAGGCAGGCAGCTCGAGCGGCAGCTCGCCCGACGCGTGCACGGGCGCCGAGCCAGGTCGCGCGAACGCGCCCGTCCGTGCATCGCTGGCCAGCGTGGCGGCGAGCGCCTCGGTGTCCTGGGTGGTCGTGGGCACGTTCGGATCGGACATTCCGCGCAGCATACGTGTCGGTGGCCCTCTCCGCGGCGGCGGGACGGGCGCCGCTGAGAAGGAGGTGAGGCCGGACGTGAGGCCGAGCACGCAGCGGAAGCGATGCGGGCACACGTACGGATCCGATATCCTGAGGCGATGCGCGTGCTCGGACTCGTGGTGCTCGTGGTCGGGTGGGGCGCGACGAGCCTCGCCCACGCGCAGGCCGCGGGCCCGACGACGGACGCGACGACGACCGAGGCGCTCGACGAGGCCGTGCCCGAAGCACCCTCGGGGCGCACCGATCTCGACGACGAGAGCGCGCCCCCCGAGGTCCCGCAGCTCCCCTCCCCCGAGGCCGAGGTCGAGCTCGGGGCGCGTACGCTCGCCGATCCGCTCGGCCTCTCGCTGCGCGCCGCCGAGCTCGACACCCTGCTCGAGACCGACGCCCGCAGCGCCCGGGATGCGAGGACACTCGGGGCCGTGATGGGCTACGTCATCGGTGCGATCGGCCTCGGAGCCACGCCGCTCTTCTTCGCGTTCGACGACGGCTCCGGCCTCCTGCCCATCCTCTCGATCCTGCCGCTCCAGCTCGGCGCGCTCTCTCTCGCCACGGCGATCCTCGGCTCGCTGAGCCCGTCGACCGAGGAGCGTCGCTTCGCGGACTGGCAGTCGATCTCGGCAGGGGGACGCCCCGGGCTCGCCGAGATCGCGCGCTTCGAGGGCTTCCTCGTGGCCGACGCCGATCGGGCGCGCGACGCGCGGCTCTTCTCCATCGCGCAAGGCATCTCGGGCCTCGCGACCGGCCTCTTCACCGGGGTGGTCGGGCTCGCCGCCAGCCACGTCGAGCTCACGCAGATCACGCTCGGGGCGCTGGGCGCCGCCGAGATCCTGCTCGGCGCGCTCCAGCTCGTGGGCTCGATCGAGCCCGGCGAGGTCGAGCGCCGCCCAGGCCAGTACGAGGCTCGCACCGGCGTGCGCTTGTCGCTCCGCGCCACGGGCCTGGGAGGGACCTTCTGATGAGGACATCGGCGCTCGCGCTCTTCACGACCCTGCTCCTGGCCTGCTCGGGATCCCAGACTGGCAACCAAACTGGCAACCAGACTGGCACTCAGACTGGCAACCAGACTGGCAACCAGACTGGCACTCAGACTGGCAACCAGACTGGCACTCAGACTGGCACTCAGACTGGCAGCCAGACTGGCACTCAGACTGGCAACCAGACTGGTGCTCAGGCGGCCGTCCCGAACGCGCAGTCCTCGGCGCGGGGCGCGCACATGGACGGTCCCTTCTACATGGAGGACGGCGCGCCGGACCCACGACACTGCACGGCCGACGCCGAGTGCCTGGGCGACACGGTGACCGACTCCGGCGGCTGCTGCGTCCCCTCCTCCACGCCCATCGCGCAGACCTGGGCCTATCACACGTGGCTCAGCACCCAGCGTATGGCCGAGTGCGCAGCGGCCTCGTGCCCGATGATCTCGCCCAGCATGCCCGAGGAGTGCGCGCTGACCGCGCGTTGCGTCGAGGGCGTGTGTGTGAACACCTGCCCCTGACGCCTCACCGCTTCAGGGTCCAGCTCATGGGCCAGCGGTGATGGCGCGCGAGGCGATGTCACGGAGCAGCCTCGCCTCGCTGCGTCCCACGCCCGGCACCACGTAGCGGAGCTCCCGCGGGTCGTGGCCGGAGAGCACGCCCGCGAGCGTCACGGCCACGAGGTAGCTGCCCGCCTCGCTCGGGTGCGAGCCATCGCTCCGGTAGAGCTCGAGCTCGGGGTGCTCGGCGCGCACGATCGCGAAGGCGCGTCCTGCGGGGGCCACGGGCGAGTCGAGCTCGCGCGCCAGCGACGCGTAGGCGGCGCCGATCTGCGCCGTCATCTCGTCGGCCGATCGAGGCGCGCCCTCGCGCCGATACTCCACGGCGCCGTCGCGGCGAGCCCACGTCTCGTAGAGCACGGTGCGCGCGCCCGCGTCGTGACTGGCCTGGTGCAGCGCGTGCACCGCGTCGCGGAGCGAGCGCGTGTCTCCGATCGCCGAGAGCGAGTGTCCCTGGAGCACGACGTGCGTGAACGCGCCGGCCGCGATGCGTCGCTGCGGGCGGCCACTGCGCAGGTGACGCTCGAGCGTCCAGCCCGGGTGCGCGACCGTCTCGACGTCGACCGAGGGATGGTGCGCCAGCGAGCGCAGCGCCGCCCGCACCATGAGGGGCATCGCGTGGAAGCGCGTGTAGCTGTTGCCCACGAAGAGCACGCGATAGCGGCGCAGCTCGGCGCGCGCGGCCGCAGCGGGCGGTGTCGTGCGCACCTGGGCGCCGGCGCTCGGCAGAGCAGCGAGCACGAGCAAGACCAGAGCGAGCGAGAGGGCGCGGGCCACGGAACGATGGTTTCAGCCTCTGCCCCCTTCGATCAAGAATCGGAGCGCCCATGGCAGCTCCCCGCGTGTCGACCGAAGGGATCACGTGCCCCACGTGCGGGATGGTTCGCGCGCCGACGCTCGCCGAGTGCCCGCGGTGTCGCGGGGCGCCGCCGCGCGAGCTCGCCGAGCCGGCCCTCCTCGACGCCGGGGCCACGCCCAGCCTGACGGGCCTTGCCTCGCGCCTCTTCCTGGCCTCGGTGCCCCTGGCGTGGATCGCTCTCTTGTTCTGGGTCGCGACGCCCAGCCGTGAGCCCCGCACGCTCTCGTACGCCGAGCTCGGCTGGGTCTCGACGGCGCTCGCGCTCACGGTGGGCGCGATCGTCGCGGTCCTCGGCACCCTCGCGCTCTCGCGGCTGGCAGCGCGGGTGTCGATCGGCGGTGAGACCGCACATCCGTTGGCGATCGCGGCCTGCATGATCTTCGCGGTCGCGCCCTTCGCGGCGGTGCCGACCTACCAGGGCATCGAGTCGCTCAACCAGAGCGGGCTCGCCTCGCAGCCAGCGGAGGAGGCCGAGTGCCGCTGGACCGAGGCGCGACAGCAGATCTCGCAGAGGAGCGGCGCCGTGCTCCACGTGACCGTCCACGCGATCTGCACCCTGCCGAGCGGCAGGGGCCTCGAGCTCGACATCCCGCTCGAGTCGGCACGCGTCGTCGAGGGGGAGCGACTCGTCGTCCCGACCTGGCGAGGCCGCGGCTACGGGCGCCTCGTGGCGATCCCCGCACGCTGAGTTGCCGGAGGGGGCGTGCGCCCCCTCCCCCGCGAGGCGGGGCCCCCACCCGCTCCATTCGCTGACGCGAATGCTCCCGCGCGGGGCCCCAGCCCCACTTGGGCGCCTCGCGCTACGCTCGGCGGGATCTCGCTTTCTTTCTCGGTCCCTGAGTTGCCGGAGGGGGCGTGCGCCCCCTCCCCCGCGAGGCGGGGCCCCCACCCGCTCCATTCGCTGACGCGAATGCTCCCGCGCGGGGCCCCAGCCCCACTTGGGCGCCTCGCGCTACGCTCGGCGGGATCTCGATGTTCTCTCGGTCCCTGAGTTGCCGGAGGGGCGATTCACCGACCGCCAACCCAGTTTCTTCGCGCCTTCGGCGCGGTCGGGGGGAATCGGCAACTCCCCAAGAAGCTTCAAGATCTCGGTGTTCGTTTTCTTGGCATCGGCGAGAGGGCCTTGCGAGCATGCTCGGATGCGAGGGCGACTCTGGCTCGTGGCTCTCTTGGTGCTGGTGGCGCTCGGGACGGTGAGCCCGGAGCGCGCGCGTACACAAGAAGCCCGCCACGATCAGCTCTCGAGCCGCGTGCAGCACGCGCGCGGGCTCTACATCTCGGGCCCCTACATCCGCCTCCACGGCGTGGACGGCATCATCGCGATGGTCCGCCGCGCGCGCATGGACACGGCCGTCGTGGACTTCAAGGACGGCATGGGCCGCGTGCTCTACGACTCGTCCATCCCCGAGCTGGCGCGCTCCGAGAGCGGCCACATCGAGGATCCGCGTGCGCTCGTCGCCGCGCTCCACGACGCGGGGCTGCACGTGATCGGCCGCATCGTCTGCTTCAGCGATCGTCAGCTCGCGGTGCGCGAGCCCGAGCGTGCGATCCAGGACAACCGCCCGCGCCACGAGGGACGTCCGTGGATCAGCTGGGGCACGGGCGGCGCGTGGCTCAACCCGTGGGACACGCGCAACCTCGACATGATCGTGCGCCTCGCCGACGAGGTGGAGAGCTTCGGCGTGGACGAGATCCAGCTCGACTACATCCGCTTCCCGGTCGACGACGGCGTGCACCTCGCGAGCTATCCGGGCGCCCGCGAGGACACGACGCGGGCCGAGCACCTGCACGCGCTGCTCGAGCGCATCGACGCCACGATCCAGGTGCCGCTCGGCGCCGACGTCTTCGGCATCCAGGCCTTCTGGGAGGGAGATCGCTCGGGCCTCGGCCAGGACCTCGAGCTCTGGGCCGATCACGTGGACGTCTTCTCGCCGATGCTCTACCTGAACGCGATGCTCGAGTGGGAGCGCGAGCGACCGCACCGCGCGCGCTCGCTCGTGCAGATCGGCGTCTCCCGCCTCCGCGAGCGCATCGGGCCACGGCCCGTGATCCGCCCCTTCCTGCAAGGCTTCGACAACGGCCTCGAGGAAGACGAGTGGGAGCCCGGCTTCATCGCCGATCAGATCCGAGGCGCCCGCGCAGGCGGCGCCGACGGCTTCTTGTTCTGGAACCCGGGATCGATGTTCGGGATGGTGCAGCGCGCGATGCACGGACCCGCGCGCGCTCTCTCACCCTTTCCGATCCCGACCGAGCGCGAGAACGCCCGCCGCTGATCGCGCGAGCTCTGCGAGGCGCGCGCCTCACTCGATCGTGATCGTGAGGTCCTCGGTGACCTCGCCCACGCTCGCGCGGACGACGGCCGTGCCGGGCGCGCGCGTGCGGTAGCGGATCCGCGCGCCGTTGGCGGTCGCGCCGAAGGTGCCGAAGTCGGTGGAGGCGAGATCGAGCGCCTCGCTGCCCGACACGATCGTCCAGTCGATCGCGTCGGCGCTGAGGAGGGGGCCCTGCGCGTCGGAGGCGCGACAGACGAGGTGGAACGTGTCGTCGCTGCCCATCGGCAGCGTGAGCTCGGTCGTGGGCGAGAGGCCGATCATGCGCCACTCGATGTCCACGTCCTGTCGCCAGCGCCCGCACTCGAGGCGCGTGACCTCGCGACCGAAGACGGTGGCCGCATCGATGGGACCGTTCGTGTCGGAGATCTCGGTGCGGCCCGCGCCGGCGGCGACCACGCGGATCGGCACGAGCGTGTCGCGGTCCTCCGCGAAGTCGATGCCACCGTCACCCTCGATGCCGCCCGTGAACGACGCCGACACCGGCGTGCCGTCGACGCCGTCGACCGCGAGCTGGACCGTCGCGCCCACCGCGATCGGGACATCGAAATTGCAGCCACCGCCGATGCCCGGGCAGAGGCCGTCGAGGATCTGCCAGCGCGTGTGGCCCCGCTCGCCGCGGGTCCAGTCGCCGTCGAGGTTGCCGAAGGGCTCGCACGCCGCGGAGGCGGCGGAGACGAGGACGAGAGAGGTGAGCACGAAGGAATGGGCCGAGCGCATGGGAAGCTCCTCGAGGCAGAAGGGGAGAGCGTGGTCGAGGGGGTCTTTCGCAAGCGGGGTGCCACGCCGAGACACGCGCGAATTCGCCTGTTTCGTGGGCGATTCCGAGGCTCGAGCCCACGAGCGTGAGCCTGGTTCACGCCCTCGCGGGGAGCACGTGCCAGCGTGCGTCAACACCTCGCGGCCCGCCCGCAGCCGCTGGCTCGCCCGTGAGGAGAGCGAGGCCCGTTCAGTCTCGGGGCGTTTCTTGGCAACCTGCAGCCCCGGACGCCGACAAGGGCGCGCATGGCCGACGACAAGACCGAGGAGCCGACACCCAAGCGCCTGCGCGAGGCGCGGGAGAAGGGGCAGATCGCCAAGAGCCGCGAGCTCGGCACGGCGCTGCTCCTGCTCGCCGCGGGCGGAGCGCTCGGCACGAGTGGGCCTGGCTTCGTGCGTGCGTTCCGAGAGCTCTTCGAGCCCGCGCTCGCGGCCGCGCGCGGAGAGCTCGAGCTCTCACCCGCGGGCGCGCTCTCGGCGGGGCTCGAGGTGGCGGTGCGTGAGAGCGCCCCGCTGCTCGCCATCCTCGTGATCGTCGCGGTGCTCGCGTCGATGGTGCAGACGGGGCCGGTGCTCGCGACCAAGGCGCTCGGCGTGGAGCTCGAGCGCCTCGACCCGATCGCCGGGGCCAAGCGGATCGTCGGACCCGACGCGTGGGTCGAGCTCGCGCGCTCGATCCTCAAGGTCCTGCTCGTCGCGTGGGTGGTGAAGGGCGTGCTCGAGGAGGGCATGCACGGGGCGCTCTCGCTCGTGGGCCGCGACGTGTCGGCGCTGCTCGCGGCGACCGGCACCATCGTGCGGACGCTGCTCTTGCGGAGCGGCGGCGCGATGCTCGCGATCGCCGTCGCCGACGTGCTCTACCAGCGCTGGAAGCTGCAGAAGGAGCTGCGCATGACCAAGGAGGAGGTCAAGCGCGAGCACAAGGAGGCCGAGGGAGATCCCCACGCCAAGGGTGAGCGCGAGCGCGTGCGGCGCGAGATCGCGCAGCACGACGTGGCCGAGGCGGTGCGCAGCGCGAGCGTCGTGGTGGTGAACCCGACCCACGTCGCGGTGGCCCTCCGCTTCGAGGAGGACGAGGGCACGAGCGCCCCCGAGGTCGTGGCCAAGGGCATGGAGGAGCAGGCGATGTACATCCGTCGCCTCGCCGAGGAGGCGGGCGTGCCGATCGTGCGCGACGTGCCGCTCGCGCGCGGGCTCTACGAGCTGGAGCTCGGCGACGAGATCCCCGAGCGGCTCTACGACGCCGTCGCTGCCGTGCTCCACGCCGCGTGGAACGAGCGCGAGGGAGGCGCATCGTGAGCGCGCCGAGCATCCGTGCGAGCACCTCGCGCGCGTCGTTCGGCGCGGCGATCGAGACGAGCCACGAGACCTCGCTCGCGCCTCGCAGCCACGAGCTGGCCGAGCTCGCGCGCGTCGCGAGCCCGGAGGCCCTCGAGGCCCCGGCCGAGCTCCTGCGCCTGGGCCTCGCGCAGCCCTCGGCCGTGCATGCGCCGAGCGCGAGCGCCGAGGCCACCGTGCCCGCCCTTCACGTGCTCGAGGCCGTGGCGCGCATCGCGGCCCACCTCGGACCGCTCGAGCGCGCCGTGCATGCGCTGCCCGCGCGCGAGGCCGACATCGTCCGCGATCGCCTGGAGCGGGCCCGGGTGCTCGCCGACTGCGCGAGCGCGCTCGCCGAGCTCCGCCGCGGCGTGCTCGCCGCGCTCCGCACCGCGAGGCCCGCGTGAACGACGGAGCGAGCCTCGAGGCCGCACGGATCGCGCGCGCCCTCCACGAAGGCGCGAGCCTGGCCGACGCGATCGGCATCCCGCTCGACAGCCTCGAGGCCGCGCGATCGCTCGCGCGATGGGCCGAGGCGATCGACGAGCCGAGCCTGGCC
>JAIBCE010000291.1 GCA_019694315.1 Sandaracinaceae bacterium
CTCGGTGCAGGCGCTCACGCCGCTCGCCCTCGGCGGCGGCCCCACGGCCGATCGCGCCGCCGCGCTGGTGAAGCAGGTGGCCGATCGCCTCACCGAGCGCGCGTTGCGGACCGGGCTCTCGTCGATGCATCCGAACGATCTCGACCAGCTCGTGTCGACCGCGGCGCAGCTCGGCGAGCTCGCGGGCAAGCTCGATCAGTCGGGCCGCCCCGACGTGCGGGAGACCCAGGCGCTCGCGCGCTGGCTGCGCGGGCGGGCCATCGCGGTGATCGACGAGACCATCGCGTTCGAGCCCGGAGCCCAGGCGGGCGACGTGGGCGCCATCCTCGAGGAGAACGGCGAGACGGTGGGCGCGCGCATCGCGCGGCGCATCGACTGGCTGGAGGACCTCACCAACCTGCGTCGCCGGCTCGAGGCCGACGGCGCCGAGCTCGCCGACGCCGCGGCGTCGCAGAAGAACCTCGGCCTGGCGCTCCAGCGGCTCGAGGAGGACGTGGCCACGCTGCTCGACGCGGGCTTCCGTCGCAGCATGGCGGCGGTGCTCTCGCGCGCGCGGGGCAACGACATCGACGCCATCGTGCGCGGGCTCGAGTCCGAGCTCGCCGGGCTCGACGCCCTCAGCGCGCGCATCTCGAGCCTCTTCGGCCAACGTTCACGCCTCAAGGATCGGGTGGTGGGGCCGCGCCTGGGCTCGCTGATCGCGACGCTCGTGGCCGGGCTCGACGGCGGTGATCGCGACGGGCTGCGCGCGCGCGTCGACGAGCTCGCGACGACCCTCGAGCGGCGAGATCTCGGAAAGGCCATCGCGCCCGAGCAGTGGCTCGGGTGGTCGGCGGAGGCGCTGGTCGAGGCCGAGGCGGCGGTCCCGGTCACGCTGCCCTCGCCGGGTTTCGCGGCCTATCGCGCGCTCCGAGGCGTGGAGGTCCGCACGCCGATCGCGGTCACGCTCCGCGAGATCGCCTTCCGGGTCGAGCGGCCCGCAGGCGATTCGGCCGCCGAGGCCGGGGCCGCGCTCGAGGGGTTGATGCGCAAGCTCCCCGAGCCCCTGCGCCGCAGCTCCGCCGAGGCCGATCTCTCGCGTGTCGAGCGCGCGGTCGCGTTGCTCGAGGCGTGGTGGGCCACGCTCAGCGCAGAGGACCGGCCGCTCGACGACGCCCAGGGGCGGCTCCGCACGATCGTCGACTCGCGCTTCCTCGAGGTCGTGCTCGACGAGGCCGCGCTCCTGCGCTTCGCCCTCGAGGCCCGGGTCATCGGCGAGACGTTCCCCGATCACGCCGAGCGCGCGAGCCGGATGCGTGCGCGGGTCGACGAGCTCCGCGGTGCGGTGCGCGCCCACGTCGTCGCGCTCGGCAAGGCCGCCGGCGATCGCGCGTGGGACGAGGTCATGAAGCGCACATGAAGCGCGACGAGCGGCTGGCCGAGCTGGAGCGCCGGATCGAGCAGGTGGTGCTCGATCCCTCCTCGGTGCGCGCGCCGTTCACCCGCCTGGTCCGGCCGATCCTCAAGGGCATCGGCTGGCGGGGGAAGACCGACACCCGCGCGCTCGAGCGGCTCCTCGCGTTCATCGGCGCGGTGCGCGACGGCGACGACGCCTGGCCCGACAAGATCATCGAGTACGCGGTCGACGAGCTCGAGGACAACCTCGTCGCCGTCGAGCGCGCCTGCGTGGTCAACGGACGCGTCGGAACGGCGCGAGGGGCGTGGCTGCGCCGCATGTTCGAGCTGGTGGTCCACGCGATCCAGGCACTCGACAAGGGCGATCGCACGCTCCGCCGAATGGTCGCCGCGACCGATCCCACGCGCATCCTCCCGCCCCTCGCGGTGCGAGAGGCGAAGCCCGACGAAGCCCACCCCGAGGCCGAGGGCGAGCCGCGGTTGGATCACGCCCGCCTCGTCGAGCTGCAGCTCTCGGCGGTGGACCACCTGCTCGATCTCGCGCGCGACGAGCGCGCATTCCTGGCCCGTCGCCGCCGGCTCCTCGAGGCCGCGCGTCAGGTGCTGCTCGAGTCGTCCGCGGCGATGCCCCTCGACGAAGGCGGCGTCGAGGCGCGGCGGAGCGCCATCGCGCGCGAGATCGTGCGCATCGACCGGCTCGAGGCCGAGGGCCTGTCTCCGACCGTGGGGCTCCTCCACCAGGCTCGTTCCGCGCTCGATCGCGGCGAGCGGCGCAAGCTCTGGGCTTCGCTCACCGCGCTCGACGGCTCTGCGTCCGACGCGTTCGACGAGCTCGTCGTCCGCCGGACCGAGCGGGCGCTCGTCGCGCTCGGCGGAGGTCCGCTCGCCCTGCAGGACGAGATACACGAGCGGGAGATCGAGGCGTCGGGCCGCGACACCTTCGGCGAGCGCGTGGTCGAGCGCGTGCGCGAGGGCTACCGTCGCGGGCGGCGGGACCTCGATCTCGATCTCACCGAGATCCCGGCGCAGTACCACGCCAAGGCGCGCGAGTACCTCGCTTCGGGCGCCGAGACCGCCACGCTCTCCGCGGCGCTTTCGGTCGACGGGGCCTTCGAGGTCGGGGGCGTGCTGAGCCCGCTCCGAGTGCTCGAGCTCGAGCTCAGGCCGCGCGTCGTCGCGTTCCCCACGCCCGATCTGCAGCTGGTCCCCGCCCGGAGCGTCGAGGACGTGGCCACCGCGGTGATCTCCGATCCGCGCACCATCCTGCTGGAGCTCGCCACGGGGCGGCTGCTCACCCGCAAATACGTCGAGCAGGAGCGCGTCGAACGGGTGCGCACGCGCATGGTCTCGGAGGTGCGCGTCTACCTGCTCGACGGCTCGACCTCGATGATCGGCGATCGCGCGCGCACCCGCGACGCGCTGCTGATCGCCGAGCTCTCCACGCTGCTCCAGCGCTTCGAGAACGCTCGGCGCGGCACCCGTGTCACGCTGTTCTATCGGTACTTCGACCTCGAGCCCGGGCCGATCGTGCGCGTCGCCGACCCCAAGGGCGCGCTCGACGCCATCCAGGACGTGGTGGGCCTCATCCGCATCGGCGGCACCAACATCCAGGCCGCGCTCCTCTCGAGCCTCGCGCAGATCGCCGAGGCGCGCGCGCAGGACCCCGACCTCGCCCGCGCCCAGATCGTGCTCGTGACCGACGGCGCGGCGCCGGTGAACGAGGCCGACATCGCCAAGGCGCGCGAAGCGCTCGGCGATCTGGCCGTGGGGATCAGCGTGATCGCGCTCGGCGAGGAGAACGAGGCGCTGCGGGCGATGGTGGCGCGGCAGCGGGCGGCGGGGGAGCGCGCGTTCTATCACTTCGTCCCCGACGACGCCCTGCACGACATGGCGCGAGGACGCATCGACCGCGGCCTCTCGCTCCGGGTCTCGGGACCGGAGCTGGGCGCGCGCCTGCAGGAGGAGCTCCGCGGGTTGCTCGACGAGCTCGCCGATCTCGAGCGCGCGCGCGATCTCGAGAGCATCGAGCGCACCGAGGCCGAGCTCCGCGCGTCGTCCGACATGCTCGTCACCCTCGACGGCGAGGGCGCTCGGCGCGAGGCGATGGTCCGCGACGTCCGCGCGATCGAGCGACGCTACGCACGCTGGTTCCCTCCTGCCTCCCGCGAGGAGCTCGAGGAGCCCGACGACCGGAGCGACGCCGACGCGGTGTTCGCCGTGCTCACCGCCGTCGCCGAGATTGTCTCGGTGGTGGGCGGCGCGCCCCTCGCGCGGCGCGCCGAGGCCATCGAGGTGCTCGAGCGGTTGCTCCCCGACGCGGGGATCTCGCCCGCGCGCTACCGAAGAGTCCTCGACGAGTTCCCTCGAACGGTCGCGCCAGCGCTCGACGCCATCCACGCGGTGGTCTCACCGCGCTGAGGTCTCGCTCACGTCGACCGGCTCGAGCCCGACCGACGAGGCCTTGCACTTCGGCCACGGTCCGCCGCCGCACCCGCAGGCGTTGTCGCCGCCGTCGTCGGTCTTGGGGGCCGCGTCGCCCTCGTGCTCGACGTCGAGGGCGAACGCGTTGCACGCGAAGAGCGTCGCGGCGATCGTGGCGGTGCTCGCGAAGTTCGACAGGCCCGCGCGCGCGTTCCCTGCGATCTTCGAGCCTCGGACGTCGAGCGCGCCGCCGAACGCGAGGAGCACGCCGTCGCCGAAGGTGCCGTCCTCGCGGGCGCGGGTGTCGAGGATGGTGCAGCGCTCGAGCGTGACCGAGCCGCGACCGGCGAAGACGCCAGCCTCGGTGGCGCGCGCGATCCACGCGCCGGTGAGCACGACGTGGGAGGGCGAGAGCGCGGGCTGCGAGTCTCCCACGTCGACGCCGCGTCCGAACCGGCCGGAGACGGGGCGCGGCTCGCTCACGGCGACGCCCTCGAGGTTCGCGTCGGAGTGGGTCACGACGATCCCTCCGTGGCTCGCGTGTGCGACGATGCTCTGGAGCACCGTCAGCCGCGCGCGCGCGCCGGTCTCGATCGAAGGGGCCGCCTCGATCCCGTAGCCGAAGCGTCCGTCGGTGTGCGGCTCGATGTCGCGCACGGCGACCCGCTCGAGGTGGGCGGGCGAGCCGAAGACCAGGACGCCGAGCCCGTGCGTGCGCTCCACGACGCTGTCCTCGACGCGCAGCTCGGCCTCGCGTCCCGACGGCGCGTCGAGCAGCGCGACGATGCCTTCGCCGAACCGCAGGCCATCCGCCGAGGCGACGAGGTCGCGCACGATCGAGCGTTGGATCAGGGCCTTGCTGCCCGCGACTCGGAGCCCGGCGCCGCTGCTGCTCTCGACGACGGAGTCCGACAGCTTCAGCTCCGAGGCGCGTCCGCCCTGGAAGGCGACGTCGAGGCCGCTGCCGACGATCTCGCGGACGACCAGGCGCTGCGCGTCGATCGTGCCGCCCAGGGCGAGCAGCCCGTTGCCGCGCGCCCGCGCGACCAGCACGTCGCGCAGGGTGACGTTCGCGGGGTGGGCGCTGGTCGACTCGCTGCGCACGCCGACGCCGAGCTTGCTGTCGGTCGTGGCGACCGCGCCGACCACGGCCACCCGCTCGAGCGTGAGCCACGAGCCGAGCGCGCGCGCGCCGGCGGTTCGATAGCCCGTGATGACCACGTCGCGCGCGGTCACGTCGGCGATGGTCCCCGCGGTGTCGACCTCGGCAGAGAGCCCGTAGGTCCCCGAGTCGCGAAGGTAGGCGCGCTCGAGGGTCGCCTTGCCGCCGTCGACGTAGAAGCCCGCGCGCCCCGCGCGCTCGACGAGCAGCTCGCGCGCCGAGAGGCTCCCCTTCTCGACGTAGACGCCCTGCTGCCTGGTGTCGTGGACGCGCACCCGTGAGAGGACCACGTTCACGCCACGCGAGAGGACGCCGAGCGTCGCGTTGCCGACGCCCAGGCCGACGAGCTTCACGCCGTCCGCCTCGACGGTGATCACCGGGTCGGTCGCGCCGGCGGGGGGCTCGATGCTCACCTGGCCAGGGCAGGGTGCAGAGAGCGTCAGGGGCTTCTGCACCTTCACGATCTCGCGGTAGGTGCCGGCGGCGAGCGAGACGACCGCACCCGGCGCGGCCGCGGCCAGCGCCTCGGCGATCGTTCCGAAGGGCTTGTCGATGCTCCCGTCTCCCGAGGTCGCAGAGGGGCGCACGTAGACGCTCGCGGCCGTCGTCGCCTCGCACGCGAGCGGGTGACACGCGGTCTCGCCGAGCCACGCCGCCTGCCCGTCGCCGCACGTGGGCTCCGCGACGCGACACGAGCCGTCGGTGGTGGCCTGGAAGCCCTCGGCGCAGGCCTGCACGCCGACGGGCCGGCACGCCGTCTCGCCGAGGACGGGCATCGTCCCCGAGGCGCACTCCGCGTCGGGGAGGATCGGCGCGCAGCCCGAGGCATCCGGCGAGAACCCGGTCGCGCAGCCGTCGAGCGGGACCCCCGCCGAGACGCAGCGATCCTCGACGGCGTGCTGGGAGGCGGCGCACGCGGGGCCCGCTTCGTCCGTCGACGAGCAGCCTGCGAGCGCGAGCGAGAGCACGAGCGCGCCGAGGCGCATCAGAGCCCGAGCTCGCGCTCGAGCTTGTCGACGGCGTCCTTCGACTCGCGGAGCCCGAGGCCCGTCTGCTCGCGGTAGAGGCGGATCGCCTCGATCTTGTTGCCGGCGCGGAGCGCCGCGACGACCGCCGACGCGCTCTTCGACGCCGCGGCGGGCTTGCCCCCCGGCTCGAGGATGACGTTGCAGAAGCCGCAGACCTCCGAGGTGCGGGGCGCGCCGCAGTTCGGGCAGTGGGTGAGCATGATTCCGAGCCTACCGCACCTTCGCCGAGACCACGCGGTGGCCGGTGGCGAGGAAGAGACCGGCCAGATCGTGGCCGTCCACGCGCGTCGTCGCGCGTTCTCTCGCGCGTCGGCGGTGGCACGCTCGTCGCTTTGCCTTCGTTCGCGATGACGCGGCCCCGGTTGTTCCTGGTCGACGACGAAGAGGAGCTCCTCTGGTCGCTCACCGAGCGCATCCGCATCGCGCGTCCGCACTTCGACGTGATGACCGCGAGCGACGGCCTGAGCGCGCTCGAGCAGCTGACGATCGATCCTCCCGATCTGATCGTCGCCGACATCCGCATGCCGCGGATGAACGGCCTCGAGCTGGTCGTCGCCGCGCGGCGCATCCGGCCGAGCCTGCCGGTCGTGGTCATGACCGCGTACCCCACGCACGACGTACTCGAGGAGATCCAGCGCCGGGGCTCGATCGAGTACCTGGAGAAGCCGTTCGACTTCGAGCGCTTCATCACCGTGGTGGAGCGCGCGCTGCAGCGCGCCGACGACGCGCGGGTGGGGTTCTCGGGGGCCATCCTCGTGCAGACGCTGCCCGACATCGTGCAGCTCTACGCGCTCTCCAACGCGACCGGAGCGCTTCACGTGGAGTGCCGGGGCCAGAGCGGCGTCGTGTGGTTCGAGCGCGGGGCGATCCCCCACGCGTTGGCCGGGCCCCTCACGGGCGTCCCGGCGTTCCTCGAGATCATGAGCTGGCGCGGCGGTCAGTTCTCGATGGAGATGATGGCGGTCGCGCCGGCGCGGAGCATCGCCGCGCCGTGGATGGAGCTGGTGATGGAGGCTTGTCGCCAGAGCGACGAGCGCGGACGCGACTCGGTCGAGTCGGTCGAGAAGGGATGGACGCTCGTGCCGCCGCCGCCGAGCAGCCCGCCCTCGGAGAAGCCCCGGAGCGAGGACGGTCCTCGCTCCAGTTCGGATCGAAGGAAACTGAAGGAGGGAATCATGGCGAACATCAAAGACAGCCTCACGAAGCTCGACTCGCTCGACGGGTTCATCGGCGCCTGCCTGTGCGACTCCGAGAGCGGCATGGTGCTCGGGACCGAGGGCGGCGGTCCGTCGCTCAACCTGGAGATCGCCGGCGCGGCCAACACGGAGGTGGTTCGAGCCAAGCGCAAGGCGGCGCGGAGCCTCGGCCTCAAGGACGACATCGAGGACATCCTCATCACCCTCGGCAAGCAGTACCACCTCATCCGGCCCCTCAAGGGCAAGCCGTCGGTGTTCTTCTACGTCGCGCTCGACCGCGGGCGGGCGAACCTGGGCATGGCGCGCATCACGCTCGCCGACGTCGAGCGCGACCTCTCGCTCTGATCGGATGGCCGTGGACCGACCCGACGAGCACCGAGCGCCCTGCGGGGAGGAGGGCGAGGTCGTGCGCGCTCGGGTCGGTCACCCCCCCGAATTCACGAGCACCGCCTGCGGCGGATCCTCGGAGTGCGTCGAGGTCACGCTGCTGGTCGAGGAGATGCGCTCGTTCTCCGGCTCGCTCGACCGCGAGGCGTGCGCGTTCCTCGAGCGGGTCGCTGCCCTCGACGGCTTCGTCTCGGCGGGCCTCGCGCTGCGCGACGGCTCGCCGGTGGCCACGCTCGGCGCGATCGCGGCATCGATTTCCCCCCTGTGGAGCGCGCTCCACCGCGCGATGCCTGACCTGGAGGAGGTCGTGATCGTGGGGTCCGAGGAGCTCGAGATCATCCGCGCGCAGGCGGCGCTCGACTGCGTGCTCCGGGTCCGCCTCGATCGCGCGCGCTGTACGCTCTCGGTGGCGCGCGCGGCGCTCGCCGCGCTGTGATCACTCGGCCTCGACGTCGGCCTCGCGTAGGCGTTTGCGCAGCGTCATCCGTGAGATCTGGAGCACCCGGGCCGCGCGCGTGAGGTTGCGATCGCAGGCGCGATAGACGTCGAGGACGTGCTTGCGGATCGCGTCGTCGAGCGAGAGCAGCGGCTCGCTCGAGGGGCGCTCGGGCTGCGCCGTGGACGGAGGCTCCGAGAGGGCCACCTCCTCCGGAAGATCGTCGAGGCGGATCTCGCCCTCGCGTCGCAGCACCAGCGCGCGCTCGATCACGTTGCGCAGCTCGCGCACGTTGCCGGGCCAGCGGTACGCCGCGAGCGCCCGCATGGCCGCGGGCTCGACGCCGAGAGACGCCCGACCGAGCTCGCGCGAGATGCTCTCGACGAAGTGTCGCGTCAGCAGCTCGACGTCGCCCTCCCGCGCCCGCAGCGGCGGCAGCACGACCTCCACCACGCGCAGCCGGTGGTACAGATCGAGACGGAATCGACCGGCCTCGACCTCGCGATCGAGCGCGCGATGGGTGGCCGAGACCACCCGCACGTCGGCGCGGATCTCGCGCTCGCCCCCGACGCGACGGAACGGGTGGCCCTCGAGCACGCGGAGGAGCTTGGGCTGCAGATCGAGCGGTAGCTCCCCGAGCTCGTCGAGGAACAGCGTGCCCCCCGCGGCGAGCTCGAACACGCCGCGCTTGACCCCGCGCGCGCCGGTGAACGCGCCGGCCTCGTGTCCGAACAGCTCGCTCTCGAGGAGCGAGGGGGAGAACGACGCGGCGTTCACTGCGATGAACGGACCGCTCGCGCGCTCGCTCCAGTCGTGGATGAGGCGCGAGCTCCGCTCCTTGCCCGTCCCCGACTCGCCCCGGATGAGGACCGGCGTCTTCGGGGCGAGCGCCGCCGCGCGCAGCGAGGACATCGCGCGCGCCCACGCCGCCGACGCGCCGAGGCCCGTCTGCACGCGCTCGCGATCGCTGGCCTCGACCCGCCGCGCGAGTCGCGCGCGCTCACGCGCCTGCTCGACGACCGTGAGGATCTCCTCGGAGCCGGCGGGCTTGGTGAGGTACTGGAACGCGCCCTCGCGGAGCGCCCGCACCGCCGAGGCCGCCTCGTCGCGGCCGCTGAGCACGACGATGGGGAGATCGGGATCGAGCGCGTGGAGCCGGCTGAGGACCTCGTGGCCGGGCAGATCGGGCAGCCCCAGATCGAGCAGCATCACGTCGTAGCTCCGAGCCGACGCGGCCGCGATCGCCTCGCGACCGTCGGCCACGGCGTCGGTCTCGTACCCCTGTTTGCCCAGCAGACGCTCGAGGGCGAAGCGCCAGTCCGGATCGTCGTCCACCAGGAGCACGCGGGCGTTCATGGGGTCTCCGCGGGGACCACGACCACGAAGGTCGCGCCGCCGCCGTCGGTCGGGGAGAGCTCGATGCGCCCGCCGTTCTCGTGGATCACCTGCTGGGCGATCGAGAGCCCGAGCCCCGTCCCCGACGCCTTGGTGGTGAAGAAGGGGTTGAAGATCTCCTGACGCAGGCCGTCGGGGATGCCCGGGCCGTCGTCGATCACCTTGAAGAGCACCGCGCGCTCGCCCTCCCGCGCGCCGTCGACGATGCGGAGCGCGACCCGCGTCGGATCGGACGTCGCGTCGAGCGCGTTGTTGATCAGGCCGACCAGGACCTGCACCAGCTGGCCCTCGTCGCACACCACCTTGGGCAGCTCGGCCTGCACCTCGACCACCAGCTCGCCGCCCATCTTGCGGGTGCGGGGCGAGAGCGCCTCGAGCGTGGCGTTGGCGATGAGCGACGGCCAGTGTCGCCCGCGACGCGGCCGCTCCGGTCGCGCGAACTGGAGCGAGGTGCGCACGAGCCGCTCGATCCGGTTCACCTGACCCATCAGCCGGTCGACGAGCTGTCGTCGCTCGTCGTCGCGCGAGAGCTCGGCGACGAGGAGCTCGGCGAACATGCGCACGTTGGCCAGGGGGTTCCGCACCTCGTGGGCGAAGCCGGCGGCCATCGTGCTCACCGCGGCGAGCCGCGCCACGCGCTCGGCCTGCTGGGTCTCGGTGAGATCGTGGAAGACGACGAGCAGATCGCGGCTCTCGGGCGGCCCCGAGGGCTGGACCGACACGCCGAGCTCGCGCACCCGGCCGTCGGCGCGCGTGAACGTCCACTCGAACGAGCGCTCTTCGCGCAGCGGCGCGGTCGGCATCCCGAGGGCATCGCCGAGCAATCGACCAGCGAACCACGCGGGCTCCTGTCCGAACAGCCGGGCCGCGGCCCGGTTGACGAAGTTGACGTGCAGCTGGGCGTCACAGGTGAGGACCGCGACCGAGAG
>JAIBCE010000292.1 GCA_019694315.1 Sandaracinaceae bacterium
CTTCGGCTTCAGGCCTGCGCGCCAGCTCTCGCCGCCGCCGCCACCGCCACCGCCGCCCTCGCCGCCACCACCGCCGCCGCCCTCGCCGCCACCACGCGGGCCGCGCGGGCCACGATCGCCACGATCGCCACGATCACGACGGTCGCGGTCGCCGCCGCGGAAGCCGCCACGATCGCCGCCACGGTCGCGATCACCGCGGCCGCGGAAGCCGCCACGATCCCCACCGCGATCACCGCGGTCGCCACGGTCACCACGCTCGCGCGGCGGCGGCTCCACGTAGCCCTCGGGCTTGGGCAGGGTCGCCTTGCGCGACAGGCGCACGCGGCCCTCGCCGTCGATGTTCGTGACCATCACCTCGACCTCGTCGCCGAGGTTCATCACGTCCTCGACGCGCTCCACGCGCTCCCAGGCGAAGTCCGAGATGTGACAGAGGCCGTCGGTGTTCGGCATGATCTCGAGGAACGCGCCGTACGCCTCGACGCGCTTGACGAGGCCCTTGTAGGTCTTGCCCACCTCCGGCTCCATCGTGAGGCCGCGGATGATCTCGATGGCCTTCTGCGCCTTGGCCGGATCGTTCGAGGCGATGTGGACGGTGCCGTCGTCCTCGATGTCGATCTGCGCGCCGGTCTGCTCGACGATGCCCTTGATCGTCTTGCCACCGGGGCCGATGACGATGCGGATCTGATCGGGCTTGACCTTGAGCGTCGTGATGCGCGGCGCCCACTTCGAGAGGTCGGCGCGCGGCGCCGGGATCGCCTCGACCATCTTGCCGAGGATGTGGAGGCGGCCGTCCTTCGCCTGCGCGAGGGCCTGCTCCATGATCGCGCGCGAGAGGCCCGCGATCTTGATGTCCATCTGGATGCCGGTGATGCCCTTCTTGGTGCCGCACACCTTGAAGTCCATGTCGCCGAGGTGATCCTCGTCGCCGAGGATGTCGGTGAGCACGGCCCAGCGGTCGCCCTCGGCGATGAGGCCCATCGCGACGCCCGCGACCGGCGCCGCGATCGGGACGCCCGCGTCCATCATCGAGAGCGCGCCGCCGCACACCGTCGCCATCGAGCTCGAGCCGTTCGACTCGGTGATCTCGGAGACGATGCGGATCGTGTAGGGGAACTGCTCCTTGCTCGGCACCATCTTCGCGAGCGAGCGCTCCGCGAGGTTGCCGTGGCCGATCTCGCGACGGCCGGGGCCGCGCACGGGCTTGACCTCACCGACCGAGTACGGCGGGAAGTTGTAGTGAAGGAGGAAGCGCTTCATCGAGTCGCCGGTGAGGCCGTCGATGCGCTGCTCGTCGCCCGAGGTGCCGAGCGTCGTCGTCACGATGCCCTGCGTCTCGCCGCGCGTGAAGAGCGTGGAGCCGTGCACGCGGGGCAGGAGGCCGAGCTCGATCGAGATCGGGCGCACCGTCGTGAAGTCGCGGCCATCGACGCGGCGCTTGTCCGTCAGGACCTGGTCGCGCATCGTGTGGTACTTGAGATCCTCGTAGATCTCCTTGGCTTCCTTCTCGACCGCGGCCTTCTGCTTCTCGTCGGTGATGCCCTCCGCGATCTTCGCGACGAGCTCCTTCTTCACCTTCTTGAAGGCGTCGTAGCGCGCGTGCTTCTCGGCGATGTTGCACGCGGCCTTGGTGCCTGCGTACGCGATCGCCTTGACCTTGTCCTCGAGGCCCGCCGTGCGCGCAGGCGGCGTGAATGCCCACTTGTCCGCGCCCACCGCGGCGCGCATGTCCTCGATCAGGCGGATGGCCGGCTGCATCGCCTCCTTGCCGAACCAGAGCGCCTCGACGAGGTCCTGCTCGCTCATCTCGTCGGCCTCGCCCTCGACCATCACGATGGCGTCCTTGCTGGCCGCGATGACGAGCTCGCAGTCGCCCTTCTCGAGCTCCGAGAAGGTGGGGTTCGCGATCCACTTGCCGTCGACGCGCGTCACGCGCACGCCGCCGAGCGGGCCCGCCCACGGGATGGGCGAGATGTGGCAGGCGGCCGACGCGCCGAGGAGCGCGAGCATGTCCGCCTGGTTCTCCTGATCGAACGACAGCACGGTCGCGATGATCTGGATGTCGTTGCGGTAGCCGTCGGGGAAGAGCGGGCGGCAGGGGCGGTCGATGAGGCGCGACACGAGGATCTCGCCGTCGCGGAGCTTGCCCTCGCGCTTGAAGAAGCCGCCGGGGATCTTGCCGGCCGCGAACGTCTTCTCCACGTACTCGACGCTCAGCGGCAGGAAGTCGATGCCGGGGCGGGGCTCACTGGTGCCGCACACCGTGACGAGCACGATGGTCTCGCCGCAGGTGACGAGGACCGAGCCGTGCGCCTGCTTGGCGATGCGGCCGGTCTCCAGCGTGACGAGCTTGTCGCCGATCTTGACGGTCTCACGAACGAACTTGGACATGGGGTCTCCTTGGATCGCGGGCATCACGAGACGCGCGCGTGAAGGTGGGCCGCGGCGCCGGAGGCGACTCGGATCGAGGCGCCTCCGTCCGGTCACGGCGTGGAGGAACGTGCGGAAGGGGACGGGGTCGTCGCGTCTCCCGGGGGTCGGTCCTCGGTTCCAGGGCTCGAGCCGGAGGGCTTGCTCGAGCGCTCGAATCGAAGTCCGCGACTCCAGTCGGCGCGGGCGAGTCAGACGAAGCGAAGAGGAGGGTGGAGAGGGGAAGAGGGAAGGGAGACGGAGAGACGAAGAAGGCGTGACCCGGTGGGGCCACGCCTTCGTTCAGCTCACTTGCGGATGCCGAGCGCGCCGATGACCTTGCGGTAGCGGTCGACGTTCTTCTTGCGGAGGTAGTCGAGCAGGCCGCGGCGCTGGCTGACCAGCTGGAGCAGGCCTCGACGAGAGTGGTGGTCCTTCGAGTGCGTCTTGAAGTGCTCGGTGAGGTACTGGATGCGCTCGGTGAGCAGCGCGATCTGGACCTCGGGCGAGCCAGTGTCGCCCTCGTGCTGGCGGAACTTCTCGACGATCTCGGTCTTGCGGGTGGCTAGCATCGCCATGGTCTTGGGGTCTCTCTCGGAACGGGCTCCGACCTTCGGGTCGTCGGCGGACCTCCGCGACGCCAGTCCCTCGAGGGGCTCGAGGGGCCAAGCGCTCGGACGACAGGCAGAAATCCCTGGAAAAACAGGGCACCGCCCGAAGCGGAGCGCGAGTATGGGAGGGGGCCTCGGGAGGGTCAAGCGAGGCCGGCGGGGAGGGCGATGTGACAACGTCCCGGCGGTGCCCTATAGAGCGCTCCTCGTCGGGGCGTGCGGTTCGCGGCCTCGTTGGGTGTGGTGCAGAGACGAGCCGGCTAACGGCTCTCTGCACGGTCGCGGGGCGAGTCCTCTCGCCGCGGGTTGATGTCGCCGCTGGGCGGCGCGAAGGAGAAACGACATGCGTTCGAGTGAGCTGTTCCTTGCTTCGGTCGTCGCGCTGAGCGGCATGGCCATGGTCGGCTGCGGTGGCGGCTCCAACCCCGACGCGGCGGTCGCTCCGGACGCGCCCGCGATGGCGCGTGCGATGGTCGGTGACTCGGCGGCGATGGCGATGCCCGCCAACACCGCGTGCGTGGGCTCGGGCGTGGCCCCGACGCCGGGCGCGCCCACGGCCGGCAGCATCACGTTCACGGCGCTCGCGCTCTCGTCGTTCCCGGTCGCGATGGGCGACGTGGAGGTCTACCCGGGCCCGACGATCGGCGCGACGTGCACGGGCGACTGCATCATGGGCACGACCGACGCGATGGGGCAGCTCGAGGTGACGCTCCCGGCCGACGGCTGGTTCGGCTACCGCCTGCAGGCGGCGGGCGCGGGCTCGACGGCGTCGGTGCCGGTGCTCGGCCAGTTCTACCCGTGGCTCGCCGCCAGCGGCGCGGGGGGCGATGTCGAGGTCACCGCGATCAGCGCGAGCGTCGCGGACATCATCGCGGGCCAGCTCAACCGCGAGCTCAACGCCGACACGGCGGCCGTCTCCGGCTCGGTGCGCGACTGCGATCGCGCCGAGGTCGCGAACATCCGGATCCGCTTCTTCCGCGGCGAGACGGAGATCGTGAGCGGCGCGCCGTCCGACACCACCTCGCCCCGCATCACGGGCCTCGGCGACGGCGCCGTGCCCTCGGCCAACCGCAGCGGCCTCACGGGCTACCTCGGTCGCTTCGCCGGCATCGTGCCGGCGGCGGGCGGCGAGGTCCGCATCGAGGCGTGGGGCGTCGTCGAAGAGGGCGGCTCGCCCGTCCTCGTCGGCTGCGAGGAAGTGCTCGTCGAGCCGGGCTCCGTGACGGTGGCGATCGTGCCGGCGCTCCGCGGCGACTACGAGGCGGGCAACACCTGCGCGGGTCGCATGTGAGCGAGACCGAGCGCTCTGGCGCTCGGGACGGAGAGAGGGCGGTCCATCATGGATCGCCCTTTTTTCTTGGTCTCCCGCAGGTCAGCCGGCGATCGGGATGCGCTCGCGGAGCAGGCGCGCGCGCTCGCGCGCCAGGGGGATCTTGGGCTTGGCGGGGTGATCGAGGACGAGATCGAAGGTGCCCGCGCCCGCCGGCTCGATCGCGACGATGCGATCGATGCGCACGAGGTAGCCGCGGTGCGATCGGAAGAACACGTCGGGCAGCTTCTCCTCGAGCGTGGCGAGCGTGAGATCGAGGGCGAAGCGATCGTCGCGCGTCACGGCCCAGACGAGCTCGTCCTTCATCTCGAGGTAGACGACCTCGTCGACGTCGACGACGACGTAGGCGTTCTTGCGACGGACCGCGAGGCGGGTGAGCGGCCCGGTGCCCTGCGTTGCTCCGGCGGGCGAGGCTTCGGTCGACGCGCGCGAGGTCTCCGCGGATGCGAGGCGATCGCGCACGCGCTCGATCGCGCGCTTGAGACGCTCGAGCCGCACCGGCTTGAGCACGTAGTCGGCGACGCCCACCTCGAAGCCGCGGAGCGCGCCTTCGTCGTGCGCCGAGACCACGACGATCGGGGTCCGCGGCGAGCGGGCATGGAGCGCCTCCGCGAGCGCGAGGCCGTCGGGGCCAGGCATGCGCAGATCGACGAAGACGACGTCGGGCGGCTCGGCGGAGAAGGTCGCGAGCGCCTCGCTCGCCGAGGCGGCCTGCGCGATCACCTCGAGGTCGAGCTCGCCGAGGAGGAACGCGAGCTCGTCGCGGGCGAGCGGCTCGTCGTCCACCACGAGGGCGCGCAGGCGTGGCTCGTCTCGGCTCGGGCTCGTCATCGTGGCTCTCCGCTCATGGGGCGCGGTGCAGGGGTGGGGGAGGGCAGGCGGGCGCCGCCCCGCGGCAGCGACACGCGGGCCACGGCGCCGGATTCCTGGATCGAGAGCGTGAGGGAGGCCCGACCCCGGTACGCCCGCGCGAGGCGCTCGCGCAGGGTACGCAGGGCGATGCCCGCGCCGTCGTCACGCTCGGGGGCAGGCACGGGCGCACCGCTGCACTCGTCGATCACCTCGAGCGTGAGGCGATCCTCGTCCGCGAGGAGCGCGCAGATCCGCACCACGCCGGGGCCCGCGCGGCGGGCGATCCCATGCTTGACGGCGTTCTCGACGAGCGGCTGGAGCAAGAGGGCCGGGACCTTCTCGTTCGAGAGGCTTTCGGGCACCTCGACCTCCACGCGCAGCCGCTCCTCGCCGAGCCGCGCGCGCTCGATCGCGAGGTAGCTCGAGGCGTGCTCGACCTCCTTGGCGAGCGGCGCCTCGTCCGGGTGCGAGAGGAGATAGCGATAGAGATCGGCGAGGTCGGTGACGAGCTCGCGCGCGCGATCGGGATCGCGTCGGATGCTCGCGCGGATCGCCGTGAGGGCGTTGAAGAGGAAGTGAGGCTCGAGGCGTCGACGCAGCGCCTCGAGGGCCGCGTGATCCGCCGCCGCGCGGGCCTCGGCCAGGGCCGCCGCCTGCTCTTCGCGCGCGACGACGATGCGCGCGACCGCGACGAAGAGCGCGACGCCTGCGGCGTTCACGAGGAGCTTCACGAGGTGCGCGGGCCACGCGGGCACGTAGCGCTCGGCGTGCCCGATCGCGAGGAGCGCCACGCCGACGAGCACGATGTGGATCGCCTGGATGCCGAGCGACACGGCGAACACGCGCGGCGCGGTCTTGACCGCGTCGGGGTGGCGCTTGGCCACGAGCCCCGCGAGCCCGCCATCGATCATGGAGGCCACGAGCACCCAGGGCGCGGTCTCCGCGTCCACGCGCGACGCGTAGAAGAGCCCGCCGCCGAGCCCCGCGAGGAGCCCCGCCTTCGGCCCGCCGAGGAGCGCCGCGATCAGCACGCCGATCGCGCGCACGTTGAAGTGCTCGCCCGAGACCTCGAAGCCGAGCAGCGCTCCCCAGATCGAGAGCACGAGACCAAAGAGCGCGGCCGCGAGCTTGTCCCGGCGATCGCCCTCGCCGAGGACCCGCTTGCGCAGCGGTGGATAGAGCACCGCCACGAGCGCCGCAGCCGCGAGCAGGCCCATCTTCTCGGCCAGCTCCACGAGCATCGTCGTCGGCGCCATCTCGGTCACCGCCGAACGGTAGCAGTCACGACGGCGACGCGGACGGGGCGAGCCGATATCCTCGTGCCCATGGTGCGCGCCTCTCGTGCGGTCTTCGCTTCGCTGGTCCCTTCCCTCGCCGTCGTCGCTGCGCTGCCGTTCGCGCTCGCGTGCATCGACTCGGTGCCCGATCCGAACCTCGACGCCGCGCGTCCCGATGCGGGCGTCTCCGACGATGCCGCCGCGTCCGTGGACGCGCCCACCCCCGACGCGCCTCGCGGACCCGACGCGGGCCCGCCCGACGATCTGCAGGGGGCCGTGGACTACTGGACCGAGGTCGGCGGGCTCGCCGGCGTCGCGGCGCTCGCGGCCGACGGCGACACGCGCATCGTGGTCACGAGCGGCATGGCCACCGACACCACGCCCGTCGACGAGCACACGCTCTTCAACGTCGCCTCGATCTCCAAGACCTTCACGGGCGCGCTCGTGCTCTCGCTCGCGGAGGACGGCGTGCTCGATCTCGACGCGCCGCTCGCGGAGATCGTTCCCGACGTGCCGATCGTGCACCCCGAGCACCCCGACGTCGCGATCACGCCGCGCATGCTCCTCAGCCACACCTCGGGAATCGTCGACGACTTTCTCTTCCTCGGCGAGTACACGTACGAGAGCGATCCCACGGTGAGCCTCGAGCAATTCGCGCGGGACTACGTCGTCGATCCGGCGCACTGGGGAGCAACGCCCGGCACCGAGCGCAGCTACTGCAACGCATGCTTCGGGATCCTCGGGATGATCGTCGAGCGTGTCTCGGGGCAGAGCGTCCGCGATCTCTCCCGCGCGCGTCTCTTCGAGCCCATGGCCCTCGACGGTGCTGGCTGGTTCTTCGCCGACGTGGACGTGAGCCGCGTGGCGACGCCGTACGCGCGTCGTGGTCGCGGCTACTCCGCGCTCGTGCAGCGCAACTACGCGTTCTACACGGCGACCTCGCTCATGATCTCCGTCGACGGCCTCGAGCGCTGGCTCCGCATGCACCTCGAGCTCGGCACGCTCGAGGGAGCGCGGGTGTTCGAGGAGTCGAGCATCGCCGAGACGCGGCGCGCGCAATTCCCTTCGATCGACGGTGGTCAGTACCTCGTCTGGTATGCGCAGGGCCTCGACGGTCGCACGTGGATCGGTCACTCCGGCTCGAGCTACGGCACCTCCACGCAGATGCGCTACCAGCCCGAGGAAGGACGCATCCTCGTGGTGCTCACGAACTCGGACGCGTACATCCGCAACCGGGTCGGCAATCCCGAGGGCGCCGACGCGATCGACGCGATCCTCTCGCGCCTCGATCACGCGCTCGATTGAGCCGCGCCCACGCTCACGCGAGCGCGCGCGACACGAGCTCCTTGGCGCGCGGGCCGAGCGGCAGCGCGAGGGCGTGGGCTCGGCCGGCCTCGCTCATCTTGCGCGTCCAGGTCTTCTGCAGGATGGCGATCACGTCCTCGTCGCGCTCGTTCCTCGCGAACGGCTCGAGGTAGTGCTCGAGGAACACGAGGCACGCGCAGTCCTCGAGCGCCCGCGCCTCGTCGTCGGTGGCGAGGTTCTTCTTGGCCACGAGCGCAGCCACGCGGGCCGTGATCGTCTCGTCGTAGCCCGCGCCCGCGAGCAGCTCCTCAGCCAGACGTGCGTGCGCGCGCTGCTGTGCGGTGCGCCACGCGAGGTAGCCCGCGCGACCGTCGGGGTGGCTCGAGCGCGGGACGCGGAAGCGGCCGAGGTGTTGTGCGCGCGCCGCGAGCTGGAGGGCCTCGCTCGCGTCCGGCGCGAGGCGCGCGAGCATGGCCGTCATGCGCTCGGCATAGAGGAGCTCGGCGGGTGCCGTGCGCTCCGCCTGGGTCTCGAGGCTCGGATCGTCGGCGTGCACGGCGTCGATCGCGGCGAGGGCCTTCTCGAAGCGGCTCATGGCGGCGAGCCTGCCACGTCGCGCATCGCGCGGCGCGTGACCTCGACGCGACGGGGTGGCAGCCCCGCGTGTCGCGAGCCGTGGTACACGCCGGCCGTCGTGTCGCTCGCCCTCTTCCTCCGCTCTCTCCAGATCGCGTGGGCGCTCGGCACGATCCCGCTTCGCTACCTCGCTCGTCAGCTCACGACGGAGAGCCCGCCGTCGATCGAGACGCGCGAGCGCTGGTGGGGCGAGCTGCTCGCGAGCGCGCTCGAGTCGCTCGGGGCCACCTTCGTGAAATTCGGCCAGATCCTGGGCAGCCGGCCCGATCTCCTGCCCCCCGGCATCCTCGCGGCGATGGCGCGCCTGCAGGACGACGTGCAGCCGCTGCCCTACGCGGTGATCGATCGCGTGCTGTGCGACGCGTGGGGCGAGGTGCGCGACGACCTCGAGGTGATGCGCGAGCCGATGGCGGCCGCGTCGGTGGCGCAGGTGCACGAGGGTCGGCTCCCGAGCGGCGAGAAGATCGCGATCAAGGTGCAGCGGCCCGAGGCGCGGGCCCAGATCGAGCGCGATCTCGTGCTGATGCGGCTCGGCGCGCGGCTGCTCGATCTCGTGCCGTCGCTCCATCTGCTGTCGCTGCCGGGCGCGATGGAGCGCTTCGGCGCGGCGCTCCACGATCAGCTCGACTTCCGCAAGGAGGCCGCGAACAACCGCCGCCTCGCGCAGAATTTCCGGCGCGAGAAGAAGGTCCGTGTCCCCGCGCTCCACGACGCGCTGTGCACCGGCGAGGTGCTCACGATGGAGCTCGCGCGCGGCGTGAAGGCCACCGCGCCGGAGGCCGTGGGCGCGAGCCTCGATGACGAGGCGCGTCGGCTCGCGCGTGCCGAGCTCGCGGCACGCGGGGGGCGGGCGATCCTCAAGATGGTCTTCGAGGACGGCTTCGTTCACGCCGATCTCCACCCCGGGAACATTCTCCTCGCCGACGACGGGACGATGACCTTCCTCGACCTCGGCATGGTCGCGGAGATCGCGCCCGATCTCATGCGCCCGTGGGTCGACACGTTCAGCGCGCTCGCAGAGCGCAACGGCGCGCGCGCGGCCGAGCTCTTCTACACGTTCGCGCCCTACGCGGAGGTGGAGGACTACGCGGCCTACGAGCGCGACGTGTCGAGCTACCTCGAGCGTCTCTACGGCGCGAAGCTGGCCGAGGTGGAGATCAGCGTGGTGGTGAGCGGCATGATGAACGTGCTCCGCCGCCACCGCGTGCAGGTCGATCCGGTCTTCACCGTGGTGAACGTCGCCTTGCTCGTCGCCGAAGGCCTGGGCAAGCAGCTCGATCCGCACGTGGACCTGGTGCTCCTGGCCGTGCCGTATCTCCTCGCAGCCCAGCTCAGCGCACCGCCGGGGCGTGCTCCGAACCGCGAGATCCCCCGCATTTGACGGCGCGTTCGCGCGTCGAGGGCGTCCTGCGAAAAGGGGGCTTGGAGCCCAGCGAGGACCGATGCTACGGTCAGGGGCCGTGCGTTCCCTCCGCGCCTCGCGGAGGACGTCGGCGGATGCGTCGGAGGACGCTCCGGACTGGTTCGAGCGCGTGTGTTCAAGGAAGAGAGAGAAGGGATCGATGGCGAAGAAGCTTTTCGTGGGTGGATTGAGCTGGGGTACGACGGATGAGGGCCTTCGGGCAGCGTTCGAGCGGTTCGGGGAAGTGACGGACGCGAAGGTGATCACGGATCGCGAGACGGGCCGCTCGCGCGGCTTCGGTTTCGTGACGTTCGGCAACGATGCGCACGCCGATGCGGCGGTGGCGCAGATGGACGGCGCAACGCTGGACTCGCGCACGATCAACGTGAACGAGGCTCGCGAGCGCGAGCGTAGCCCGCGTCCTGGCGGCGGCGGCGGCTACGGCGGCGGCGGCGGCGGTGGTGGCGGCTACCAGGGCGGTGGTCGCACGTACTCGGCCGGCGGCGGCGGTGGCTA
>JAIBCE010000293.1 GCA_019694315.1 Sandaracinaceae bacterium
GGCGAGGTGGGCCGCGATGCGCCGTGCGCGCGGCACCTGCGCAGGCTTGACCACGAGCGGTGAGGCGCTCGGCGCCGCGAGCACCACGCCGTCGCGCGCGGCCTCGTGCGCGACGAGCCCGAGCACGTCGACGACGCCGGGAGGCAGGCCGTGGCTCACCCGATCGACGAGGGCCGCATCGTTCGCTGCCCCGATCGCCTCCTTGAGCGACGCGAAGCACGTGTCGAGGTACGCGCGGACGATGCCCTCCCACGGCGGCGCGTCGTTCATCGCCCGCGCCGCAGCCTCCATCTCCGGCGTCGCGTTCGTCATGGCGAACGCGTCGATCTCGAGGCGGTGGCCGGCGATGCGATACGTGTAGGCCGTGAGGCCGAGCCCGCGATCGAGCCATGGGGCCGCGATCATGAGCTCGCGCAGCCACGTCTCCTCGCCGAGGTCGAGGTGGTAGCCACGCTCGATGAGATCGATCGGCTCCCGCGCCATGCAGACGGCCTAGGCACGACGCGCGTGGAGCAAATGACCATGGGGAGGTGCCGTGATCGTGCGCACCGGTGCGTGTGAGGAGGTACTCATGAACTACGCGAGATCCATCACGCGTCGCGCCTGCGTGGCCACGATCCTGGCGCTCGGTCTCGAGGCGTGTGGAGGGGGAGATGGAGCGGACGCGGGCGCCGATGCGCGCGTGTCGCCCGACGTCGGCGTCGCGGACGACACAGGTGCCCTGGACGACGCAGCACGACGAGCGTCCGTCTGGAGCTGTCTGCCGCTGGCGCAGTTCCCGACGCCGACCGACCGGAGCCAGGGGTTCACGCTCAGCCTCACGGAGCTCGACGGGTTCACACCTTCCGGGCCGTCCGTGGGCACGCGGGTCGAGGCGTGCGCCCTCGGCGACGAGGCATGCACCCACGTCATCGCCGAAGACACGAGCAACGCGGACGGTGAGGTGAGCCTCGTCGTGCCGACCCCAGGCGTCCCGTGGCAGGGCTTCCTGCGCTTCACGAGCGCCACCTCCCTGCCCAACCAGCTCTTCCTCCTGCCTCCCACGTGGGGCGACTTCGCGTGGTGGGGCGGACCGTGGGCCGTCATTGACCACGACGACCTCGTCGCCCTCGCGGGGAGCGAGACGCTCGACGACACGAAGGGGCACGTGGTCGTGCTCACGGCGGACTGCTGCTACGTCGAGAGCACCCGCGCCGCGCCTCCGGAGTGCAGGGGCTCGGACACGAACGAGCTCGAGGTGACCGTCGACGGCGTGCCCTCCGAGAACACCGAAATGGACGACTACGCGCTGTTCATCAACCTCGAGCCCGGTCCCGCGCTGGTCGAGGCGCGCCTGCGCACCACGCACGAGCTCGTGGGACAGGAGGAGATCTTCATCGTCGCAGGCGGGCTCAGCCAGACCGTGATCGGACCCACGCCCGCGCGGCCTGCGGGCATGGCGTGCGTGGGATCGGTCACGTGGTCCGACGCGCCCGCGGCGACGCTCGACGCGACGTTCCAGTCCTTCCAGAACCCGGCGACGCCCATCGGCGACGGGATGCCTTTCGAGGGCCTCGTCGTCGACGTCTGCGGTGCGGGGACCGACTGCAGCGCTCCGCTCGACACGGGCACGACCGACGCGGCGGGCTCGGTCACGCTGACCCTCCCCACGCCGGGCTTCGGGTTCACCGGCTACCTGCGCTCGACCGCCGCGGATCACCTGCCGACGCGCATGATCTTCTATCCGCCCATCGCGACCGCCGAGAGCCGCTGGCTCGCGAGCACGCACCACAAGTGGGTGCTCTCCGGAGACGACCTCGAGCAGATGGTGACGGGCTACACCTACAGCCCGACGCTCGCGACCGTGATCGCGACGACGACGGACTGCGCGGGCGCCTTCTCGGAGGCGGTCGACGTCACGCTCGACGGGGCCCCTGCGGCCAACGACAGCGGTGACTCGCTCTGGCTCGACGTGACGCCGGGCCCCGTTCACCTCGTGGCGCACCTGCGGAGCACCGGCGAGATCCTCGCGCGGATCGACGCGCAGGCCGTCGCGGGCGAGATCACCGCGGTGCACTTCGGACCGATGCCGACGACGCCGTGAGCCCGGCGGCTCACGCCCCCCGATCGTGATCGAGCCCGCCGCGCGCTCCCGACCGAGCGTGCGCGCGGGCTCAGATCAGAGCCCCGTCTTCGATTGTCTCTCGATCTCCCAGCGCGGCCGAAGCCCGCAGCCCAAACTTCCGAATCTCTGCGCCGCGCGAAGCCTCGGGCTGGCCACGAGAAGATTCTCGGAAGTAGTCGATCAGTCGAGCGCGCGGGCGCTCAGTCGTCCACCACCCTCGCGCGCCGAGCCCGAGAGCGCTCCATCGTTGGCGATCACGAGATCGTAGTGGTCGGCGGTGATGAGCGAGTCGTCGGTGACCGACGTGCCCTCGAGCGTGATCTGTCCGGGCGCGGAGAAGGTGCCGCGGACGTACTCGGTGGCCGTCTCGCCGATGCGCGCCGTGTACATCTCGTCGGGTGTCTCCGCGAGCGTCCAGCGAATCGCGCCCTGCACGGTCGAGCCGTCGCGCACGAGATCGATCATGAGGCGATAGCGCCACGCACCATCACCCCACGTGCCGACGAAGCGGCGCGAGGCGTCGTCGGGGAACGGTGAGCTGTCGGTGGGATCACCCGCGGTCTCGCCCGTCTCGGTGCCCACCCCGCTGCCCGTCTCGAGTCCCGGCCCCGTGCCTCCGGCCTGCGGGTGCTCGCCGCGCTCCCCGTGCGGCACGGGCGCGAGCGAGCTCACGGTGCTGGGGCCCGCATCGGGCTCGGCGGTCGCGACGATCGTCGCGGCGTCGATCACGGGCACGGCCGCGTCCGGCGCGAGGCTCGCCACGCTGCTCGGCGGAGGCGGCGCGACGCTGGGGCGCAGGAGCACGAACGCGAGGCCGGCGGCGACGAAGACGCCCAGCACGAGCGTGGCGCCGAGCACCCCGATGACGCCCCAGCGCACGGTGCCCTCGGTCGAGAGCGGGCGCGCCGTCGCCACGGGTTGGCTGGCGCTCGCGACCTGGACCGCCTGGTGCGCGTAGGGGGCGGCGCTCGGCGTGCCGGCGTGGCCGAACGAGGGCGGGACGGAGGGGGCGTACGACGGCGTCATCGACGGCGTCGTCGAGGGCGTCATCGAAGGCCCAAACGATGGGGCGAACGGCGCGGCGTGCGCGCTCGGCGTGGGCGCGCTCGGGGGCAGCGAGCCTCCCTGCGGCAGCGTCGCGTGGAGCGGCACACCGGGCGGGATCGAGCCGGCGAACATCGTGGGCGGCACGAAGACCGGCGTCGGCTCGGTCGGCTTGGGTGTGTACTGCGGCGAGTACTCGACCGAAGGCTGCGCGCTCGTGTGCGGCAGCGGCGTCGGCGCGCCCACCGACGCGAGCACGCCCGGGCTCGAGCCGAACGCGGGCGGTGGCACCGAGGGCATCGCCACGGTCGCCGGGATCATGCGCCGCGCCGAGCTCGCCTCGATGAACGTGAAGTACGGCGAGAGCGACTGGATGGCCTGGGTCGCGTCGACGAAGCGCAGGTCGTGGTTTCGCGACACGCAGCGGAAGAACCACGCGTCGAACGCGGGTGGGACCAGGTGTCCGAGGGCCATCTGCGCGGCGCGGACCGACGGCGGATCGAGCGGCAGCACGAGCACCTCGGTGAACACCGGCGTGAGCGCGATCTCGGCTGAGTTCCCCGCGCGCCAGTAGCTCCGGCCGGTGAGCATCCAGAAGGCCATGAGGCCGAGCGCCCACACATCCGTCGCAGGGCGCAGGCGTGTGCCCGACTCCGTCTGCTCCGGCGCCATCCACAGCGGCGAGCCCATGGCCGAGGTGCCCGTCGCGCTCGTCTGGTTCTCGTGCGTGACCTTGGCGATGCCGAAGTCGAGGATCTTGACGATGAACGGCACGCCGCGCCGCTTGCTCGTGGAGATGAAGACGTTCTCGGGCTTGAGATCGCGGTGCACGATCCCTCGCGCGTGCGCGGCCCCGAGGCCGTCGCAGAGCTGCGACAGCACCTCGTAGGTCTCCTGCGGCGAGAGGTGGTCGCGCTGCTTCACGTAGTCGGAGAGATCGACGCCCTCGAGCAGCTCCATCGCGATCCACGGCATGCCCGTGGGCTCGTCGATGCCAGAGGCCACCACGTCCACGACGTGCTCGCTCTCGATCTGGCTCCCGATGCGCGCCTCGAGCACGAAGCGCTCGCGCGCTCGCGCGTCGGGGATCAGCGCAGGCTGCATCACCTTGAGCGCGCGCCGCTTGCCCGTGGACAGCTGCTCCACCGCGTACACCGCGCCCATGCCGCCCTCCGCGAGCGGCTGGAGCACGCGGAAATCGCGCGCGAAGATGCTTCCGGAGGCGAGCTTCACGTCGAGGCGATCACTCGAGGACCTGATGGGGCGAGGTGCGGGCCGGCGCTGGGGTCGCGGGCGCTGGCGCGGGCGCGGGGCGCACGTTGACGTCGAGGTACACGGGCCCGCGCGAGGTGGAGTCCATCGCGTCGAGCACGAGGGTGTAGGTGCCCGCCGGCAGGTTGACCGTCGTGTCCGCCCCCGTGCGCGCAGGCGCCACGGCGCAGTGCTGCACCGACGACGTGCACTGTCCGCGCACCTCGAGCGCGACGTCGAAGTCGGCCGCGACGTGGAAGAAGACCTCCGAGGCCTCCGCGAGGACCAGCGTGTGCACGAAGTCCCCGCCGGGGCCGCCCGTGCCGCAGCTCACCTGCGCGGCGCCCTCGGTCGGCTCGATCATCCCGGTGAAGCGCCCCGTGGTGACGGGCTGAGCAGCGCTGCAGCGCTGCTCCATCTCGCCGAGGTTCTCGGGCAGCGGTCCGCCCTGCGTCGAGGGCAGGATCGACGAAGGAGCCGCCACCGGCGCGCCACCGATGCCGGCCAGCAGGTCGAAGCGCAGCGTGTAGTTGCCCTGTCCGCCGCCGTAGCCATCGACGACGATCTCGTAGCGCTGCCCCGCGATGAGCGAGCCCTCGATCTCCGAGGCGCGCGTCGAGCCCGCGTCGTCGTTGCACATGAGCGGGTCCGTGGCGCCCACGGGATACACCGCGAGCACACCGTCGTAGTCGGAGTCCACGTGGAGCCGATACGTCGCCGTCACGGGCGCGGTGAAGGTCCAGATCTGCTCGGGCGTACCCGGCGCCGAGCCGCACGGAGGCGTGCGCGTGTCGGTGCCTCCGACGGTGGAGCCGGAGACGGTCTGGCCGGGCGTGATGGCGCCCGAGGGCCGCGGGATCGGGTGCTCGGCCTGGAGCTGGTAGCTGCCCATGCCACCCGCGTAGCCATCGAGGATCACCTGATACGTGTGGCCCGCGACGAGCTGCACGCTCACGCGCGAGGCGCGCGTGGTGCCGTCGTCGTCGTTGCAGTCGAGCGGCGCGCCGCTCTCGAAGACCGCGAGCACGCCGTCGTAGTCGGTCTGCGTGCGGAACACGTAGAGGCCGTCTTCCGAGGGCGTGAACGTGTACGTGACGTCGGGCGTGCCGGGCCGGGAAGCGCCGCAGGGCAGCTGCACCGTGTCGGGCGCGCCCATCGTGGTGCCCGAGACCGGCGTGCCCAGCGTGAGCGCGCCACCGGCGGCAGGCTGCGACGCGAGGTGCTCCACTGCGAGCCGGAAATTGCCGGAATTCGAGCTGAATCCGTCGACGACGACCGTATAGGTGCGGCCGCTCTGGAGGTTCGTCGTCACGCGCGAGGCGCGCGTCGAGCCGTCGTCGTCGTTGCAGCCGAGCGAGGTCGAGCCGTCGAACACCTCGAGCGTCCCGTCGTAGTCCGTCTCCGTGTGGAACACGAAGACGCCGCTCTCCTGCGGCGTGAACGAGTAGCTCACGTCGGGCGTGCCCGCGGTCGGCGCGCCGCACGAGAGCAGGCGCGTGTCGGTCGCGGTCGCCGTGCTGCCCGAGACCGGCGAGCCCACGGCGAGCATGCCCGCGGGGGTGACACCGATCGCGCCGCCGCCGCCACCCTCCGCCGACACGACGAGCGAGAAGCTCCCGGCCGCGCCGTTGTAGCCATCGACCACCACGTCGTAGGTCACGCCGGCCTGCGCATCGAAGGCGGCCCGCGAGCGCGCGGTCGAGCCGTCGTCGTCGTTGCACGCGAGCGGCTCTGCTGTGCCGCCGTGCGGATAGACCGCGAGCACGGCGTCGTAGCTCGACTGGGTGCTCGCGACGAAGCGGCCGTCGCTCGGCGCGACGAAGAAGTAGCGACGCTCGCTCGAGCCGCTGCGTGCGCCGCACGGCGGGGTCACCGCGTCGGTCCCGCCGTGGGTGTCACCGCTCACCGTCTGTCCGAGCCCGAGCGTGCCGTCGTCGCCGCTGCCGCGGGTCTCGCGCGCGAGGAGGATGAACGCAGAGCAGCCCGAGATCGGAAGGAGCGAGGCCCCGAGCGCGAGGGGCAGGGCGAGGCGCTCGATCGAGGCGTGCACGAGACGGGGCGTGGTGCGCATGGGGGCCTTGGACGCGCGAAGCGCGAGAAACGTCTGGCGGGGCGAGAGAAGCCGTTCGAGGCCATGTATCATGCCGTTTCTCGGGGCGTTCTCGCGAGGGCCTCGTTCCGTCGGCGGCCTGCGCCGACGCGTCGTCGGCGAGGCGATCCTGGGCGCGTGCGTGCTAGAGCAGCGCGGTGCGCCTCGTCGACGAGCTCCATGCCGAGCACGTGCTCATCGATTCCGTCGCGGGCTCGTTCCGAGCCTGGGCGCGCGCCTACGTGGACGGCACGGCGGACTCGCTCGAGGCGCGGCGCTATCTGCGCTTCTTCCGCGTCTGGGCCAACGACTTCCACCATGCCCGCGAAGAGGCGCTGTTCCTCGAGGCGCTCGTCCGCGTCGCATCGCTTCCGAAGGAGCGAGGCCCCATCGCGGTGATCCTCGCGGATCACGCGCGGATGGCGGGCTGGCTCGCGGCGATCGAGCCCGCGATCGAGCGCGACGGGCGCGCCGACGTGCTCGCCCTCGTGACGCGCTACACGCGGGAGCTCGGCCATCACATCGACGCCGAGAACCACGTCCTCTTCCCGGAGGGCGTGATGCGGCTCAAGCGGCACGGAGCCTACGAGCTCGAGGGCCGCGAGCCCACGCTCGAGGAGCGCGAGGCGGAGGCCGAGGGCGAGGCGCTCGTGCGGCGCTTCGCGCCCATCGACGATCCCGAGGCGTTTCGCGGCGAGGGCTGCATGCTGTGTCCTGCGTACGGGACGAGCTGCGACGGCCTCGAGCGCGAGTGGTGGACCGAGTCGGAGTGGGAAGAGATCCACGACCGCCTGACGGGCATGTGACGCGGCGACGGGTGAGACGACTCTCTCGTCGTCGAGCGAGCGTCGCCCGGGCATGTATCATCGCGCTCCACATGGCGACGTCCCGTGGGCCAGGCCGCCAGACGATGCTCCTCGCGTGCTCCGGGCTCGCGTCGCTGCCCGTCGTGGTCGGGCTCGCCGTGGTCGGGCTCGCCGTGGTCGGGCTCGTCGTGCTCGTGCTCGTCGGCGCGGCCTCGGCGCAGGCGCCGATGCGCCTCGAATTCCACGCGCGTCGCGTGCGCACCGCGGGCACGGGGCGGCTCGAGTCGCTCGCGGAGGCACGGCTCGAGGCGGGCGTCTACGAGATCGAGCCCCGCGCGTCGGCCGATGGCGCGGGCGAGCTCCACGTCGCGCTCCGAGGCCGCGTGCGCGAGCAAGGCGAGGCGTGCTCCGACCGAGCGCGCGAGGCCGAGGCCATCGTCGAGCTCCCGTCGGGGCACTACCGCGGCCCGAGCGAGCGCGACGATCTCGTGAGTGGCGAGCCCGGCGCCTCCGCCCTGGCCTTCTGGCTGTGGGTGCCGCCGTCCCTCGAGCAGGGCGCGAGCGTCCGCCTCTTCGATCACGACTACACCATCGAGCGAGACCTCGAGCTCGACGTGGCGAACGAGACGATGGCCGTGTTCTTGGCCACCGCGCACGGCACGCGCGACCGTGACGACGCGCTCGGACGCTTCCGCGCCGAGTGGAGCGACACGCTCTGGTTCGATGCAGAGACCGGCTACCTCGTGCGTCGGGAGCGCACCGAGCTCGCCGAGGCAGACGACGCGAGCTTCGAGGAGAACGAGACCTTCGCGGTCCTCGACGCGAGCTTTCTCCCTCCCGCCGCGCGAACCCCGCGCTTCGATCCGGCGCCGTGCCCGCAGGGGGCGGTGGCAGCACATGGCTGGTGGCGGATCGTGATCCCCGTTGCAGTCGTGCTCGCGCTCGTGAGCTCGCTGTGGCTCCTCCGGACCCGACTCTCCCAAGGACGGACCTCATGAAGTCGATGGAACCTCGTCGTCAGCTCGAGCGCGCGAGGGTCGCGTGCCTCGTCTCGCTCACGCTCGCCGCCACGAGCGCGCTCGCGGTGAGCCTCGCACGCGCCGACGAGCCGCCGCCCACGACGACAGGCGCGATCGAGGCCGCGCCATCGCCCGATCCGCTCGTGGTCGCGCCGCCGCCGCCCGCGTGGATGACGTACACGAACGAACGCACCGTTGGCGCCGGTACGGGCGCGTACGCTGGCTACACCGATCGGCTGGAGGCGACGGGCCGCTACGAGATGACCGTGCAGGGCTCGCTCCTGCACCTCCTCGCGCGCTACCGCTGGCGCTACCAGGGCGAGGGCTGCGAGACAGGCCGCGAGGATCGCTCCGTCGACGTCGATCGCCCGAGCCGCCGCTACCTCGGGCGGACCGATCTGGACGAGTACGACAGCCAGACGGACGCGCGCATCACGGCGCTCCTCGGCGAGGGCGAGGTGGCCGATCTCTCCGCAGACCTCCGGGCGCTCACGACGTGGGTCTGGGCTCCACCGGGTCTCGCGGAGGGCGCCGAGGTGCAGATCCTCGAGCGCACGTTCCGCGTCGTCGATCGACCCGAGATCGAGGTCGCCGGGGTGCGCGTCGCGAGCGTGCATGTGCGGGCCGAGGGGACGGGCACGCGCGACGACGCGTACGGACGCTTCGACACCACCTTCGTCGACGAGTACTGGTTCGACGCAGCCACGGGCTACTTCCTGCGTAGCGACTACCAGGAGCACGACACCGGCACGGTCGAGGGGCGGCGAGGCGGCTTCACGCAGCACGAGCGTGTCGAGCTCACGGGTGCCTCGTACGTGCCCGGCACGGTGTCGACGGTGGGCGAGGTGGCGCCGTGCTCGCGGGTGTCGTGGTCCTCGGGCGACGACGCCTCCTCGGAAGACTCCTCGTCGGGGCTAGGCTCCGTCGTCGCGATCGTCTTCGCGCTCGTCGTCGGGCTGCTCCTCTGGGGCGCCTTTCGCGGCGGCTCCCGCGTACGGATCGAGGGTCAGCACGCCAAGGTCGTGCCCGTGAACGCGCTCGAGCAGCTGCCTGCGGTGGCGCCCGCCGACGCGCCGCGCCTCGGCCCCTTCGTCCGTCACTTCGTCGAGCACGCCCTGCGCGCAGGCGAGAAGGTCGCGTGCGTCGAGCTCGCGGACGGCCGCTGCGTGGGCGTGGGGATCAGCGATCGCGAGGCGAGCATCGCGTCGATCTTCGCGAAGGACGGCGACGCGTGCGAGCTGCTCCGCCAGAGCCTCGGCGTGAGCGAGCTCTTCACCGAGCATCGCCACGAGGTCCTGCCGAGCGTGAAGGCCGCGGCCGCCGCGTCGGGGCAGAACGCCCTCGCGGCCTACAACGTCTACGAGACCTACGAGCTCCTCGAGAACGCCGCCCTCGAGGCCCAGCCGTACGACGCGAGCGTGATCGCGCGCATGACCGCGGCCGACCTGCCGGCGGTGGCCGCGCTCTCGAACGAGGTGTGGGGCATCCGTGGCGAGCGCTGGGCCGAGGCCGCGCTCGCGGTGGGCGATCTGGGCTTCGTGGCCAAGCTCGATGGCGCGATCGTGGGCTATGCCTTCGTGAGCGTCTGCGGCACGGACGCGCGGCTCTACGGCAACACGGTGGCCGTGGCGCACCGGGGCAAGGGCCTGGGTCGCGAGCTCGCGCGCGCGAGGATCGCGACCGCCGCGGCGCTCGGCGCCAAGCCCGCGATCACCGAGGTGGCCACCTGGAACGTGGGCTCGCTCGAGGTGATGAAGGGCCTCGGCTTCGCCAACGTCGGCACCATGTGGGTGGAGTCGGCGGCCTCGGCGCGCGTCGAGCGCAAGCTGGTCCGTCGATGAGCGCGCGTGCGGTGGATCGCCTCACGCTGAGAGGCGTCGAGGCCCGCGTGGTCGGCCACCTCGTGGATGCGCCGCACACCGCGCTCGACGATCGCGCGTGGCTCGCGAGCCCGGGCGAGCCTGAGGCGCCGCGGCTCGGCGCGTGGGCCGACGGCAACCG
>JAIBCE010000294.1 GCA_019694315.1 Sandaracinaceae bacterium
CCGCGCCCGTGACGATCGCGACCCTGTTCGTGAGCGACTTCATCGGGGCGCTCCGTCAGTCACGGAGCAGCACGTCGCAGTAGTAGCGGAGGCGCTTCACGACGGCGCCATGCGGGCGCGTGTGGATGTCCTTCTTGAGCGCGAGCATGACCTTGCGCTGGATCGTGTACGCGTTGATCACGGGCTTGGGTGGCTCCACGCCGCCGGCCTCGCGCAGCGCGTCGAACACGTTCGCGCGCGGCCAGCCCCAGAGCTCGAGGTCTGCGTCGTCGAGCCGCGCGATCATCTGCTCGGCGAGCGCGCGCTTGCGGTCGTCGGCGCGAAGCTCCGCGGCCCACTTGTGGAGCGAGTCGGTCACGGGCCGGTTGTGCTGGCTCACGGTGATCGGGTCGCCGGGGCCCTTCTGGCCCTTGAAGCGCTCGCCGTAGTTCACGGCCTCGGGCTCGTTCTCCACATCCATGTACGCGAAGACCCGCTCGAGGTGCTGCTCGGGCGAGGCCACGACCTCCTCGTACTTCACGTGGCAGAGCGGCACGGGGCGCTCGCGCAGCATCGTCGCGATCGCGGGCACGTAGCGCTCGACGAGCGGGTTGAACGAGTGCGCGCGCTCCCAGTCGCCGTCGAAGAAGCTGTTGGCGAAGCTCGAGAAGATCGCGAGCGGGTGGCGCGTGAGCACCACGTACTTGGCGCGCGGATAGAGCTTGGTGAGGAACGGCAAGACGAGCGCGTACGCCGGTGTCTTGTCCATGAAATAGCGCTTGCCCGAGGGCTCGAGCATGCGGCCGTACATCGTGTCCGCGTACGCACGCAGCGCGTCGAGGTAGTCGTCTTCCTTGCGCGGGAGGTTCGACACGAAGAGACGGATCGCCTCGGCGCTGTTGATGTGATCGTAGGGCGCCTTGTCGACGGTGCCGTGGTAGCCGAGGTACGCGAGCGGCGTGATGAGGTGCGGCTCGGGGTGGGTGAACACGCTCGAGTGCGAGCCGATCATGCGCTGGACGAGCGTCGAGCCGCTGCGCGGCGGAGACACGACGAAGAGCAAGCGATCCTGCACGGCGTTGGACATCGAGGCGGGTGTGTCGGAGCGCGATCGGGGTGTCAACAATTGGGCAGCCCGCTTGGCGCGGTGCGGCATGCGGCGCCGCGCGTGTGTGCTAGGAGCGGCCCTCCCGCCGCTCTGTGCGGTCCTTCCCCGAGGAGATGCCATGGAGTCCCTGCCCATCGTGAACGAGGCCCGGAACGTCAGGCCGCCGGTCGATCCGGCGACCTTGATGCATCGACACCTTCTCGAGGGCGACTTCTGGAGACGCATCCCCGCGTACGCCAACGTGAGCGAGGCCGAGTTCCTCGATCACAAGTGGCAGATGAAGCAGACGATCACGAAGGTCGACAAGCTGCTCGCCGCACTCCAGGGGCTCGTGTCGCCGGGCTTCATCTCCGACGCGGAGGCCGGCTTCCGCGCCGCGCCCATGGCCGTGCGCGTCTCGCCGTATCTCCTCGCGCTGATCGACTGGCAGGCGCCCTACGAGGATCCGCTGCGTCGTCAGTTCATCCCGCTCGGCAGCTCCATCCTCCCCGATCACCCGAAGCTCAAGTTCGACTCGCTCCACGAGCAGGCCGACGCGCCGGTGCACGGCCTCACGCACCGCTACCCGGACAAGGCGCTCTTCCTCGCGCTCGACACCTGCCCCGTGTACTGCCGCTTCTGCACGCGCAGCTACGCGGTGGGCCCCGACACCGATCAGGGGGAGCTCGAGAAGCTGAGCCTCAAGGCCACCAAGGGCCGGTGGGAGGACATCTTCAGCTACATCGCGACGCGCCCCGAGCTCGAGGACATCGTGGTGTCGGGCGGCGACTCGTACAACCTGCGCGCCGATCAGATCACCGAGATCGGCACGCGCCTGCTCGACATCCCGCACGTGCGCCGCATGCGCTTCGCGACGAAGGGCCCGGCGGTCATGCCGCAGAAGCTCGTCTCGGACGACGAGTGGTTCCAGGCGCTCGTCGCGGTGGTGAAGCGGGGCCGCGCGATGGCCAAGGAGGTGGTGGTGCATACGCACTTCAACCACCCGAACGAGATCACCTCGATCACCAAGCGCGGCCTCGATCGTCTCCACGCCGAGGGTGTGGTGGTGCGCAACCAGAGCGTGCTCCAGCGCGGCGTGAACGACTCGGTCGAGGCGATGCAGCTGCTCGTGAAGCGCCTCGCGTACGTGAACGTGCAGCCCTACTACGTGTACGTTCACGACCTGGTGAAGGGCGTGGAGGAGCTGCGCACCACCGTCGACACGGCGACCTCGCTCGAGAAGGCGGTGCGCGGCACGACGGCCGGCTTCAACACGCCCACGTTCGTGGTCGACGCTCCCGGCGGCGGCGGCAAGCGCGTGGTGCACAGCTACGAGCACTACGACCGCACGACCGGCATCAGCGTGTTCATGGCCCCGAGCGTCAAGCCTGGTCAGTACTTCCTGTACTTCGATCCGCTCCACCTTCTTCCGGACGCGGGCCAGCGCCGCTGGGCCGACCCCGCCGAGCACACCAAGATGGTGCAAGAGGCCTTGGACAAGGCCCACGCCAACAGGCACTGATCGACTACTCCCGAGAACCTCTGTACGCCGCGAGGATCGCCGGGGTCACGCCCTCGCATCGCTCGATGCCGGGCAGGCCCGTCCACGCGATCGCGCGGCGTAGGTGCTCGACGAACGTGCGGCCTGCGGGATCGCCTCGCAGCGGCGCATCGAGCGTCATGGGCTCGGCGCAGCGCACCGAGTAGCCCGGTCCGGCGCTGAATCCTGCCTTGGTGAGCGGCTCGGGGATCAGCACCAGATCGAAGGGCTCCTCGACGTCGCGATCGTCGGCCGCGGTGCGCGCGACGGAGAACGCCAGCACCACCAGAGGGTCGGTCTCCCAATGGGGCTCGGGCCCGAGCAGCACCGTGCCCGTGCGCGGCCACGCGGGGTGGGTCCCTCGAAGATCGACGCTGCCGACGCGCTCGTAGAACGCGCGCACGCTCGCGGGCAGCGGGCCCACCTCCTTCTCGAACGCGTCGAGCTCCTTGGCGATGCCACGCGGTGGCGGAGCGAGCGGCTCGGCCACGAACCGATAGCCGAGCGCGCGGAGCGCCTCGATCACGTCGGGGAGCGCTTCACAGAGCGGCATGACTTGCTCGCGAGCCTCCGCCAAGAGCCGCGTCCGCGCTGCACGTGAGGTGCTCGTAGCGCCGCGGCGCTTCTCGACACCTGCCCCGGGGCCTGCCCTTCTCTTCTTTGGCCCGAGCTCGCGCTCGGCGGCCTCCACGAGCGTTCGATCGGCCTTGGCGAGGAGCTCCCGCAGCATCGAGCGTCGCTGTGAGTCCTGAGAGGCTCGCAGGCTCACCACCGCGAGGCGCACGAACACCGGATCATCGATCCAGCCGTTGCGCTCTCCGCGGCTCGGCGAGCCGTACGCGTCGCGGAAGAGCTCGTAGAGGAGATCGGCCGCGATCGCGTCGTCCGCGAGGAGCGGACCGAGCCGAATCGAAGGCCGGGCGTCGTGCCCGAGGATCGCCCGCAGCGCGACGCTCCGCGGTGTGCTCGTGAGCCGTGGCAGCTCGCCGAAGAGCGCCTCGATGGCCGCGTCGTCGTCGAACGCAGCGAGCCCGTGCACCGCGTAGAGGCGGACCTCGTGCACTGGATGGCGGAGGAGCTCCACGAGCACCGCGCGCGCGGGCTCGTGCTTCTTCTGACCGAGGAGGAGCAAGAGCGTCTCGACCACCAGCCGACTGCGGTGATCGAAGGGTCGCTCGCTCTCGGCCGTGTAGGGTCTGCCCTCGGAGGCTCGCGACGCGCCGAGGAGCGCGAAGAGCTGCTCCGGCGGCACCTCGTGCGCGAAGAACGCGCGGGCTTCCTTGGTCTCGGCGTCGCCCGACCCTCGCAAGATCCCCACGAGCTCGGAGAACGCGGCCTCCGTCCCGAGAGCAGCGAGCTCGCCCACGCGCGCCACGTGCGTCATGGGCAGAGAGGCTACCCCGACCTCTCCGTTCCTCGACATCGTGCGACGGTGCCCCTCCGGCGCTCTCGCAAAGGGCGACGTGTGAGCAGGGCGACCCCTCGCAACGGGCCTCTGCCGATACCTCGGGTACCATCCAGGTCGATGGGCTCATCGAGCCACGTGCGACCCACACCTCGCTTTCGTGCCGTCCTCGCGGGTGCCGTGCTCGTGGGTCCCGTGCTCGCCGGCTGGTCCCTCGTCACCCCGAGCCAGCTCCGCGCCGAAGACGTCGCGACGGACATGTTCCGCACGCGAGGACGGTTCGTGATCTCGGGGCACGGCGGCGTGATGACGGCCTTCCGAGACGCTTGGTTCGGCGGCGGCGGCGTCGAGCTCGGCTACGACACGATGTTCCATCCCCACCACGAGGTGGGACTGCGGCTCTCCGAGACCATTCATGTCCTGATCGCGCCCTACTCGAGCGAGCCGGGGCATTGGATCGGAATCGCCACGGACTACCGCTTTCATCCCGAGCTCTTGACCGGCAGTGTGGTGCCCTATGTGGAGGTCGCAGGAGGCTTTGGTCTGTACTTCGGGTGTCTGGTGGGCGATTACTGCGGGGGTCTCGGCATGCACGGCGAGCTCGGGGGCGGGCTCGAGATCGCCCTCGATCCCAGGATCTCTCTGCATATCGGCGCGCAAGGACGCGTGCTCGTGGGGCTCTTCGGCAACGGCGTCCCCGCCACGCTCGAGCCCGTGCTGACGATCGGCCTCCACGTGAGCTGATCGAACGGCCAAGAGACGAGAGCAACTCGCGGGTCGACCGAGCCATCGGGCTGGCCTCGCGAAGCATCGGGCTGGCCTCGCGAAGCTTCGGGGTACGCCACGAGAAGCTACTCTCGCAGCGATGGCCACGAAGAAGGCGCGCCCCGCGATTCTGTCTCTGCCCTTGCCACAGCTCGCGGCCCAGCTCGGCGTGAGCCTCGATGAGCGCGGCTACCTGCCGCTCGAGAGGGCGCGCGCGATCGTGAAGAGCTCCACACGCTTCACGCGCGACGGCGAGCCACCAGCAGAACCACGCGGCGACGTGCTCTGGGCGGCGCTTCTCTCGCTCGAGGACGGCCCCGAGCTCGCGCGTGAGGGCGCGCGCCTCGAGTGGGCGTTTCCGTTCCTCCGAGGTTGGAACAACGAAGACGCGGTGATCCGCTATGGCGACGACGCGCTGCCGTGGCTCGAGGCGATGCTCGACGCGCACGGCCCCAGCGTCGCGAGCATGCCGATGGGCCCGTTCTACTTCGTGGGCACGCACCTCCTCGCGATCGGTCCGGACGCAGCACGCGCCGTGCTGCGCGTGGAGCGCGATCCCGAGCCCGACCCCGATGGGCTCGGCTTCGTGTCGGAGTGGCTCGCGCGGCACGGAGCGCCGGCATGGAAGGCGCTCGGTTCGCTCGCGAGAGCAGGTGACACCTCCGCTAAGCGAGCGATCTCTGCGCTGGCCAAGCGCTCGCCGAGCCAGGTGCGGAGACAGCTCGGCGCTGCGCTCGCGAAGGAGCTCCTCGACACGAACGGCGACGCCGTCGGCACGGCGAAGACCGCGCTCGAGGCCTCGTCCATCCTCGCCGTGCTCGACGCGGCCGCCCGCACGCCGATCTCGGATCGACTGCCGTGGCCCACGCTCGTCGCGCGCGCGGGTCACTTCGAGGTCCATGCGATGCGCGTGATCGCGGCGCGCGCGAAGAAGGGCGACGACTGGGGCATCCTCGTCGAGGTGGTGCAGGGCGACATCCTCGGGAGCGAAGACGACGTGCGCTGGCCCGCGACGATCCAGCGCTACACCTATGGCTCCAAGGTCGCGAGCGGTGGCCGCTACCTCGAGGACGTGCGTCGACTCCCCCCCTCGCTCCGCGACGCGGCCCCCGACGCCGCTCGTTGCGAGGCGCTCGATCTCCGACCGATGCGCTCGATCACGGGCATGGTGAGCGACTGGCCCAGCGTGCTCGCGCTCCGCGCGCTCGTGGCCGACGCGCCCGAGACCCTCTTTCCGCCGGCCGCAGGGATGCTGGGCGCGCTCGGACTGGCGGGCGCCGAGGTCCTCCTCGACGTGCGGCGATTCGAGCACGTCGACGGCACCGCACACGGCAGAGGTCCTCTGAAGCGCCTCCCCAGCCAATCCGCGTCGTGGCGGTCCATCGCCGACGTCATCGCCGCGCGCGACCCGGCCCGATTCGATCCCGGCGCTCCGAACACCGACTGGCGCCTCCACGCCCAGAAGACGCAGGAGCGCTGACGGCCCTCCCGTGCGCGGAGCTCGGGAGCGAGTGCCTCGTCGGTCCGATCGACCCGCGAAGCAGAATCGCCGTCACGAGCCGCAGTCGTTGGGCTCCGGGAGCGAGAGGTGCACCCAAGTGGGGAGCGACTCGAAGCTCGACGCCTCGATCGTCGCGTAGCGACGCACGACGCCCTGCGCCTCGAGATAGAGCGCGCCATCGGTCCCCGCGCGGAGGCTCGCCGCACCTGCGCCCTCGGACAGGCGCTCGATCCGCTGCGTCGGAAGATGAACGCGATCGATGACGTGGTGACTCGGCAGGTCACTCTCGCCGAGGAGCCACCGCATCGAGAGCACGATCGCGTAGTCCCCCGACACGATCACCGAGTGCTCGGGCAGACCGTGCCCGGGCAGTGCCAGCGTGATCCCATTGGCGAAGCGCAGCTGCGTGCCGCGGAACGTCGCGCCTTGGGGCGCATTCGTCACGACCGTCCAACCCTCGTCACGCAAGAGGAGCGGGCTCAGACCGCCCCCGTCACAGCGAATCCCAGGCGGTCCGAGCGCGCCACTGGGCTGCACGGCGCCATCGGTCGCGTTGCCACGACCATCGATCTGGCAGACCGCCGCCCAGAGCGTCGTGCTCGCAGGGCCGCCCGTGGGCGGAGGCGGCTGCACGGCGAACGCGATGTCGAGGCGCGAGGGCGAGCGCGGCACGCTCGTGTGCGACAGACGCGTGAGCTCGGTGCTCCAGACATCGAGCGTGACGTGCTCGAGGCGCGGCACGTCGGCGTTGGCCGAGAGCGCGGTGATCCCCATCGTGCGCGAGGCGCCGGGGTCGAAGTACGCCGCGGCGAGCGCATAGGGCGTGGCGCGCGTCCCTGCCACGTGCGCGCGGGGCGCCATCGGCACGAAGCGCTGCGTCTGCCGATCGAACACGCCCGCCTGCACGGTCGCGTCGATGCGATCGAAGGCGCTGCTGCACACCCGCGTCTGCGCGCCGACCACCACCGACGGATGACCCGCAGAGGCGACGGCGAGGTAGCGCGCACGAAGCGCTGTCCGGAGCGAGGCGAGCGCGGGATCGGCGCGCAGCGGCTCGAGGTCCGCGTCCGTCGCGAGGCGCTCCTCGAAGCTCGGCAGGTCGTGGTGGAGGAGCACCACCAGCTCCGCGCGCGCGTCGTCGAGGCGGCCCAGCCGCGCGAGCGCGCAAGCGTGGTTGAAGCGAGCGAGATCGTAGTCGGGGTGAGCCGACACGAGCGCGGCCCAGCCCGCCTCGCTCTCGCCGTAGCGGCGCGCCTGATGGTGAGCCAGCGCAGCGCGATTGGCGGCCTCCGCCTCGCCCGGCACGTCGCGCGCGACGATGCCGATCGGCGCGTCCTGCGCCTGCGCGACGGGCGTCCCGAGCGCCACACCTGCCACCACGAGCCACGACCACTGAGCTCTCATCGCCACCACCCTCGCATCGTCGTCTCCTCGGTCCGTTCGCCTGACGCGCGACGCGCCGCCTTGCGACGCCATGGTCTCACGAAGATTCAACGCGTCGTGCGCCTGCGTCCGCCGGTCGCTCGTCGAAGACCCGCCACGATCACCTGCGTCTCGCAGTCGACGTGCTGCGGACCGCGCTCGAAGTCGCCCCAGCGCTCACGGATCGAGAAGCCGTTGTAGTGGAGGAGCAGCTCGAGCTCCTGCGGGAAGAACTGTCGGTGCGCGAGCGGCTTCACGTAGACGCGGTGCGGCTCGGCCACCTCGCGGAACGTGCTCGTGATCATCTGCACCTGCGTCACCGCGTCGTACTGGAAGATCTCTGCCGTGTCCCAGAGCGAGCCGTCGGTCGGATCCTTGAGCCGCGGGCACTTGAACGCGCGCTCGGGGTCGCGGGTGAACGAGCGGATGTCGGGCATGCGCACGTCGAGCACGAACACGCCGCGCGGCGCGAGGTGCGCGCGCACGGACGCGAGCATCTGCTCGAGCTCCTCGCGTCGATAGAGGTGCATGAGCACGTTGAACGGCGCGATCACCAAGGGAAAACGCGCGATCGCCTTCCGAGCGGTGCCCCCCGCCGACGCGGCCGGCATCGAGAAGCGTCGGATGTCGCCACGCACGAGGCGCACGCGCTCACGCACCTCCGCCGGCTCCTTGGCGAGGCGCGCGCGGAGCTTCGCGAGCATCGGCGCCATGCGCTCGAGGCCCACCACGTCGTGACCGTCGCGGGCGAGCGCCAGCGCCACGCGACCCGTGCCCACGCCGAGCTCGAGCACCGGCCCGCCGTGCTCGGCCGCCATCTCTCGATAGAAGGCCACGTCGTGACGCCGCAGGCGATACGTGCGGTCGTAGCGCTCCGCATCCTCGTAGTGCGCGTCGGTCGCCCAGCGCAGGGCGTCGCGCGAGTGCCCTTCGGTGCTCATTCGGCCCCCCGGAGGAGCGGCGGCGTGTCGCTGAGCACCGCGCCGTTGTCCATGCGGCGCACGCGATAGAGCGTTCCCTCGGCGCCCTCGTCGTCGGCGGGCACGATCTCCCAGCGCACCTCGCGACGATAGGGCGAGCCCATGAAGCGGTACGAGGCGACGCCCGAGATCGCGACGGCGCCCCCCTCGAGGTTCTCGCTGCCCGCGAATTCCACGTCGAGCGGCGCGCTCGCGAGACGCTCCCACACCTCGCGCGCCATCGCGCGATCGGTCGGATCCATCGCGAGATCGAGCTGCTTCTTCTGGAGCGCGCCCTCGTGTGCGTCGCCCACCGAGATGCGCGCGGCGTCGTCCCACGCGCGACGGCGCCATGCGTCGAGGAAGCTCTCGGCGACGGCCTCGGGCGTGCGGTCGTCGAGCACGAGCGCCGCGAGCTCCTGTCGCTGCGCCGTCTCTTCGTCCATGCGCTGCGCCGTCTGTACGCCGAAGAACGCGACGAGGCCGATCGCGACCATCCCGCTCGAAGCGGCGAGCACGAGCGGTGTCGAGATGCGCTTGTCGCGGAAGTCAGCCATCGATGCCTCGGGCGTGGGTGATCAGGCGCTGCGCGAGCTCGGCGAAGCCGCGCCCGCGGGGGCTCGGCGTGACGTAGCGCGGCGGCGTCGGGATGCGCGAGAGGTGCTCGCGCACGTTGGCCACGCCCACGCTCGTGTCGAAGAACGCGAAGGCCTCGGCGTCGTTGCCGGAGTCGCCCACGAACGCGCAGCTCCGTCGCGCCTCCTCCGGCCCGAGCCCGAACCGATCCGCGAGCGCGCGCACGGCGCCCCGCGCCTTGTCCCAGTGACCGGGCACCGCGTGCAGGTGGACGCTCGAGCGCGGCGCGCGCATTCCAGCCGCGCGGATCAGCGCGCTCGCGCGAACCACGTCCTCTTCGGGCGCGTGCCACGTCTCGCCCACGTCCCACGCCACGTCGCAGCGCCGGAGCGCCTGATCGCCCGCGTGCGGGAGCGCGGGCAGCTCGCGCCCGATCTCGCGCGCGATCGCGTCGAGCGCGACGCGCTGCGCCACCCGCGTGGGCTCGTCCTCGAAGTAGCGCGTCACGAAGTGGCGCCCGTGACGCCACATCCAGCCCGCGCCGTTCTCGCCTACGGCGAGATCCACGGGCCACGTCCACGCGATCACCTCCGCCCAGCCGAGCGGCCGGCCCGTCACGGCCACGGTGCGGATCCCCGCGGCGCGCAGCGCCTCGAGCGCCTCGATCGCCACGGGCTCCACGCGACCGTCGGTCGTCACCGTGTCGTCCACGTCGAAGAGCAGCACCTCGACGCGCGCGCGCAAGACCTCGAGAGACTCCATGTCGCGACCTCAGCGCAGCACGCGGAAGAAGCCCGCCTTGAGATAGCGCCCCTCGGGAAACGCCGCGGGCGTGGGATGATCGGGGCCCTGACCGCCCATCGCGAGGAAGGTGAGATCCGCGTTCGCGTCGCGCGCGCCGAGCGTCACCGTGCGCACGAAGTCGGCGGCCTCCATCGCCGCCGAGCACGAGCAGGTGACGAGGATGCCGCCCGTCGCCGTGACCTTCACGCACTCGGCCGCGAGCTTGCGGTAGGCGCCGCGGGCGCGCTCGAGGTGCTCGATGCT
>JAIBCE010000295.1 GCA_019694315.1 Sandaracinaceae bacterium
CCACGGGGCAACCTCCTCGAGTCTCGACAACCCGACGGTGCCGGCTCTGCCCCGTGCTTTCAAGCCGCGATTCCAGACTGATCCGCGAAACTCCTCACGCGATGCTCAGGATGAGATCCACACCCGTGGCGCACCGCCACGAGCTGCAGCGGCGCGCCGAAGCGGGCCGACTCGTCCTCGGGCAGCGAGCGATCTTCTTCGTCGGTGCCCGCGACCCAGCTCGCCGGGAAGGTGCCGGGCTCCGCCGTGACGAAGGGCCAGATCACGCGCGCGACCGTCACTCCGCGGCTCGCGAGGTGCGCGGTGAGCTCGGCCACGCGGCTCTGCCCGATGCGCAAGACGCCCGTGGGCAGCACCACGTACGCGCCGCTCGATGGGTAGCCCTCGCGATCGGCGGCCACGAGCGCATCGGCGAGCGTGCCCGCGTCCTCTGCCGAGCCCACGATCCACACCGGCACGGCGAGCTCCGCCATCGGGTCGGACGCGTTCGTCGTGAAATGCGGGTACGCGTACGAGCGCACGGTCACGTGCGCGAGCTCGGACACGCGGGCGATCTCGGCGGCGGCATCGGTCGCCTCGTCCGGCAGGCTCGCCCACGCGGCGGGGAAGTCCTCTCGCGCACCGGTGAACGCGCTCGCCGCGGCAGGCGTGGGTGTGGGCGTGGGCGTGGGCGTGCTCGGCGTGGCGGGCGTCGGCGCCGCAGGCGCAGCCGTCGGAGCCGGGGTCTCGGAGGAGCTCCCACAAGCGGTGGTGATCATGCCGAGCGCGAGCAAGAGCGCGCGCGTGTTGCGCAGGTTCGTCGCCTTCATCGTGCCTCCCTGTGGTGCGAGCCAGCGCCCGCGCCGCAGAGAGTACCCCGATGGGGTCCGGGAATTCCCTCAGTGTTTCTCGCGCCTTCGGCGCGGCAGGGGGGAGCAACTCCCCCCAATCCCCCACTCGACGCTCCCCAAGCCTCGCTTTCTCGCGCGCTCCTGGGGTTGCTGCGCAACCCCGCCGCGTGGCGTCCCGGAGGGCGATTTTTTCTCCATCTCTCAGAGGGGAATGCGGCCGTCGTCGAGCGGCACGCGGAAGGTCACGCGCTCTCGCGCGCCCGGCGTCATGTGAACACGCAGGTCGCGATCGATGATGATCGCCTCGGGGTGTCCCTCGAGCGTCGGGAGCACTTCGAGGCAGCGCGCGGGGCCCATGACGAAGCACGCGGTCGAGTACGCATCGGCGTCCACGCCGCGCGCCGCGAGCACGGTGACCTGCACGGTGTCCGCGGCGGGGCGGCCGGTGCGCAGATCGATGATGTGGTGCCAGCGCCGGCCCTGATCGTCGATGAAGTAGTGCTCGTAGTCGCCCGAGGTGGAGATCGAGCCGTCGGTCGCGTCGAAGTAGGCCACGTAGTCGTCGCGTCGCGGGTGCTGGATGCCGACGCGCCAGAGGCGCTCTCCGCGCCGTCCGTGGAGCTGCACCTGCCCGCCGCCGAAGATCATGAAGTTCGGATAGCCCTCGCGGATGAGGAGCTCGCCCGCACGATCGAGCGCGTAGCCCTTGGCGATGCCGCCCGTGCCGATCGCCATGCCCGCTCTGCGCAAGGACACGGTCTGCGCGCCCGCGTCGATCACGAGATCGCGATAGCCCACGAGCGGCAGTCGCTCCGCGATCTCGGCATCGGTGGGCACGCGCTCCTGGCCGCGCTGGAAGAGGTAGAGCCCGCGGAGCGCGGCCCACGTGAGATCGAAGGCGCCGTCGGTGGCCTGCGAGATGCGCAGGCCCGCCTCGAGCACCGCGAAGGTCTCAGGCCCCACGTGCACGGGCGCCCCGCCCGCGGCGGCGTTGACGCGCGAGACCTCGCTGCCCTCCTGCCACTCGGAGAGCACGGTCTCGAGCCGCTCGATCTCGTCGAACGCGTGTCCCATCGCGGTCTGTGCCGCTGCTTCGTCGTCGCCCACGACGCTGATCTGGTAGACGGTGCTCATGAGCCCGCGTTCGGCGCGCACGAGCGGCACGTCCTGACGCGCGGCGGTGGCGGGCGGGGCCTCGTCCTGGCGCGGTCCCTCCGTCGTGGGCGTCGGCTCGTCGTGGCTCGCGCGTGGCCGCTCGTGCGGCTCCTCGGCCCCGCCGCTGCAACCGATCGACATCCCCATCGCGCACGCGAGCGCGACGCGGAGGCTCACCCGAGGACACGAAGCACGAGACATCGCCGCGCAGCGTAACGAACGAGCCGCCCGCGGACGAGGCGGCGCGGGCCGGGCGCGCGGGCCGGGCTCGAGCATGAGGCCGCGGGCGCGCGCTCGGCCTCGATCGGAACGCGCTATGGTCGCGGCGTGTCTCTCGAACCCACGTGGATCACTCGCACCGCGCTCACGCTCGCGTGCGCGCTCGTGGTGACGGCGCTCGCGCCGAGCTGGGCGAGGGCGATCGGCGAGGACGGCGAGATCGACGTGCGCGTCGTCCGCTACGACGGCGGACACCACCGCCCGCGCGAGACCGCGCCGCGGCGGCTCGCCTGGGAGCTGCGCAAGCGCACCTCGATCGACGCGCGCCTCGAGCCGAGCGAGGTGCGCCTCGACGACCCGTCGATCTTCACGACACCGTTCCTCTACTGGACGGGAGACGAGGCCTTCCCGGCGCTCTCCGAGGCCGAGATCCTGGGGCTCCGGCGCTTCGTCACGCTGGGCGGCCTGGTGCTCGTCGACGACGCGTCGGCGGCCAGCGACGCGACCGGCTTCTGGGGCGCGGTGCGCCGCGAGCTCGCGCGCGCGCTGCCCGAGACGCCCATCGCACCGCTGCCCGCGAGCCACACCGTCTATCGCTCGTTCTACCTGCTCGATCGCCCGGTCGGCCGCGTCGCGGGGCCCGATCACCTCGACGCGATCGTGCTCGACGATCGCGCCGCCGTGATCCTCAGCCCGCACGATCTCGGCGGCGCGTGGGCGCGCGACGTCTACGGCAACTGGACGTATCCGGTGGAGCCCGGCGGCGATCTCCAGCGCGAGCGCGCGATCCGCCTCGGCGTGAACGTCGTGCTCTACGCGCTCTGCCTCGACTACAAGGACGATCAGGTGCACGCGCCGTTCATCATGCGGCGCCGCAGCGGTGGTCGCGTGCCCGACGTGGACGAGTGATGGGCGGGATCACGCTCGACGTCCCCGGCGGTCTCGTCACGGCCCTCGTCCTCGCGCTCGCGCTCGGCGCCGCGGCGGTGCTCTCGCTGCGTGCGCTCGCGGGCGTGCCCGCGTCGCGGCGCGTGTGGCTCACGGCTCTCCGCGTGCTCACCGCGCTCGGCGCGTGGCTCGTGGCCGTGCAGCCCGCGTGGACCGAGGAGCGCTCCGACGACGAGCCGGGTCGCCTCGCGGTGCTGCTCGACGTGTCGCGCAGCATGCGCGTGGGCGCCGATCGTGCGGAGGACCAGGCTCGCATCGCGCGTGCGCGAGCGCTCCTTCCGCGCTGGCGCACCGAGGCAGGCGAGCGCGGCGTGTCGCTCGCGGCCTTCGGGCGCACGGCGCGCGCGCGCTCGTTCGACGAGCCGGAAGCGAGCTTCGTCGCCGTCGACGACGACGCGCGCCTCGGCGAGGCGATCGAGGACGCCGCCGAGGACGCCACGGCGGTGGTGGTGGTGTCGGACGGCGCCGATCTCGCGGGTGGCGCAGTGGAGAGCGCCGAGGCGAGCGGCGTGCGCGTTCACGCGGTGTTCGTGGGCGATCCGAGCGCGCTCGTCGACGACGCGATCGCCCACGTCGACTACGATCGCGTGGGCTTCGTCCGCCGTCCGGTGCGGATCCGCGCGGAGCTGCGCTCGTACGGTCAGCCCGCCCACGTGGTCGCGCTCTCGCTCTACGAGGGCGAGACGCTCGCGCGCGAGCTCCGCGTGGAGCTGCCGGAGAACGGCACCGCGCACGTCGAGCTCGAGGTCACGCCGCCCGCGATCGGTCGCGCGCTCTATCGCCTCGCGTTGCCCCACATGGCAGCCGACATGGTGCGCGAGAACGACGAGCGCGCGCTCCTCGTGCGCGTCCAGCGCGACGACCTCCGCGCGCTGCTCGTGGCCGGTCGTCCGAGCTGGGATCAGCGCTTCCTGCGCTCGTTCCTCAAGCGCGATCCCACGACCGATCTCATCTCGTTCTTCATCCTCCGCAACACGGCCGACATGACGATGGCCGACTCGGAGGATCTCGCGCTCATCCCGTTCCCCACCGACGAGCTCTTCAACGAGCACCTCGGCAGCTTCGACGTCGTCATCTTCCAGAACTTCGACTACGCGCCCTACCAGATGGAGGTCTACCTCCCGCGCATCCGCGAGTATGTGGAGCGCGGCGGCTCGTTCGCGATGATCGGCGGGCCGCTCTCGTTCTCGCAGGCGGGCTACGCGGAGACGCCGGTGGGCGAGGTGCTGCCGGTCGAGGTGCTGCCCGCGCGCACGCCCGAGAGCCGCGCGCTCACCACCGACGAGTTCCATCCGCGCATCGCCGATGCGGCGCGCTTCCATCCCCTCGTGCAGCTCGCGTCGGACGCGCGCGCGAACGAGCTCGCGTGGGGAGAGCTCGCGCCGCTCCAGGGCCTCAACGTGGTCGCACGCCTCCAGAACCACGGGCAGCGCGTGCTCGAGCATCCGAGCCTCCGCGACGACGACGCGCAGCCTCTGCCCGTGCTCGCCACGTGCACGTTCGGGCGCGGCCGCGTGCTCGCGCTCATGACCGACACGAGCTGGCGCTGGGGCATGACCACCGCGGGCGAGACGGGCGACGCCACGGCCTACGAGCGCTTCTGGGACACCACGCTGCGCTGGCTCGCGCGCGATCCGCTGCTCGATCCGGCGCGCGTGACGACCGATCGCGAGCGCTACGGTCCCGAGGCGCCGCTGCGCGTGGAGGCGACGCTGCGCGACCTCGGCTACCAGCCCTTCGCCGACGAGCACATGCAGCTACGCGTGCTCGACGCCGCGGGCCGCGAGGTGCGCAGCGTGGAGGCGCGCACCGACGCGTCGGGGCAGCTCGCGGCGGAGGTCGAGCCGCCCGCCGAGCCCGGCGGCTACCGCGTGATCGCGGAGCGACGCGACGCGAGCGATGGACGGGTCTCGAGCCGCCCCTCGGCGGGCGTGATCGAGCACCCGCGTGAGCTCGCCGAGGAGGTCTTCGTGGTGGAGCTCGGCGGCGACGAGCTGGCGGATCCTCGTCCGGCCGAGGCCACGCTGCGCACGCTCGCCGAGCGCACCGGCGGTCGCTTCACGACGCTCGAGGAGGCCGGCGCGCTCGCCGACTTCGACGCCTCGCGCTCCCGCGTCCGCGAGGTGGTGCGCCGCCGCCCCTTCGCCAGCGCCCCCGCCGTCCTCGCCCTCCTCGTGCTCTTCGGCGTGGAGTGGATCCTCCGCCGCCGCTGGGTGGGGTGAGAGGAAGAGCGAGGCGACGACCGCGATCTCCCGCGGCCTCGTGATCGCCCGCGAGGATCTCGGATCGCTTCGGGCGTACGCTCGGCGTCGATGCCGCTCCGCGACGCCTGGTACTGGTCCAAGGTCGTCCTGCTCAACAACCTGCTCCATGGGAGCCCGGAGCTGCCGTACTACGAACCGCGCGCCATGTCCGCGGGCTTTCTCCCGCTGGTCGCGACGAGCGCCGCGCTCGCGGCAGTGGCCATCGCGCTCGGCGGCGGCGCGCTGTTCTCGACGACCGCGCTCGGTCCCCTCGGCGCCACCGGGATCGCCCTGGCCGCCCTTCTCATCGGTGTCGCTGTCGGGGTCTTCGCCACGGTGCGAGGCATGCGCCTCGGCCCAGAGGCCCGTGGGAAGCCATCGTCTCATCGACGTCTCGCCGAGGCCGTCGCGACGACCGATCGCGCACGGCGCCAGGCACTGGCCCAAGAGGCTTCGGCGCTAGACCCCGACGACGTGGGGAGCAGATTGCTCCTGGCCGACGCGCTCGAGCTCGAGCTCGGCGAGTGCGCGCCCGCCCGCGTGCAGCTGATCGAGGCGATCGAGGCCATCGATCGCGCTGGCGATCAAGCGCGCGACACGGCGACCCGACCACCACGAGACACGCTTGCGCGCCGTTCTCGTCGCGCGCGTCGAGAGGCTTCGGTCGACACGCGAGTAGCTTCTCGTGGCCAGCCGAGGCATCGCACCCTCGACGACGTGGGCTGATCAGAACGTACCAGTCGCGCCAGCGAAGACTCCGCCTTGGCTCGCTGCGACCACGGGATGGAATTCCGCGCTCGCGGGCGCGGTCTCGAAGGCCTCGAGCTGCTCGGCGGCGGCCTCGATCTCTCGCTCGTCGGCGGCGCCCTGCTCGGTGGCGAGGAGGCGCTCGCGGAGCTCGCGGTACGCGCTCCAGCGACGCTCGGCCTCGTTCGCGCTGAAGAGCGTGATCACGCCCGTGGTGGCCGACACGGCCGCGCCGATGAGCACGAAGTAGTCGAACGCGTTCGAGAACGTGAAGTTCGTCGGACCCAGATACACAGGCACCACCGCGAGGCCGGTGCCGATGCTCAGCGCGCCGTCGAGGATGCGCGAGATCTCGGCCGTCTGCGCGAGCGACTCGAGCTCTCGCTCACCGAAGCGAAGGCGCGTGCGCACCTCGGCGAGATCGCCCATGGGCATGTGGGCGTAGGTGATCGCCACCGTGGACGGGTTGCGCAGGAACGCGAAGTCGAGGATGCCGCGCACGATGCCCGAGCCGCCGTACACGTAGAGGTACGGCGTGATGCTCGGGCTCGGCGAGCTGCCCGACACGTCCATGAAGATGCCGATGCCCACGGACGTGGCGCCCATCGCGATCGCGAGGATGCCGTCGACGATGTTGCCGCCGCCTCGCGCCGCCAGGACTTGCAGATCGGCGTCGAGCGCGCGAAGGCGCGTGGAGATGCTCGAGCGCAGCTGGAGCGAGCTGCCCGGCTCGGCGGGCACCCATCCGACCGCGGCCGGAGGGCCGGCGGAGCCAGTCGCGCCCGTCGCGGCCGACTCCGGGGGCAGGTCGCCAGGCTCCGCCACGCGCACGGGGCCCATGCCGTCGTCGCCATAGCTGCCGGGCGGCGGCGGCACGACCTCGTCGCCGCTCGGCGGGGGACCGAGCTCGTCGGCGCCCCGCACGTCGGCGGCCTCGTCGGCGGCCGCGTCGTCGGGCCCGAGCTCGTCGTCGATCGACGCGGAGCTCGAGGGCGGCACGGCCTGCGCGCCCCACGGAGAGGCGAGGTCGCGAGCCTGCGCGAGCACGCGCGCGCTCGACGCGCCCCCGAGGAGAACGACCACGACCGCGAGGAGCCACGAGGACGTGCGCACGACGTCAGTATAGAACCGTCTGCTCCGACCGACGAGTCACCGACAAAGAACGCAACGACGGCGGGCCCACGCCGACAGCACGAGCCTCGAAGGAAGGAGCCCCGTCATGAGCAAGTCCCTCGGTCAGTCCAAGCGCCTCCGAACGCAATTCGTCTGCACGGCATGCGGCGCGAGCTCGCCCCGCTGGATGGGGCGATGCCCCACCTGTGGCGCGTGGGAGTCGCTGGCCGAGGAGCGCCTCGAGCCGCGGAGCTCGAGCAAGCCGCTGGGCAACGTCGCGGGCGATCGCACCAAGCCGACGCCGCTGGGCGAGGTGGCGCCCGACGCGGCCAAGCGCATCCACACGGGCCTCGACGAGCTCGATCGCGTGCTCGGTGGTGGGCCCGTGCTGGGCGGTGTGGTCCTCCTCGGTGGCGACCCCGGCATCGGCAAGTCGACGCTGCTCATGCAAGCGCTCGCGGGGATGGCCGCGCGCGGGCGCACGGTGCTCTACGCGTCGGGCGAGGAGTCGGCCGCGCAGATCGCGCTCCGCGCCAAGCGCCTCGGCACCGAGGGCGTCGAGCGCGTGCTCGTCCAGGCCACGACGGAGCTCGAGGAGGTCGAGGCGGCCATCGACGACGACAAGCCCGAGGTCGTCGTCGTGGACTCCATCCAGACGCTGCGCTCGAGCGAGCTCGAGTCGGCCGCGGGCAGCGTGGGTCAGCTGCGCGAGGTCGCCGCGCGCCTCGTCGAGCTCGCCAAGCGGCGGGGGATCGCGCTCTTCCTCATCGGCCACGTCACCAAGGACGGCGCGCTCGCGGGCCCCAAGATCCTCGAGCACCTCGTCGACACGGTGCTCTCGTTCGAGGGTGACGCGACGAGCTCGCACCGCATCGTGCGCGCCTCGAAGAACCGCTTCGGGCCGGCGCAGGAGATGGCGGTGTTCGAGATGGTGCGCGACGGTCTGCGCGAGGTGCCCGATCCGAGCGCGCACTTCCTCGCCGAGCGGCCGGCACGTGTGTCGGGCTCGGTGGTGGTGCCGATCTCGGAGGGCGCGCGTCCCGTGCTGCTCGAGGTGCAGGCGCTCGTGGCGCCCGCGCTCTATGGGCAGGCGCGTCGCGTCGCGGCCGGCATCGAGGCGAGCCGCCTCGCGATCCTCCTCGCGGTGATCGAGCGGAAGGCCGACGTGCACGTGCTCGATCGCGACGTGTTCGCGAGCGTCGCGGGTGGTGCACGCATCGAGGAGCGCGCGGCCGATCTCGCGCTCGCGGTGGCCATCGTCAGCTCGCTGCGCGATCGCGCGATTCCTTCGGATCTGGTGGTCTTCGGGGAGGTCGGTCTCGCGGGCGAGCTGCGCGCCGTGCCACGCGCACCTCAGCGTGTGCTCGAGGCCAAGAAGCTCGGCTTCCGTCGCCTGGTGATGCCCGCGGGCAATGCCACGCAGCTCACGCGCGAGGAGCGCGCCGACGTGGAGATCGAGGCCGCCTCGTCCCTCGCCGACGCGCTCTCACGCAGCTTCGAGTGAGCCGGCTCCGGGTCGGGCGGGAGCTCACTCCGTGCCGCTGAACACGAGCGGGAACGAGGTCTGCGTGGTGCCGCTCGTCGGCGGGAAGCGCCAGCGGCGCACGTTGCGCTCGATGCAGTCCGAGAGCGTGCCGACGCTCTGGCCGCGCGTCGCCACGCTGGTCACCGTGCCGGAGCCGCCGATCGTGAGATCGACGTCGAGGCGGACCGTGGCGGCCTGGCCGATGCGCCGGAGCTCCGACTCCCAGCAGCGGTTCACCGCGGGGCGCTCGCGCGTGATCACGGCGCGGATCTGATCGGCGGTGAGCTCTTGCTGCGATCGCGTGGTGCCGCCTCCGCCGCCCGAGCCCTCGGGCTCGTCGGCGAGCGATCGGCGTCCGCTCGTGGCGATCGTCGCGGGCCCGCCTCCGCCGGGGTCGTCCACGAAGTCGGCGAAGCGACCCGTGGGCGGGGTCTTGGTGGCAGCCTGCGCTCCGGCGCCTGTCGGCGCCGTCGTGGTGCCCGCCGTCGTCGGGGGCGGGTGGGTGCCAGTGCCCGCGCGTGGGCGACCCGTCGCCGTGGTCTCGGGCGGCGCGACCGCGGTCGTCTCGGTCGTCGCAGGGGGAGCGGCCGCGGTCGTCTCGGGCGGCGCCGTCACGGGAGCCGTGGGAGGGACGGCGGCCGTGGTGGGGGGCGGCGCGGAGGTCGGCTGCACGGTCGCGACCGCGGGCGTCACGGTCGTCGGACCGAGGTAGCGGGTGCCGATCATGTACGCCATGACGGCGCCGAACGCGGTGGCGCCGGCGATCGCGATCATCGCAGGGATCGGCACGCCGCCGCCGCGTCGCTCTTCGCGAGGCGGCACCGACGCGGCGGCCACGGCCGGCGCGGGGGCCGGGGGGACGAACGCGGCGGGCGTGGGCGCCGACACCACGGGCGCGACCGCAGCAGGCGCTGCGAGCGCCGCGGGCACTTCCGCGAAGCTCGGCTCGTCGATCGGCAGATCGTGCTCGGGCTCCGGCAGCGGTGCGGGCGCAGGGGCCGGCTTGTGCGCAATGGGCGCGGGGAGGGCGGTCTTGCCCGTCTTGGGTCGCTTCGGGGGTGGCGCCGCGGTGGGCGTCTTGAGGCCCGTCTTGCCGGTGGGCGGGCGGGCCTCGGCCTCGTGCCGCTTGGCCTCCGCGGCCTCGGCCGCGCGCTTGGCCTCACGCTCCGCCGCGACGGTCTTGGCCTCCAGCTCCGCGAGATCGAAGGCGCCGACCCGTGTCGGCTCGTTCTCCTCGAGCTCGCTCTCCTCGAGCGCCGGGGCTGCTGCGCCACCGAGCCGGCCGCCGATCGGAACCACGTTCGAGCGCGCTGCGGGTCGCTGCGCGGCGGGCCCGGCGGCGCGAGGCGGGGCGTGCGCGGCGGCGCGGGGCGGAGCGGCTG
>JAIBCE010000296.1 GCA_019694315.1 Sandaracinaceae bacterium
GGCCATCGCGGGCCATGCCGACCAACAGCGGCTGTTGTCACGCATCGCCCGCGACGAGAAGGCGGACGCGAAGGACCGCGTCCGCGCCATCGCCGTTCTGCATGCGCTGCCGCGCCGCGCGCCGCACGCGCCGCCACCGACGCCCGAGGCGCCCCGCGCCCGGTTCGTCGTCACGCACGACCCCGAGCCGGATGCCCCGGCCGCGAACCCGAAGAACCCAAAGAACCTGCACTGAGGAACGACACCATGGCCAAGAACGACACCCAAGACCCCACCCCCGGCCTCCTCGAGCGCCTCGAGCGCGCCGAACGGGCCATCGTCGCCCTGGCGAGCGGTCGCGACGTTGGCGCCTTCGCGACCGACGAGCACCGCGCCGCCCTGGCCGCGCTCACCGCGGGCCCCCGCGCCGCCGTCCGGGCGCGCGCCGCCGCTGCGCAGCTCGAGCGCGAGACCGCGAAGGCCCGCGAGGCGGACCGGCGCACCAGTCAGCACGAGGCCCTCGTCGGGCGCGGGCGTCTCGTCGGCGACGAGCTCCCGGCCACGCTCGCCTTGGCGCTCGCCGACGAGCGCGTGTGCATCGAGCTCGGGAAGCTCCGCGGACCCCTCGGAGCCCGTGGGCTCGCGCTCCTCGCGCTGCACTTGACGAGCACGCGCCAGCGGTCGCGCCGAGAGACCGCGGCGCAGTACATCGGGCACGCGCTCGCGTCCGCGGTGAGCAACGGCCGTGGCGCTGCCGTGGCGCGGCGCCTCGACGCCGACTTCGACGCCGACTTCGAGGGGCCCGACGGTGCGTACCACCGTGTCAATCCGGCACGCGTCACCCCGACGATGTTCCTCGACGGGCCCGGCGCATGGGAGCACGGGTTCATCTTCGCGGCCCTGCCCGCGCCGTTCATCGCGCGCGCCTATGCGCAGCGGCTCCGATGGGACGAGCTCGGCCTCGCGCGGGCGATGGTGGCGGGACTCGACAAGCTCGATGCACTCGCGGGCGGCCGCGTGCGCTGCCTCTTCGTCGGCGCTGCGAGCCTCGACGAGCCCGAAGGATCGATCGCGCGCCTCCTCGAGCTGCGCTGGCCCGACGCGGCCGACGCCTCGCCCGAGGCCGCGTGAAGCGGCGCCGCGCCGCGCTCGAGGCGGTGCTTTCGATCCGAATCGACGCCGAGCTCGAGCGCCAGATCGAGAGCGTCGCGAGCGAGCTCTCGCGCGGACCGCTTCCGATCACAGTCTCGACGAGCGAGGCGGCGCGTGTGCTCCTCGAGCTCGGCCTCGAGGAGCACACGCGGCGCGTGTCAGACGTTGTCAGACAATCGAGCGCGCGGCGCGGCGCTCGATCACGGTAGCCAGATGGCCCTTCCGCTCATCCGCTCCTTGGCCTACCAGATCGCGCCACGGCTCGACGCCGCGTCGCTCGAGGCCTCCGACGTCGAGTGCATGCGCGCTGCGATCCGCGCCTCCGAGGCCGGCAACGACGTGGCCACGCGCGCCCGTATCGCGCGCCTCGACGCGCTCGACGTCAGGGACGCGAACGCGCAGCTCTACATCCGCACGCGCTTCGCGTACGAAATCGCCTACCGCCGACCCGGAGGGCCGTCCGAAGACCGGCTCGATTCGCTCACGCCGACGGAGCGCGCGGTCCTCATGCCCGAGGAGCCACCGACCACGCCGCAGCGCACCGACGCTGGCGGGCCGCGCGCCGAGCTGCGAACGGACATCGACCGCTACCGCTTCAAGCCGGGCGACCCAACGTGACTCTATCCGCATCGCTCGCGCGGCTCGTGCGCGACGCCATCAAGGCCGCGCTCTTCGACGTGCACACCGCCTTTCCGGCTCGCGTCGAGAGCGTGAGCCGTGACGGCATCGGCTGGCGCGTCGACGCCAAGCCGATGGGGTACAGGTATCTCGCCAAGATGGATGGCGGGGAGCTCCAAGAGGAGCTCCCGGTCATCCCGGACGTGCCCGTCGTGTGGCCGGCGTCCGGAGGATGGGGGATCGCGATGCCCATCGAAGAGGGCGACCACGTCCTCATCGTCGCGAGCGAGCACGCGACCGGCCAGTGGCGCGCACGCGGCACGCTGAGCGATCCGCAGCTCCGCGAGCGGCACGGACTGTCCGGGTGCTTCGCGATCCCCGGCGCTGGGACCGCGCTGCGGAAGTTCGCGGATGGCGTCTCGTCCGCGGCGCAGAGCGGCATCGTGATCGGCAAGGACGGAGGGATCCAGATCTCGATGTCCTCGACGGAGATCAAGCTCGGGCGCAGCGCGAGCAGCTACGCGGCGAAGGCCGACGCGGTGCTCGACCGTCTACAGACGATCGTCGATGGCTTCAACGGGCACACGCACGTCGGCGTCACGGCGGGCACCGGTACGTCCGGCGTCCCGTCACCTGCGAGCTTGCTCGCGACGCCCGTCGCGTCGGTTGCCGCATCGAAGGTGAAGGTGGAGTGATGGATCCGGACACGATGAACATCGCCGCGCCCCTGATCGCGCAGTCGATGAGGGTCGCGTGAGCAAGGGCGGGCGCGGAGCGATCGCTCGGCGCGCGATCGATCGCCGCACGGCCGCGCGCGAGGCGCGGAACGACCTCCTCGCGCTGCACGCGGAAGAGGCGATGCGCGACCTTGCACGCGACCACGTCGCAGTCATCGCGACTGGACCGTTCGCGGCCGCGCTCGGCGCCAGCGAAGGCACGGTCGTTCAGCGCATGAGGCGCCAGGACGCCGATCGCATCCTCACGCCCGCGATGCCGCCGACCTTCGCGACGAGGCTCCGCTCGGCGCTCGCGTTCCCGGTCGAAGGCTCCGCGACCATCGTTCTCCTCGACGCGACGAGCGGGCCAGTCGTCGTCCACGTGAGGCCCAAGTGAGCGGATCGATCGTCGTTCGCGAGCTCGTCGCGATGCTCGGCTTCGAAGTCGACGAGACTGGCTTCGACACCTTCGAGACCATGATGCGCGATGCGGCGAGCGTCGCGGCCGAGACCATGGTCGCGATCGGTGCTGCGGCAGCGGGCGCTGCGGTGGCGGTGACGCAAGAGCTGATCGCCATGGGCGACGAGCTCGGCGACGCCGCGGCGCGCACGGGCGTCTCGGCCTCGGAGCTCGCCGAGTGGGACTACGTCGCGCGCCTGTCGGGCACGAGCGCCGAAGCCCTCCGCGCAACGCTGTCTCGAATGCCCGGCGTCATGGACCGCGTCGCATCCGGCAATCGCGCCGCGCGCGAGACGTTCTCCCAACTCGGCGTGAGCGTGACCGGCGCGGATGGCGCAATGCGCTCGAGCGGCGACGTGCTGCAAGACCTCGTGGGCGCGCTCGGTCGAATCCAGAACCCCACGCAGCGCGCCGCGATGGCCACGCGCGTCTTCGGGCGACGAGGCGCGGAGCTCGCGGGCCTCTTCGAGCAGGGCTCGGAGGGTGTCGCGGCCTTGCGCCGAGAGGTGCGGCGCCTGTACGGCGACGACCTCGAGGGCTTCGTCGGCGCTGCGAGCGACGCGGCAGACGCCGAGGAGAAGCTCACGGAGATGGCGCGAGCGCTGGCGGTTCGCATCGCCGGTCACGTCCTGCCCGTCGTGGCCGACCTTCTCGATCGCGTGGTCGCGATGGGCAGCGACTTCATGGAGGCGACGCGAGGCGTGAACCTCGCGCGCGTCGCGCTGATCGCCCTGACCGCGATCATGTCCGGCGCCGCGGTTGCGGCCGGCGCGTTGGCGCTCAGCACGATCGGTGTGTGGGGCCCGGTGGCCCTCGTCGTCGGGCTCGTGACCGCAGCGGCGCTCGGCCTGGGCCTTGCGATCGACGACATCCTCACGTTCCTCGAGGGCGGCGATTCTGTCGTCGGCCAGTTCCTCACCGAGCTTCTCGGCATCGAGGGCGCGAAGTCGATCATGGAGACGGTCGGGCGCCTCGTTCAGCAGCTACGGAGCGACTTCGAGAAGCTGCTCAGCGTGTGGAGCGGCCAGGGCGGCGGCGAGCTCGTGCGCGAGATGCTTGGCGCGTGGGTGGTCCAGATCGGCGCGGTTCTTCTTGGGCTCCTCGCCGTCGTTGCCGGCGCCGTGCGCTTGGCGCGGGTCGTGTCCGAGACGCTCGTCGGCGCGTGGATCAGCGCGCGTGCGTCGTTCGACGCCTTCCTCGCGCGCGTGACGAGTGGCATCGCCGAAGCCCGCTCCGCGATCGAGGGAATCTCCGGGTTCCTGGGGATCAACGTGTCCGGATCGGGCACGAGCACGGGCCCCACGGCCACGCGCGCCGCTGTCACGGCGGCACCCTCGACCTCCTCGAGCACGCGCTCGAGCAAGACGATCAACGTCGGCGACATCGTCGTCAACGGCGCGACCGACCCCGGCGCCGTAGCGTCCGAGGTGCACTCGCGCCTCGTTGGGTTCTTCACCGACGAGTCCAACGCGGCCCGCGAAGACCTCGTGCCGGCCGCTTGAAGGGAACGAAGATGAGCAACGCACCCACCACCGAGATCCAAACCGCACGCGACGCGTGCAAGGCGCTGCGCGAACTCTCGAGGCAGCCATACCGCTTCCTCACCGACCGCCAGCGCGCCAGCTACGGCGAGGCCCTCGCGACCGCGCGGGCGCTGCGTGCGTCGATCCCGTTCGTCGAGGAGACCCTCGTCGATCTCGGGCTCTGACACAGCTTCGGCCGGGGCAACCCGGCTGCGGATGCGGGTTCCTGCCGGCTTGTTCTCTCGTCAACCCGGCGGTGCGGAAAGCCCTCCGCGCCCGCTCCCCTCGCCCCGTACGGTCTCGGCAGGCGAGAGGAGCGCTCGCAGGGCACTTACGGGCTCCCGCTGGTGGCCCAACGACGATGCGCTCCCATCGATGCCGTCTCGTCGTTGGTGCTCGGGTTCGATTCCCGAGGAGTCCATTGCTCACGCGTCACGCTGCGCGCCGCGCCTCGCACGCGCGGTGAGTCGCGAGCGATTCGAGCATCCGCTCGCGCGACGCGCGTGGCGTCCTCACGCCGAAGGCCGAGTGATCGCCGCACGTCGCGCGGAGATAGGCCGCAGCGTCCCCGAGGAGCTCGTGCTCCGCGATGAACGCCTCGACCGCTGCGCCGGCCGTGACGAGCCCGAGATCGACGCACCGGGCCGCATGCACCGCAGCGTAAGTGCTCGGCGTCAGCTCCTCGCCGTCGCGGTGGTAGAGCGCCCGCACGTGCCCCACGACCTCGGGCGCGAAGCATGCGTCGGACAGGGTGCCGCGGGCCCGCGCCGCGGCGAGGTAGCGATCGGCTGCATCTCGGCCCACGGCCTGGGCGTGCGCGGTGTCGTTGACCGTCTTCGTGTTCGTCATGGTCTCCGTCCCTTCGTTGCCAGCGCCCCGGAATGGAGCGCGGAGTCGCCTGTGGTGCTCGCGCTGCTCGTCTCCGCGTGGCGCCAGCGCTCGGCGAGTCTGCGTAGCTCCGCGGCCTTCCGGCCGAAGGCCGAGCGGTCGAGGTCCACGGCGATGCGCTCGAGCATCGCGAGCGCGCGCGTGATCGGGTCCGCGGGAACATGGGCATCGCCCCATGTTTGCGTCTCGACGTTCGCGACTTGTCGTTTCCTCGGACCTTTTCGATCGCCCGTGATTGACGGCGGTTCCGTCGATTCGCGTGATTCGCTGGATTCTCCAGCGTCACCCCGTTTCGACTCCAGTATCGCCCAACGGTTTCCCTCTCGAGCGCGCGCCCACCATCTCGGTCGGCGCGCGTTTTCGTTTGGTCCTTTTCGTTTGGCCTTTTCGTTTGGCCCGTCGCTGGCGCTTTGGCTGGGGGGCCTTTTGCTGGGCGCCTTTCGTCGGACTGGCCTTCGTTCGTGGGCTGCGTCCCGCGGCCTGGCGGCTGCGCGCCGGGTGGCGTCGACCACGTCGGTGGGGAAGGGCGCGGTGTGGTAGCTTCGCGCCCGATGCGTCTTCGCTCTTCGGCCGCCCTCGCGGCCCTCTCCTTGCCCTTGATCGCCGGCTGTCCCGATCAAGGACGTCATAGCGCGCTGCGCCTCGAGAGCGTCCCCGTCTGCGGCGGCGATCGGCCCACGCTCGGCTGCGTCGAGGTACGGGTCTGTGAGTCCGACCATCCGAGCACCTGCGTCTCGGTGGCGCCTGTCGGCGGGCCGTACCCGATGCCCGAGGAGCCGGGGCAGACGCTGCTCGTCGTGCCGATCGTCGGCGGCGTCCTGCGCTTCGACGTGCGGGCCGCGGTGGGGACCACCTACGACGTGGACGTGCTCGCGTTCTCCGAGGCGACCTCGCGCGTGATCGCTGCGGGCCACGCGAACAACGTCACGCTCGGTGGCGAGACGACGGTCCTCCAGCTCTATCCGACCGACGGCTGGGCGTGCCCGACCGTGTCCGACACCGAGATGGTGCTGCGCCGCGCGTTCCACCAGACCGTCGCGCTCTCGAACGGCGATGCGCTCCTCATCGGTGGCATCACGTTCGAGCGGTCGGCCACGGGCCTGAGCCTCATCGCGGGCACGCCCACGGCGGGGCTCGTCGATGCTGAGCACAGCGTGCTCGTGTGGGACGCGCACGATCAGCAGCTGTATCCCGTCACGATCACGGGGGGCGATGGCGCAGGGCTCGCGCGCGTGATGTTCGACGCGCGCTGGGTCGAGCGCACGGTGCCTGACGGTCGCGAGCGCGTGCGCCTCTTCGGTGGCGTCACCGGCACCTCGAGCCTCACCTTCGCGAGCTCCTCGACGAGCCAGTACCCCGTGCACGTGAGCGACGGCGCCGAGCTCGCGAACGTGCTCGACATCCTCTACGACCCGGCCACGCGCTCCATGGAGATCGTCGAGCGGGACACCCCGCTCCCGTCCGTCGTCGAGAGCCTGCGCGAGCCGCTTCCCACCGACGGCGTCGACTCGTTCGCGGCGCTCGTCGGCCCGTCGTCAGGGCCCGCGGAGACCGTCACCTCCTTCGGCACCGCGTCCGATTCGATCAGCGCCGGCGCCGCGCTGCCGAGCGCGCGGCGCGGCGCGACGCTCACGGGCCTCGGGGCGCGCGGCTTCATCGTCTATGGCGGCAACGTGGCCGACATGGGCGCGGCGCAGGACACGGGGCGCGCGCTCGTGCTGAGCCCATCGGGGACCCTCTTGCCGGTGACGCTCCCCGCATCGCTCGCGATCAGCGCGCTCCACACGGCGAGCGTCATCGACTCGGACACCGTGCTCTTCGTGGGCGGCCTGGGGCTCACCGGCGCGTCGGTCGGGCCCGCCACGGGCCCGGTCGTGAGAGCGTACGAGCTCGCAAGCAGTGGCAGCGCGCTCACGGAGGTCGCGATCACGGGCGCCGAGACGAGCGAGCGCATCTACCACACGGCCACCACGTATCGCGCGCCCGACGCCGCGCGGAGCTCGGTCGTGGTGGTGGGCGGCTCGACGCGCACCAGCTCACAGCTCCAGCCGCTCGACTCGGCCTACGTCGTCGATCTCGACGCGAGCCCGCCCATCCGCGCGTTGCCCTCGCTGCGGGTGCCGCGCCTCGGCCACGCGGCGGTGCTCCTTCGCGGAGGGACCGTCCTCGTGACGGGTGGCCTGCGCCGCGGAGATCCGCCGCCGATGTGCACGGGCATGTCGTGCGAGCGGACCTCGAGCCTCTACCTCGTCGAGGAGATCGAGATCCTCGCGGTGCGTCCGCCGCATGCGGCCCTCTCGTGCGCGGAGGCAGGCGCCGATGCGGGCGTCAGCACGCCGGATGCAGCGGCCCGACCCGATGCAGCGACCGCGAGCGACGCAGGCGCCACGAGCGACGCGGCGTCGGCCGGCGACGGCGGTTGACGCCACCGGGTTCTCTGGGAGATCCAGCGCGACGCCGATCGTGACGCCGATCGGCGCCTCCACGAGCGAGCGTCGTCCAGACGAGGTCCAGCATGTCCACTCGAGAGGTCTTCATCTGCGCCGCTGCGCGCACCCCGATCGGCGCGTTCCAGGGCGCGCTCCAGGATCTGGCGGCCCCCAAGCTCGGCACGATCGCGATGTCGGCCGCGCTGAGCCGCTCCGGCCTCTCCGCCGACGACGTGGGCGAGGTGTACATGGGCAACGTGCTCACGGCGGGTGTGGGCCAGGCCCCCGCGCGCCAGGCGGCCCGCGCCGCAGGCATTCCCGACCGGGTGCCCGCCACCACCGTGGGCAAGGTCTGCGGCTCGGGCCTCCAGTCGGTGATCCTCGGCGCCAAGGCAATCCTCCTCGGTGACGCGAGCGTGATCGTGGCGGGCGGCATGGAGTCGATGAGCCAGGCGCCGTATCTCCTTCCGCAGGCCCGCAACGGCTTCCGCATGGGCCACGGCAAGGTCGTGGACTCGATGATCCACGACGGCCTCTGGGACCCGTACAACGACTGGCACATGGGCAACGCCGGCGAGCTGTGCGCGCGAGAGAAGGGCTTCACGCGCGAGGCGCAGGACGAGCACGCGATCTCTTCGTACAAGAAGGCGCTGGCCGCCCAGGAGGCCAAGGCCTTCGACGCCGAGATGGCGCCCGTCACGCTCGAGAGCAAGGCCGGAAAGACGGTGGTCTCGGAGGACGAAGAGCCCAAGCGCGTGAAGTTCGACAAGATCACCTCGCTCCGCCCCGCGTTCGACAAGGCCGGCACCATCACCGCTGCGAACGCCTCGAAGATCGACGACGGCGCCGCGGCGCTCGTCCTCGCCTCGGGCGACGTGGTGAAGCAGCGCAACCTCACTCCGCTCGCGCGGATCGTCGGCTACGGCGGCCACGCCCAGGCGCCGGAGTGGTTCACGACGGCCCCCGTCGGTGCGGTCCAGGCGGCCTGCGCGCGCACGGGCCTGAGCCCCAAGGACATCGACCTCTACGAGATCAACGAGGCCTTCGCGGTGGTCTCGATGGTCACCACCCGGGAGCTGGGCCTCGATCCGGCGTCGGTCAACGTGCGGGGCGGGGCGATCGCCCTGGGCCACCCGATCGGCGCGAGCGGCGCCCGCATCCTCACCACGCTGGTGCACGCGCTCCGAGATCTCCAGAAGAAGCGGGGACTTGCGACGCTCTGCATCGGCGGCGGCGAGGCCGTGGCCGTCATCGTGGAGCGGGTCTGACGTACGGAGGGAAGGGACCGCGCTCGAGGCGCGGAACCTTCTCTGGTAGGTCGTTGTCGGAAGGTTCGTGGTGAACGACGCATCCATCAAGGAGCCGCTCCAGCCCGCGCCCGTGGTCGCCGACGAGGTCGATCCCGAGCTCTTGGCGCTCCCTGCGCCGCCCGAGGGCCGCCGCATCGCGACGATGGCGGTGATGGCCCTCGCGGTGGTGGTGGCGCTCGGGCTGACGAGCGCGCTCCGACACGACGTGGCCTACTTCTTCGCGAGCTCGGCCGTGAGCGACGTGGGCAACGCCGCCGAGCTCGCGCCGGCGACGCTGGCCTCGAACTCCTTCGTGCAGGTCGAGGGCACACCGATGGCGTCGCAGGTCGTGCGCTACCGGCGCCTGCTGAGCGGCGAGACCTTCGTGGTGTTCCCGCTCGCGGGCCAGCGCACGGTGTTCGTGCACATGCCCGAGGCGGCCATGGCCTCGCCCCGTGCCACCTACAGCGGGCGCCTGGTGACGTTCGGCGAGATGGGAGGCCGCCTCGACGGCGTGCGCAGCTTCTTCAGCCACGAGCTGAGCGCACCCGTGACCACGGAGTCGTACGTGCTCCTCGTCGACGAGAGCCCGCCGACGGCGTGGTGGGCGCTCGCGCTGAGTCTCTTCTGCGTGCTGTTCGTGCTCGTGGACGTGTGGCTGCTCGTGCGCTGGTTCCGGCCGATCGCGCCCCCGAGCTGAGACCGAAACGCGGCCTCTCGCGCGAGGCGACCGTGGTAGCCTCGTCGCTTCCGATGCCGCGGGCGATCCCTTCCTTCGACCTGATCGCGCGAGCGCTCGCCGCGTTCGGTCAGCCGCGCGCCGCCGTGGAGCTCCTCGAGCTGGTCACGGCGCGCGGGGGCGAAGAAGGGGCGCGGGCCGAGCCGCTGCTCGCGACGCTTCGCGCGCGCGGGGATGCGCTCCTCGGTGCGCCCGGCGTTCGCCTCGACGTGGATCTCGTCGAGGCGATCGCGACGAACGGACGGCTTCGCGAGGCGCTCCTCGTGGCGCGGGCGATCGACGCTGGCGGCACGGTGCTCG
>JAIBCE010000297.1 GCA_019694315.1 Sandaracinaceae bacterium
AGACGAGCACCTCTTCGATGGTGTTGGGGCGGCCGTTCGCGAGACAGTCCTCGTAGTGCGCGCTGCAGGCCCGCGCGATGATGGCGATGCGCTCCGCGTCACCGATCGCCGAGGGACCGGCGCCGAGGGCGGGGAAGGCCACGCGGATGACGTTTCGGGTCGCGACGAAGTCGAGCACCGCCCGCACGGAGGTCTCGAGGACCTCCTTCGTCGGCGCAGGCGCCTGGATGCCGGCCTGCTCGGGGGGCCGCGTCGCAAGCCACAACAGGAAGTCGCAGTGGAGCTTGCCGGGGTGGAGGCGGATCACGGAGCCGAGCGGGGCTTGCCCGCCGGCGCGCTGTCGCTCGGTGTCGAGGAGGCGTGCGAGCTCGGGCGGCCCGTACGCGAACGCGAGGTCCTTGTCGGGGCCGGGGCCCGGCCAGATGCGCAGATCGGTGGTGCCGTCGTGCGCGATCACGCCGACGCGGCGCGAGGTCGGGAGCTCGTAGGCAGACGCTTGGAGGATCACGATGTCCATGGGCGCGCGCCACGTAGCGCAAACTCGGGCGCGATCAACATGCGACGGCGTTGCGTCGCGCGAGGTTCTGCGGCACCGTCTGCGCCCCCGACGGGCCCCGAGCCCGTGGGGTTGCGAGAGAGCACTCCATGTCCGACGAATCGACGAACACCGAATCCGCCCCCTCCGACGCGACGACGCCGGTCGCCGAAGCGACGCACGACGAGGGCGCGCACGACGCCGGCGCGCGCGAAGAGCGCCACGCCGAGGAGCGTCACGACGATCGCCACGTGGAGGAGCCACACGAGGATCTTCCGGCGCGCGGCGCCGATCCGCGCCCGTACATCGTGCTCACCGCGATCCACGACGCGAACGCCCGCGTCGCGGCGATCACCCTGAGCCACGCCGATGCGTGGGAGCGCGCGCAGAAGGCCGTCGGAGGCAAGGCGATCGCGGGGATGGATCTCGTGGAGCTCTCCGTGCCGCCGCGCGCGTTCACGGCCCTGCGCGAGAAGCTCCAGCGCTCGCCCGAGACCTGCGCGGTCTACGATCTCTTCCCGCTCGCCGCGCACCTCGGACGCACCACGCGCAAGGTCGCAGGACAATTCCTCGCGGCCGAGATCCTCTGGGCGCTCGAGGAGCAGGGCATCCTCGCCGGCATCCCGCTCAACATCCGGCTCGACGTGCCGCGCGCGTGGGGCGATCGCTCGCCCAAGGCCGTGCACGAGAAGCTCATGGAGGGCGGCGCGCTCGACCTCACCGAGGGCGCGATCGAGGACTTCCGCGCGATCAAGGGGAGCTGGGACCAGGTCTCCTGAGCCGGCTCGAACGCGTTCCTGTTCGGGGACGTCGCGCGCAGCGGTGCCATGGCATCCTGCGCGCGATGCGTTTTCAGCTTCGCTCCGCGCTCTGGATCCTCGGCTCGGGCCTCGCCGTCACGGCGTGCGGTCCGAGCCCCGCGCCCACGGACGACGCGGGGTCGCGCGCCGACGCCGCGACGTCGCACGACGCGGCGATCGTCATCGATGCGTTCGCTGCTGCTGACGCCTTCGCGTCGCCCGATGCGTTCGTGCCCACCGGCACCACGCACGTCGCGGCGGGCGAGGCGAGCGGCGCGTGGTGCGGCTCGGTGATCGTCGATGGCACCGTGCACATCGCGGCCGGCCAGACCGTCACGATCTGCGCGGGCAGCGACGTGCGCGTGAGCGCCGCTGCGGCGATCCAGGTGGAAGGGACCCTGCTCGCCGAGGGCACGAGCGCTGGTCCCATCACGTTCGGTGGCCTCGCCGACGCGCGCTGGACTGGCCTCGTGATCGACGGCACGGCGACGCTCATGCACACCACGGTGCGCGACGCGACGCGCGCGATCGAGGGCCGTGCGGGCTCGATCATCTCGGTCGATCACGGCGGCATCGAGGCCTCGATGCAGGCCTTCCAGCTGGCCAACGGCGCGACCTTCACCTCGGCGACGATCCTCGGCGGGAGCACGAACGGCATCACGGGGGGCGTGCTCGCGATGACCGACGTGACGCTCGATCTCGAGCATCCCGTCTCGGGCCCCGACTGCACCGACTGGTCGGGCGGCGGCGCCATGCTCGATCACGTGCACCTCACGGGCTGCCACTGCCCGATCCACATCAACCGCGCGACGGCGCCCATCGAGATCACGAACTCGATCCTCGATGGAGCCTCGTACCCGATCATGATCGCGGAGTCCGACGCGCAGATCCACGGCAACCACCTCATCGACGTCGCGAACGGCATCCTCGACATCGGAGACGGTGCAGGGATCACGGCAGACGTGAGCGGCAACTACTGGGGCGGCGGCGCCGCCGACATCTCGAGCTCGCGACCGGGGCAATTCACGGGCGCCGATGTGGTCGAGAGCGCCCCGATCGCCGGCGTCGGCCCACGCCCCTGAGCTGCGCCCGGACCGCGCAGGCCGCCGTGCTACACCGCTCGCGCGCATGCGTATCGCCACCTGGAACGTGAACTCGATCCGAGCGCGACACGATCGCCTGCTCGCGTTCCTCACGCGGCACCGGCCCGACGTGCTCTGCCTGCAAGAGCTCAAGGTCGAGGACTCGGGCTTTCCACATGTCGAGGTGCGAGCCGCCGGCTATCACGCCGCCATCCTCGGGCAGCGCACCTACAACGGCGTGGCGATCCTGTCTCGCGAGCCGCTCGCGGACGTGCGCGCCGGCATGGGCGACGACGTCGAGGATCCCCAGGCGCGCCTGATCTCGGGCGTGATCCGCGGCCTCCGTGTGATCTCGGCCTACTTTCCCAACGGAGGCGAGCTCGGCTCCGACAAGTACCGCTACAAGCTCGCGTGGATGAAGCGCCTTCGGGCGATGCTCGCGCGCGACTTCTCGCCGTCGATGCCGCTCGTGCTCGCGGGTGACTTCAACGTCGCGCCGGACGAGCGCGACACGAAGAACCCGGCGGTCTGGAAGGACACGGTGCTCTTCTCGGACGAGGTGCGCGAGGCTCTCCGCGAGCTCCGCAGCTGGGGCCTCCTCGACTCGCTTCGCCTCGTGAACGATCAGCCGGGCCTCTTCTCGTGGTGGGACTACCGCATGCTCGGGTTCCCCAAGAACGACGGCCTCCGCATCGATCACCTCGACGTGACCGAGCCGCTGCGCGCGCGGGTGCGCGACGTGCGCATCGATCGCGACGAGCGCAAGGGCAAGCAACCCTCGGATCATGCGCCCGTGATCCTCGAGCTCGCGGACTGAGATGCGCGCGCTGCTCGACGCGCTCTATCCGTGGCCGCTCGAGGAGGCGCTGGCGCGTCCGCTCGTCACGCTGCTGCTCGCGCTCCTCGTGCCGATCGCGAGCGCGCGGATCTTGGCGTTGCTCGCGATCGCGCGCGCACCTGCGAGCGAGGAGCCACACGCGCTGGCGGCGCGCTTGGCCCCGTTTCGCACCGCCGCGATGGTGGTCGGCGTGGTCCAGCTGCAGCTCGCGTGGATCGCTGGCTCCACGGCGCTCGGGCCCGCGTGGGTGCACAGCCCGAGCGCTGTGTGGACGGAGCTCTTCGCGGCGCTCACCACGCTCGTGGCGTTCGTGGGGGGCGGCATCGGACGGCTCGTCGAGCGGGAGCACTCGGGCCGCGGCGCGAGCGGACGCGAGGCGATCCGAGACGTGGCCCTGCTGCGCCTGCGCATGGGCACCTACCTCCTCGGACCGGTTGCGCTCATTCATGTCGCCAGCGCGCTGCCGCTGCTCGATGCAGCGGGCGCTGTGCAGTGGGGCGTGCTGCTCGGCGCCGTCGCGATCGTGGCGCTCGGCGTGGCCTATGGCGGGCTCGCGGCGCTGATCGTGACGGGCGCGGTGCGCCGGCCCTCGGCCCGCATCGTGGCGCTCGCGCAGAACGCGGCGCGTCGTGAGGGGGTTCGCCTGGCCTCGGTGTGGCGTCTGCCCACGGGCAGCGTTCCCTTCGCGAACGCCGCCGCGATTCCCTGGGCGCGTACGATGGTGGTGACCGATCGGATCACCGAGATCCTCGAGGAAGACGAGCTCGACGCGGTGCTCGCGCACGAGGCAGGGCATCTCTCGGAGACGCCGTGGGTGGGCCTCGCGCGCGTGGGCACGGCCGTCGTCCTGGTGGTGGGGCTCACGCTCGGCCCGACGCTGCTCTGGGCGGCTGGCGCGTCCGAGACCGAGCAGCTCCTCGCGCTCGTCACCCTCGCGCTCCTCGGGCTCCTCGTCCTCCTGGCCGTGATGCGCCTCGCACGACGCATGGAGGAGCGGGCGGACGCGCACGCACGCGAGCACGTAGGCGCCGACGCGCTCGCTCGTGCGCTCGAGAAGCTCCACGGCGACGCGCTCGCGCCCATCGTGACGGGACGCAAGCGTGTGCATCCGGATCTGTTCGATCGGCTCGCCGCGTGCGGGCGCGAGCCCGGCCCTCGTCCCGCGCCCCCGCGCACACGCATGGGCCTGCTCGTGGGGCTCGGTGTGGCTGCGTCGATGATCGTGGGCACGTGGCTCGCGTGGCAGCTCACGTCGCTGCCAGCCTCGGAGGCCGAGCTCGCGAGCGACGGCGAGCGCTGGCGGCGCCGCAGGGTCGATCCGTGGGACGGGGGCGCCACGCTCGCGCTCGCATGGCAAGCGCGGCGTCGCGAGGATCTCGAGCGCGCAGAGGCCTACGCGACCGAGGCCGCACACCTCGGCGTCGCATCCCCAGCGCTGCTCGAGATGGAGGCCGAGCTCCTCGCGGCACGCGGCGACTGCGCGCGCGCCGAGGAGACCTTCGATCGCGCGCTCGCGGCCCGTGTGGTCGATCCGCTGGAGGCCACGCTCGAGCTCGGGGGCTATCGCATCCCGCCCACGCTCATGACCGAGTGCGGCATGGGCGATCCCCGCGATCGCTCGGAGTGAGCGCCCTCCAGGCAACGCCTGCGCGCCGCGTTCTCGCTCGCCCAGGCCCATCGCTCCCGGCCAATCGCGCTCGTTCCCTTGAACGTTCGGGACCCCGCGTGTCACCTATCGGGCTCGATGGTCATCGCCCGCCGCTTTCCCGTGCTCGTCGCGCTCCTCCTCGCGGCGCTGGCCTCCTCTGCGGCGTGCGGGCCCACGGCGCCCCGCTACCACGCGCCTCGCGGCGAGGAGCAGGCCGAGGACTCGGTGGTCGGTCCGGGCGACATCTTCGAGCTGCGCGTCTACAACGAAGACGACCTCACGGCCGAGTACCGCGTCGAGACCGACGGCACCATCGACGTGCCGCTCATCGGTCGCGTCGAGGTGGCCGGGCTCGACCCGAACGCCATCGCGGACCGCATCAGCGAGCGCCTGCGGGAGGGGCAGTTCCTCGTCGCCCCGCACGTGAGCGTGCGCGTCCAGGAGTACAACTCGCGGCGGGTGTCGGTGATCGGGGCCGTGCGAGAGCCTGGCAGCTATCCGATCCGCAATCGCATGGGGGTGGTGGAGGCGGTGTCGCTCGCTGGCGGCTTCACGGCCCTCGCGAACCGCGACGGAACGCTCCTCACGCGGCGAGTGGATGGACAGCTGCGCACCTTCAGCGTGCCTGTCGACCGCATCTCGAATGGGCAGGAACCCGACGTGACGGTCCGCGCGGGCGACATCCTCCACGTCCCCGAACGCATCTTCTGACCACCCCCTGCGAAGGACATTACGCACCGCCGCGAACGGCACTGCGCGAAGTCTCGAAAACCGGCCGGACGGCCGACAGGAAAGTTGGCTCAAAAGGCGGAAAACGAAGGAGAACGCGAATTCAGGGGGCCGTGGCACGCGTCCTGTAATGGGGCCGGCCAGGAGGAACCCGATGAGCGAGCCCCTGACGAGCGCGTCCGTGTCCAACCAGGCTGCCAACCAGCCGCGCGCGCTCCGCATCCTTGCGAAGTCCACGTTCCGTGAGCTCAAGAGCAGCGGCTACAGCCGCTCCGAGATCCTGGCGTTCGCCACGGAGATGCTCTCGCTGGTCTCGACCGACCTGCGCGAGAACGTCGACGCGGCCGCCGAGGAGTGAGCCTCGAGCGGGTGGATCCCTAGACTTCGACCCTCGTCCGGGTCGCTCGGGTGAAGGCACGGCCTGTCGGTCGTGCCTTCACGCGTTCCGTCTCTGCGCGTTCCGTCTGCTGCGCGTTCCGTCTCCGCTCGCTGTTCGCTGCGGGGACCTTGGCGCCCTCCGTCGACGTGAAGCGGTCCTTGTATGGGGTGGGGGCGGTGACTAGAGTCCGCGCGCGCCGCGGCAGGACGCGCGCCACACGAGGAGAGGACGATGGCTCGAATTGCGATCAACGGCTTCGGCCGCATCGGACGTTGCGTCACGCGGGTGATCTTCGAGGCGAAGAAGGCAGGCCTCGAGATCGTCGCGATCAACGACCTCACGGACGCCAAGACGCTCGCGCACCTGCTCGCCTACGACTCGGTCCACCGCAAGGCGGGCTTCTCGGTCGAAGAGGCCGAGGGCGCGATCGTGGTGGATGGAAAGCGCATCCCCATCTTCGCCAAGAAGGATCCGGCCGAGCTGCCCTGGAAGGACCTCGGCGTCGACGTGGTCATGGAGTGCACGGGCAAGTTCCGCGACAAGGCCGGCGGCGAGAAGCACCGCACGGCAGGCGCCAAGCGCGTGATCATCAGCGCGCCCGGCGAGAAGGACATCGACGGCACGTTCTGCATGGGCATCAACCACGCGAGCTACGACCCGTCCAAGCACTTCATCGTCTCGAACGCGTCGTGCACGACGAACTGCCTCGCGCCGATCGCCAAGGTGGTGCACGAGAGCTTCGGCATCGTGAAGGGCCACATGGTCACGGTGCACTCGTACACGAACGACCAGAACATCCTCGACCTGCCTCACAAGGACCTGCGCCGCGCGCGAGCGGCGGCGATGTCGATGATCCCGTCGACGACGGGCGCAGCCAAGGCGATCGGCCTGGTGCTCCCGGAGCTCAAGGGCAAGCTCGACGGCACGTCGATCCGCGTCCCCACGCCGAACGTGTCCCTCACCTGCATGACGGCGGTCGTGAGCAAGCAGACCACGGTGGCCGAGGTGAACGCGGCCCTCGAGGCCGCCGCGAACGGCGCGCTCAAGGGCATCATGGGCTTCGAGAAGGCTCCGCTCGTGTCGTCCGACTTCATCGGGGATCCGCGCAGCTCCATCGTCGACGCGGCGCAGACGGCGGTGGTCGGCGGAGACCTCGTCGAGGTGCAGAGCTGGTACGACAACGAGTGGGGCTTCTCGCACCGCATGGTCGACCTCGCGACGCACATCGCCCACGCGGAGAAGTGACCATGTCGATGCTCGATGGCATCCAGAGCGTCCGCGACCTCGAGGTCGCGGGGCGACGCGTCTTCGTGCGCGTGGACTTCAACGTGCCCCTCGAGGGCAAGACCGTCGCGGACGACACGCGCATCCGCGCCGCGATCCCCACGCTGAAGCTCCTCCTCGACAAGGGCGCGCGGGTGGTGATCGCCTCGCACCTCGGTCGCCCCAAGGGCGGCCCCGACGCGAAGTACTCGATGGAGCCCGCGGCCCACAAGCTCGCCGAGCTGATGAGCCTCGACGTGATCCTCGCCGACGACTGCATCGGTGACGGCCCCAAGAAGGTCGTCGGCGATCTGCGGGACGGTCAGATCGCGTGCCTCGAGAACCTGCGTTTCCACCCGGAGGAAGAGAAGAACGACGAGGCCTTCTGCCGGGAGCTCGCGAAGCTCTCGGACGCGTACGTGAACGACGCGTTCGGCGCTGCGCACCGCGCGCACGCGTCGGTCGCAGGCCTCGCCAAGCTGCATCGCGATCGCGCGGCGGGCCTGCTCCTCGAGGCGGAGCTCTCAGCGCTCGGCCGCGTGCGCGGCGAGCCGGAGCGACCCTTCGTGGCCATCCTCGGCGGCGCGAAGGTGTCGGACAAGATCGGCGTCCTCGACGCCCTCCTCACCAAGGTCGACGTGCTGATCATCGGCGGCGCGATGGCCAACACGTTCCTCGCCGCCAAGGGCCTCACGATGGGCAAGAGCCTCGTCGAGGAGGACAAGCTCGCGCTCGCTCGCACGATCCTCACTCGCGCGGACGAGAAGAAGATCGCGCTCGTCCTGCCGGACGACGTGGTCGCGGCCGAGAGCGTCGACGCGACGAGCGGTCGCGTCCTCGACGTCACGGCCCTCGGCGCCACCGACATGGCGCTCGACATCGGTCCTCGCTCGGTCGCAGCGGCCACCAAGGCCTGCGCGGGCGCCAAGACCGTGTTCTGGAACGGGCCGATGGGCCTCTTCGAGAAGGCGCCGTTCGCGGGCGGCACCCAGGGCGTCGCCAAGGCGCTGTCGGAGTTGGTCGGCGCGTTCACCATCGTCGGTGGCGGCGACAGCGTGGCCGCGGTGCAGGAGGCGGGGCTCGCGTCGCTCTTCTCGCACGTGTCGACGGGCGGCGGCGCGTCGCTCGAGCTCATCGAGGGTCGCAAGCTGCCGGGCGTGGAAGCGCTCCGCGGCTGAGCAGGCCGGTCTCGCAAGCGAGGGTCCGCCGAACGCTCGGCGGGCCCTCGTCGTTCGTTCGATCCCGTTCTTGGTGACGACAAAGAAGGTGGCGCATGGCTCGACGTCCTCTCATCGCGGGCAACTGGAAGCTCCACAACGGCCTCGAGGCCTCGGTCACGCTCGCGCGGGCCGTGGTCGCCGGGGTCGATGCCGGCACGAGGGCCGAGGTCGTCCTCGCGCCCGTGTTCACGGCGCTCTCGAGCGTCGCGGCCGTGGTGCGCGGCACGGGGGTGGGCCTCGCGGGCCAAGACGTGCACTGGGACGACAAGGGTGCGTTCACGGGCGAGGTGAGCGCACCGCTGCTCGCGGACGTCGGGGCGAGCCACGTGATCGTGGGGCACTCCGAGCGGCGCCAGTTCTTCGGCGACGACGACGCGCGCGTCCGCCGCAAGGTCGAGGCGGCGCTGCGTGGCGGCCTCGTGCCGATCGCGTGTGTGGGCGAGACGCTCGGCGAGCGCGAGGCGGGCAAGACCCTCGACGTGGTGCTCGGCCAGCTCGACGCGATCGCCAAGGATCTCGTGGGGATCGAGCGGGTGGTGATCGCCTACGAGCCGGTGTGGGCGATCGGCACCGGCCGCGTGGCCAAGGCCGAGGACGCAGAGGACGTGCATCGCGCCATCCGCGACCGTGTCCGCGCGCTGGCGGGCGACGCGATCGCCGACGGGCTCCGCATCCTGTATGGCGGGAGCGTGAAGGGCGACAACGCCGCCGCACTGCTCGGGCAGGCCGACATCGACGGCGCGCTCGTGGGCGGAGCGTCGCTCGACGCCGCCCAGTTCCTCGCCATCATCCGCGCCGCCTGAGGCAGGAATCGCCGGGTGCTGCGGCCGGTTGGCGTTTCTCTGGAGGCGTACTAGAGCACCGATCCATTCGAGCCGCTGCTCTCGTCTGCGTTTTCCGAGGGGACGCGTGTCCCCTCGCCCCGCCGAAGTGAATTCGTCGGGGCCCCACTCCCCCAAGAGCCCCGAATCCATTTGATTCCTGGGGGTTCGGTGCTCTAGCTTCCGCCCCCCTTCAAGGATCCCTCGACATGCTCTACTGGGTCATCTCCGCCATCTACGTGCTGGTCTGCGCGTTCCTCATCCTCGTCGTCCTGCTCCAGCAGGGCCGCGGCGGGATGGGCAATGCCTTTGGTGGCAGCAGCCAGACGGTCTTCGGCGGCGCCGGCGCGGGGAACGTGCTGACGCGCGCCACCACGGCGAGCGCGACCCTGTTCATGGTGCTCTCGGCGGTGCTCGCGTACATGTCGTCGTCGAGCGACGCAGCGCTCGAGGAGCGTGCGCGGCAGCACGAGATCGAGCAGGAGAATCAGCGCGAGCTGCGCGAGGCCGCCGAGGCTTCGGAGCAGACCGACACGACGGCGACCGACATGGCCGCCGAGGGCGAAGGGGGCCTCGTGCCTCCGCAGCCACTCCAGCTCGATCTCGGCGCGGGGCAGGGCACGACGATCGATCTCGGGGGCCTGACGCTCGGGCAGGAGCCTGCGGGCGGTGAGGCTGCGCCGGCGGGTGGTGAGGCTGCGCCGGCGGGTGGTGAGGCTGCGCCGGCGGGTGGTGAGGCTGCGCCGGCGGGTGGTGAGGCTGCGCCGGCG
>JAIBCE010000298.1 GCA_019694315.1 Sandaracinaceae bacterium
CACGCTGGCGTGCACCCCGTCTGGCTGTGGTGGTGGCTGCGCCCCGGGCTGGGACGACTGCGACGCCACGCCTGGCTGCGAGACGCCGCTCGGTAGCCTGCGCGCGTGCCACGGCTGCGCCGAGAACTGCGCCGCTGCGCACCTCACGATGTGTGACATCGTCAGCGTCCCCGGCGGCTGCGGCTTCCCGTGCGAGCCGGGCTGGCTCTCGTGCGCGGGCCGCGGCATCGGCTGCGCAGTGCCCGCCGGCACGATGACCGACTGCACCGGCTGTGGCGACGACTGCAACGCGCTCCACACGCTTGCGTGCACCGGCGCGGGCTGCGGCGGAGGCTGTGCCGCGGGCTGGAACGACTGCAACGCCACCCCGGGCTGCGAGACGAACGGCGCGTGCCCATGAGCTGGCGGTCGCTCACGCTCGCGTTGACGCTCGCGCTGCCCCATGTGCTCGTCGCCGCGTGCACCGAGAGGGTCGAGCCCGAGCTCTTCGTGGTGGTCGCGCCCTCGGCGCTCGCCGAGCTGAGCAGCGTGGTGATCGAGGCTCGCCCCGCGAGCGAGCTGGCGCCGTGTGCGAGCCGCCAGAGCGGCGCGACGGCGGCGATCGTGGCCGTGGACGAGCTGCACGACGCGACGCTGCCGGCGACGCTGACCTTCGTCCCACGCACGGGCACGGCGACGTGGGTGACGGTCTGGGGCCGACGCGACGGCCTCGACGTCGTGCGCCGGACCCACCTCGTCACGCCCGTCGCCGCGGGCGCCTCGGTGCTGTGCATCGGCCTCGCGGCCGGGGCCGACGACTGTCGCTGCGTGGAGACGGACCAGACGCCCCTCGTACGCTCGGTGCACGACGCGGAGGCGGCGACGGCCGCGTGCGTGGCCGCGCTCGCTGCGGGCGAGCGACCGCGAGGCATGTCGGAGCCGCTCGCCTGCGCCGACTTCGACACGGCCGCCTGCCTGGGCGACACGGGGCTCGACGGCGGCGGTGTGTGCGCGGACGCGGGCCCCGAACCAGACGCGTCCGCGGCGAGCTCCGACGCCGGATCGAGCGCCGCCGACGCGCACGTGAACGTCTCGAGCGACGCGCCGGAGAGCACCGACGCGAGCGCGCTCGAGGCCCGCTGTCGGGCCGGCTGCGACCACCTCGCCAGCTGCGGCACGGCCGTGACCTGCGCGGACGTCGGCCTCTCGTGCTGGAGCGCGACGGAGGCGGTGGCCTGCATGGCGGACTGCATCGGCGCGATCCCCTGCGCCGATCTCACGCGTGCGCGGGCGCGCGCCTGCGCCGCGAGCTGCGGCATCGACGCGGCGCGCTGAAGGAGGCGTATGGCTCGAACGTGGATGGCTCGGACGTGCATCGCGCTCTCGCTCTGGGCCTGCCTCGCCACGACCGTGCACGCACAGCGACGCAGCCCCGGCGAGCCGTCCGCTGCCGTCAGCGACGACGCGCGCCAGCGCTTCGTGCACGGCGTCGAGCTCTTCGACGAGGGCGACCTCGAGGCCGCGCTCGCGGAGTTCCGCCGAAGCCACGAGCTCCAGGCGGTGCCCGGCGTCCTCGTCAACGTCGCGGTCTGCCTCACGGCGCTCCATCGCTACGACGAGGCGATCGAGGTCTACCGTCGCTACCTCCACGACGCGACGCGCGCCTCGCCCGAGCGACGCCTCGCGGCCGAAGAGGCGATCGCCGATCTCGAGCGCAGCATCGCGACCGTCACCCTCGTCGTCGATCGCGACGGCGCGAGCGTGAGCGTGGATGGACGCCCCGTCGGACGGAGCCCGCTCGCGCGTCCACTGCGCCTCGCCGCAGGGCTGCGTGTCGTCGAGGTCGAGCTCGAGGGCTTCGTCGCCGTGCGCGAGGAGCTCGAGCTCGCGGGCGGCGTCGCGCGTGAGGTCGCGTTCCGTCTCGCGCCGCTCGATCGCAACGGCGTGCTGCGCGCCGAGGCCGTGCCGCCCGAGGCGCTCCTGCGCATCGACGGCGTCGAGGTCGGCCGCGGACCGCTCGAGCGTCGCCTCTCGATGGGCGGACACGTCGTGGAGGCCTCGCTCACTGGGTTCCGCACGTGGCACAGCGACGTCTCGCTGGCGGACGGTCAGGAGCTGTCGCTGCGCATCCAGCTCGAGCGCGACGAGGGCGACGCGACACGCGAGTGGTGGTTCTGGACGATCGTCGGGGTGGGCGGGCTCGGCGTCGTCGGCGCAGTGGTGGCCGGCGTGCTCTGCGGCGCCACCGACGCGTGCACGACGGAGATCGTCGTGCCCGGAAACCAAGGCGTGCTTCGTCTCTGACCCGAGGGGGCCCGCTCACTCCGCCGGGTACTCGCGCACCAGGCCGCTCCGACCGGGCGCGACGCCCTCGCGCTCACCCACGCGACGGCCCCTCGGCCCGCGAGAGCCCGCCGCAGGCGTGGCCACGGCGGAGTCGCTCGGCGCGCTCGGGAGCTCGAGCGCGATGGTCTCGTCGCGCGAGAGCGCTCGCTCCGTGGTGAGGACCACGCGATCACCGTCGAGGACGCGCACGCGCCGCGGCGTCGGCCCGCCCGGCCCGACGTAGGTCGCGTCCGGTAGCGGCTGACCATCGACCTCCACGCTCGCGCTCGCCGGCAGACCTTCGAAGCGAACCACGATCGACGCGGGCGCCGCCGGTGTCGGCGGGGGCTCGGGCAGCGTCGAGACCGGCGGCAGCTCCGCCAGCACGGTGCTCGGCGGCGCCGTCGTCTGCCACGCCCACGCCGCCGCGAGGCCAGCCCCCGTGAAGAGCGCGACGCCCGCGAGCGCGATCTGCCAGAGGACGCGCCGCTCTGGCGCCGATGCCGTCGCCTGCGGGCTCGGCGAGGGCACGTACGTGGGCAGCTCGGCGAAGGCCTCGTCGAGCTCGTCGAGCTCCGCGAGCTCCATCGTCGGGTCCGCGCTCACCTGGGTCTTGTCGGCCGTGTCACCCACGGCGCGCACCTCGGACGCGACGGGGACATCGGCCCGCAAGAAGCGAGCGATGACCCCCGAAGCGAGCTCGGCCTCGTCGCTGCTCGAGGCTTCGCGGAGCACGCCGCGGAGCTTCTGCGCGGCCTCGGCGCAGCTCGCGAAGCGCGCGTCGGGATCGCGCGACAGCATACGGAGCACGATCGCATCGAGCGCCGCCGGCACCGAGGGCTGCACCGCGCTCGGTGCCGGGACCGCGAGCGTGCCGATGGCCCGGAGCGTCTCGAGCGGCGTCGGACGATGGAACAGACGACGACGCGTGAGCAGCTCCCAGAGCACGACGCCGAGCGCGAACTGGTCCACCCCGGGCCCGGGCGCGCGGCCGGAGGCGCCGTCGACCTGCTCGGGCGCCATGTAGGCGAGCTTTCCTCGGAGCACCCCCGTCTGCGTCCGCGGGTCGTCGTGCGCGCGCGCGATGCCGAAGTCGAGCACCTTCACCACACCGTCGCGACCCACGTGGAGGTTCTGCGGCGAGATGTCCCTGTGCACGATCGATCGGGCCCGATCGAAGTCGTCGACGTGGTGGTGCGCGTGCGCGAGGCCATCGGCCGCCTGCACCACGACGGCGAGCGACTCCGGCACGCTCAGCCAGTCGCCGCGCTTGATGGCCGCGCGCTGGACCTGCGAGAGATCCGCGCCCCGCAGGTACTCCATCACGATGCAAGGTCGTCCCTCGCGCTCGGTCACGTCGTAGATGCGGACCACGTTCGGATGCGCGAGCGACGACGCGAGCTTCGCTTCGCGGAGGAACATGTCCACGTTGGCGCGGCTCCCCGCGATGTGCGGCAGCATCGTCTTGAGCACCACCACGCGCACGACGCCCGCCGACATGTGCTGGCGAGCCAGGAGCACCTCGCCCATGCCTCCCGCGCCGAGCGGGCGGAGGACCTCGTAGCGCTCCGACGCTGAGGGCTCGGGCATGCTGCGGGCACTCTCCCCGCGTTCGCGGAGGGGTGTCAACTCGGCAGCCCTGTCGCATGGCACGTCGGGCACGCGTGGGCGCGCCGCGCTACGGCGCGACCGCGACGCCGAGCAGCACCAGCAGGTACGTGATCGGCACGAGCAGTCCGAGCGCGAGGCCGATCGCCGCCGCGATCGTCGCGACGGGCAGCTGCCAGCCCATGCGGCGCCGGTGATCGGGGCTCCGCGAGACGTTCACGAAGAAGGCCCCGGCGCTCGCGATCGCCAAGACCGCGGGGACGAGGTTCAGGAACGGGATCCACGTCATGCAGAGCGTCAGCACGCCCACGAAGAGGGCGCCGTAGCCCATGCCCGCGATCGCCCGCACCGCGCCGCGATCACCGTCCTCCGACACCGCCGCGGAGTGGCACGACTTGCAGATCTGCGAGCCATCGTCGGCGAACGAGAGGCTCGCGAGCGGCACCTCGCGCTGACAGCGCGGACACCGCGTGAGCGCCTCGGGCTGCGCGCCCCTGCCGCTCTGTGTGCCCTGTCCGTTCTGTGTGGCCTGCGCGCCCCGTCCGTTCTGTGTGCCCTGCGCGCTCGCCTGGGCAGCGGCCACCTCCGCGCCCGGAACGACCGGAGGAAAGGTCGCCATCGCGCCCAGCGGCAGCGTCTGCGCGTGCGGTCTCTCGGCTGCGACCGGCGGAGGTGGAGGAGGCAGTGGCGCCGCCGCCGAAGGTGCAGCGGCCTTCATGGCCGCGACCGCCTGGGCGACGGCCTGCACCATGCGCGGATCGGGCTGCGACTCGGGGATGGTCGCCGCGAGCTCGGCCGCGAGCGGCGGCGCCGAGATCCGGGGCGCGCTCGCAGGCGCCGCAGGCGCCGCTGGGCTCGATGGGGCGCTCAGCATCGGCGTGCGCCCCGAGCTCAGTCCCGCGACGAAGAGCGGATCGACGGTGGTCGGCTCCTCTTCGCTGAAGCCGTGGTGGCTCGCCGTGTCCTCCTCGTCGATCGCGATCGGGAGCTCCACGGAGATCGAGCTGTGCTCGCGGATCTCGCTCGTCAGCGCCTTGATCGCCTGCCCCGCGCGGGTCTCCACGTAGCTCGCGATCGCCGTCGCCCGCGGCAAGAGGACGTGCGCGGCCTCCGCCGCCTGCCTCAGCTCCCGCGCGAGCTCGCTGCCCGTCGCCACGCGCGCCTCGACGGATCGCTCGAGCGCGTGACGGATCACCTGCACGATCTCCGCGGGCACGTCGGGCCGATGCTCGCGCACGTCCGGCACGGGCTGAGAGACCACCGCCTTGAGCACGTCCGCCATCGTGCGACCCGTGAAGAGCGGCTTGAGGGCGAGCATCTCCCAGAGGACGATGCCCAGCGCGAAGACGTCGGAGCGTCGATCGACCGCCCGCCCCTGCGCCTGCTCCGGCGAGAAGTAGCGGGCCTTGCCCTTCACCTCGCCCGACTCGGTGCGCGTGAGGCGCGCCACCGCACGCGCCACGCCGAAGTCGGTGATGCGCACGCGCCCATCGATGCCGACCAGGATGTTCTGCGGCGAGACGTCGCGGTGCACGATCTCGAGCGGCGTCCCGAGCGCGTCGCGCGCCTCGTGGGCCGCGTGCAAGCCCTCGGCGGCCTGGGCCGCGATCTCGATCGCGAGCGGCAGCGGCATCGGCGCGGGCTGGAGGTCGGGGTCGCCCTTGAGGATCCCCGAGACCGACGCGCCCACCACGAGGTCCATCACGAGGTACGGCACGCCGCGCTCGGTGCGGCCGAGGTCGAGGATGCCGACCACGTGCGGGTCCGAGATGTGCGCGGCCACGCGCGCTTCGTCCACGAACATCGTGACGAAGCGCTCCTCGGCGAGGAGCTCCTCGAGCATGATCTTGATGGCGACGAGCTTCGCGAAGCCGGAGTCGCCCACGATGCGGCCCGCGAAGACCTCGGCCATCCCACCGGCCGCGATCCGCGCGAGTAGCTCGTAGCGCCCGAGGCGGGCGGGGAACTGCACGTCCTGCACGGAGCCCTGAGCCTACCAGCGCGCCGACCTCCCCGTCCGAATTCCGTGGACAGCGGAACTCGCCAGCCAGCGCTTCGGCGTGCTCACCCCGCAGGCCGACTCGTCAGCGGTCGGACCTCGAGCTCGCAGCGTGTGCCTGCCACGTACGCGCGGTTCGTGCTCAGGTCCGGGAGCTGGCCCGAAGGCGATCGACTCGTCCGCCGCAGGTACGATGAATCATGGTTGGTGGACCAGTTGACTCGGATCGCGCCGAGCCTCCGCGTAATTCATGCCGCTGCGTGCGCGCAGCGACTCTTGCCGTCGTACCGGCGATACGAGGCCGACCGCAGAAGAAGCAACGCTGCGCGCTTGAGAGCGCGCTGGCCGAGCTCTGGGACAATCCAGAGCCAACGGCTGACGTGGCGACGCGCACCGAGGTCATCGACGCCCTCATGAGACTCATCCCCAACGAAGATGAGATCTCGGACTGGACGCAAGATGTGTCGAACGCGCAGGAGGCGAGCGACGACCACGCCAGTCGCGGAGACAGTCAGGCTGGCTGCTCGTCCATGGCCGAGAGCACGCGCCCAGCGCTGCCAGCGAAATGGCACGTCGATGACGAGCCCCGTGCAGACGACGTCCGCCACGAACGCTATCTCGTACGACCTCATCGCTACCAGACGGACACGACGAAGCCTCGTGACCACGCGGTCAGGGCCGGGGTGGCGAGCCACACCGTGCAGAGCACCGCGAGCGCGTGCACCGCCTCGGCGCGGACGAGCATGGCGTTCACCAAGGTCTCTTGGGGCTGCTCGATGGCGAGCCAGGTGGCAGCTCTCGTGCGCGGGTCGGCGCGATACGTGTCGCTTGGGACGTGGGCGCCCTCGGGATCCACGAGGATCCGGATGGCCGAGACCACTTCTTTGCGGCCGAGGCGAACCACTTCGCCCGAGGCCAACCGAGCGGTGCTCGCCTCCCCCTCGAGATCGCGGATCGGGGTCGCCTCGAGCAGCCGTGCGATCCATCGCGCGCGTCGTCGTCGCGTCTCGGCGAGCGCGAGCAGGGCAGCGCCCACCAGCAGCGCGAGCAGCATCGACCAGCCTGCGCGCCGCGGCGCGCCGATCGGCCCATCGAGGCCGGCGGTGGCCATTCGCAGCGGCTCACCGCCGACGAGCGCGCAGCCGCGGGGATGCTCGGAGTCGTGGAGCGGGATCAGTCCGGAGCCCGTTCGCATCTCGACGAGTACGGCCGCCCCGTCTCGCGGCACGAGGCACCTGCGAAGAAACGGCGGCAGCGATTCGGAGGGACGGGTGCGGCCGTCCGCGACGAGCTCTTGCACGTCCGCGGGTGCCACATGGACCACCCAGGCGCGTTCGACGAGGCTCGGGGCTGGGATCTCGATGCGCGTGTCGGCAGAGGCCACCACCCGCGCTCGCTCCGAGGCGAGCGCTCCGGGGCCGGAGACCCGAGAGACGAAGGTCGACCATTCTTCGTGCCCGGCGGCATGGTCGCTCGCGAGCGCGACGACCGAGCCAATCAGCGCCAGCGCGACCGAGCAGAGCGCACTTCCCATCCAGAGGGTCTGCGTGTGCCTCTCGAGCGCTTTCACGATCACCGACCCGAGTCTCATGAAGGGTGTCGCGAGCAGGACGACGAGACCGACCAGACACCAGGCGTAGAAGGTCGTGGTCCAGTCATATGGGGCCCACGCAACGAGCGCGTTCACGTCGACATCCGCCTCCACCCACACGAGGGGCGTGAGCGTCAGCGCACCGAGGTAGAACGGCGCCGTGCGCCGATGAGCCACGGCCGCCAGGAGGAGGAGCGAAGCGGCGATCCAGGGAACGATCCCGAAGGGGATCTCCACGAGGAGCGCGAAGAACAGCGCAGCGGCCGTCCAGCGCGCGCCGCGCGTCATCGGGGTGGCGATCCTCGCCAGGTCCTCACGGTGCGCGCCGGGTCCCACCCGCCGAGCATGCACCTCGCCGCCGCGCCCCGTCATGAGGATGTGGATCTCGAGGCCCGTCGGGCGTTCCTCGCCGAGCTCGTGCAGCGCTGTCTCTCGCGCCGCCTCGAAGATCGCCCTCTCCCCAGAGCCCGACTCCACGCAGGCTCACCATGACTGTCTCCACGCGCAGGACCGCAGACCGTGGCCCCTGGAGACTTCGAGATCGTGCCCGTGTCGGACTCGTGCGTCGGGCGGGTGCTCTCGAATGGTCAGCCTGCCAGCTCTCGCTCGGCCTTCTCGAGCTCTTCCTGCGCGCTGCCCCAGCGCTCGGTGAGCTCGTCGATCTTCGACTGGTCCGACTGGAGCGCGTCGAGCGTCGCGAAGCGCTCCTTGTCCGCCATCTGCACGCTCGGATCGCAGAGCCGATCGTTGCGCTCCTTCTGCTTGGCCTCGAGCTCCGCGATGCGCTTCTCGAGCTCCTCCACCTTCTTCTTGAGCGGCCCGATCTTCTTGCTGCGCTCCTCGCGCCTCTTGGCCTCGTCGCGCTTGCGGGCCTTGTCGTCCTCGCGGCTTCGCGCAGCCTCGGGCGCTGCCGGCGTGACGGTCGGTGTCTTGGTCGCGCCGGTCGAGCCCGGCGCGCGCGGCGCCACGCGTGGGCCCTCGCCCCCTCTGCCCTCGCCACCTTTTCCCTCGCCCCCTCTGCCCTCGCCCTTCGCGATCTCGGCCAGGCGCGCTCGCTCCTGCTGCATGTAGTCGTCGAGGTTGCCGTGGTACTCGGTCACCACGCCTCCCTCCACGACCCAGATCTTCGTCGCGAGCCGGCGGATGAGCGCGCGGTTGTGCGAGACGAAGACCATCGTGCCCTCGTAGCCCGCCATCGACTCCACCAGGCTCTCGCACGAGTCGAGATCGAGGTGGTTCGTGGGCTCGTCGAGGAGCAGCAGGTTGCCCGGATCCACGAGCAAGCGCGCGAGCGCGACGCGCGCGCGCTCGCCACCCGAGAGCACACCGATGGGCTTGTCCACGTCGTCGCCGCTGAAGAGGAACGCGCCGAGCACGCTCCGCACGCGCGTCTGACCGAGCTCCTTGTTGGTCGAGGCCACCTCCTGGAGCACCGTGTTCTTCGGGTGCAGGAGCTCCGCGTGGTGCTGCGCGTAGTAGCCCGGCTTCACGTTGTGGCCGTAGCGGATGGCGCCGGCCGTGGGCTCGAGCTCCCCCGCGATCATCTTGAGCAGCGTGGTCTTGCCCGCGCCGTTGGGGCCGATGATGCCGATGCGATCGCCGCGATAGACCGTGACGGTCACGTCCGGCAGCACCACCCGCTCGCCGTAGGCCTTGCGAACGTGCTCCACCTTGATGACGTCGTGCCCCGCGCGCTCCACCGCGGGGAAGCTGAAGCGCATCGTGCGACGCTTCCGGTAGGTCTCGACCGACTCCATCTTGTCGAGCGCCTTGATGCGGCTCTGCACGGCCTTGGCCTTGGTGGCCTGCGCGCGGAAGCGATCGATGAATTCCTTGGCCTTGTCGCGCTCGCGCTCGAGGTTCTTGGCCTTGTTCTCGAGGATCTCTTCCTCTTCCGCGCGCTGCACGAGGTAGCGCTCGTAGTTGCCCGCGTACTGACGCACGCCCTCGGTCTCGAAGGTGACGACGCGGCGGATCTGCTCGTTCAAGAACTCTCGATCGTGCGAGATGAGCACGAACGCGCGCGGGTAGCGGGCGAGGAAGTCCGAGAACCAAGCCACCGAGGGCATGTCGAGGTGGTTCGTGGGCTCGTCGAGCAAGAGCACGTCGGGGCGCTGGAAGAGCAGCGCCGCCAGCACCGCGCGCATCTTCCAGCCGCCGGAGAGCTCTCCCAGATCGCGCAGGAGATCGGACGTGGAGAAGCCCAGGCCGCCGAGGATCTTCGTCGCCTCGTGCTCCGAGTAGAGCGTGTCGAAGCTCGCGAGGCGCTCGTGCACCTCGGACAGCTCCGCGGCCGCCTCCATGAGCGCCTCCTCGTCGGCGCCGCCCGCGGCCTCGACCTCGGCGTAGCGCGCCTCCGCGTCGGCCAAGCGCGCCTCGAGCTCGGAGCG
>JAIBCE010000299.1 GCA_019694315.1 Sandaracinaceae bacterium
GGTGCGCGCCGAAACGGGGGCTCGCGTGAGCCTCGGCATCGTCGCGTCTGATCTGATCCGCCCCTCGATCCGCAGAGCGCGACCTCGCCGTGCCTCACGGACGCACCCGCAAAGGCGCGAGCCAGTCCCTTCCAGTTCCAAATCGAGCAACGACATGGAGGTACGCGCCGAAACGGGGGCTCGCGTGAGCCTCGGCATCGTCGCGTCTGATCCGGCCCTCAATCCGCAGAGCGCGACCTCGCCGTGCCTCACGGACGCACCGTCACAGGCGCGAGCCAGTCTGTCTCTGCTTCCAATGGAATAGGAACATGGAGGTGCGCGCCGAAACGGGGGCTCGCGTGAGCCTCGGCATCGTCGCGTCTGATCTGATCCGCCCCTCAATCCGCAGAGCGCGACCTGGCCGTGCCTCACGGACGCACCGTCACAGGCGCGAGCCAGTCTGTCTCTGCTCCCACTGGAATCCGCAGGGTGAAGTTCCCGATCACCAGGCCCCTCTTCCGTTTGCGGGTTGGGGTGGGACGCGGGGCCAAGCGACGACGATGGCGCTGCCCTCTCCCGCAGGCGGGAGCGAGGTGTCCTTCGGGTTGTCTCAGGGGCGACGGCGGCGGCTGATCCGCAGTCTCTCTCGAACGCCGCGCGCGCCGCGGCCGGGGCCCGAGAGCGCGATGGGGATCTGCGCGCCGCGCTCGACCGAGGCGGGATCGACGCCGGGATCGGGAAAGAACGAGGGCACGAAGCCGATCGACAGCGTGCCGTGGAGCGAGCGCAGGGGGGCGCTCGTCGCGTCGAGGATGGGCGGCTGATCGGCGCGCGACGGCGCATAGAGGCCTCGTGGCGCGCGTCGACCAGCGCGTGTGCGGAAGCGCGTGGCCCGGCCGTGAGTCGGCAATACCTCGTCGAGGGTGCCAGTCGGACTGGCATGCATGCGGAGGCGGAGCTGGGCATTTGCAGCGTCGGGCAGCGTGACGTCGAGCTCGCTCGTGCCCTCGATCGTGCCGACTCCACCAGGGGTTCCGTCGGAATGCCACTCTCCACGCGCGACGAAGCCCGGGCTCGAGACAGCCACGAGCACGTCGCCTGGAACGGGGGGCGCGCCGTCGGAGCGATAGGGCAGGATCAACGCACGTGTTCCGTCGGTGCTGGTGCCGAGTCGGGGCGCGGCGCCCGCCAGCGTGGCCGGGGACTCGAGGCTGCCATTCGCCGCGATGGCCCAGAGCTCGGTGCCTCGCTCCGGGGTGTGCGCGAGGAGGAGCGCGCGATCTCCGAAGGGCACGAGCGCGACGCGCGACGACTCGTCGACGGGGCCGACGGGCGTCGCGGGCGAGAGGAGCGCGCCGTGCGCATCGAGCGTGGCGAGCAGGAGCGTGCCGTTCCCGACGAACGCGAGGGCGAAGCCGCTGCCGAGGGACGCGACGGCGTAGTGCCCCGTGGGCAAGAGCGACGGATTCGTGAGGTCGGCGTTCAGGACCTGGTCGAGGTGGACGACGGTGAAGATCCCCCGCCAAGCCCACACCACGAGCGCTTCGTTGCGCCCGTCGGCGATCGCGAACCCGTGGCTCGGGGGCCGAGAGCCCGCCATCCCGATCTGCGTGCAGAGCACGTCGGGGCCTTCATCGCAGGCCAGGCAGCCGCCGACCTCGAGGCCGCTGCAGGTGGAGGCGACGGATGCGGTGCCTCGCGCGAAGCCGAGCGACATGCACGTGGGCGCGACGCGTCCGGGGCAGGGCGCCTGGGCGGCGGCCGAGGACACGAGGCTCGTCGTCGCGAGTCCGAGGACGACGAGCGCCCGTGCCCACCGCGTCATGCGACGAAGCTCCGCTGGTAGCCCTCGTCCTCGATGGTGGCAGCGATCTGCGTGGGCGTGAGCGGTGCGGCGCAGTCGAGCATCACGGCGAGCTCGCTCGTGTCGGCGTGACCGATGCTCTTCTCGTAGCTGCCCGGATGCGGGCCGTGCGGGATGCCCGACGGATGAAAGGAGATGGAGCCGGGGCCCACGCCGCGACGCGAGGTGAAGTTGCCCTCCACGTAGAAGAGGATCTCGTCCACGTCGACGCTCGAGTGCGGGTAGGGGCAGGGGATCGCCTCGGGGTGGAAGTCCACCTTGCGCGGGACGAACGAGCAGACGAGCGCGCCCTTGGCGGCGAAGGTGCCGTGCCAGGTGGGCGGGAGGTGGATGCTCGAGACGCGCGGTTGGAACGCGCTGATCGGGAAGGCCCAGGGCCAGATGGTGCCGTCCCAGCCGACGAGGTCGAGGGGTGAGCGGCGGGTGCGGAAGGTGTGGAATCCGTCGCGGCGCTTCACGACCGTGTCGCGGATCCCTTCGTCGAGCGGGCCGCGGAAGTCGGGGCGCACGAAGTCTCGGTGGCAGTAGGGCGCGTCCATGCGGAGCTGCCCGAGGCCGTTGCGAAACTGCTTGGGGATGTGCATTCCGCCTTGGAATTCGAGGACGAGCCAGTGCTGTGGGCCCGAGAGCTGGAAGCGATGCGCGATGCCGCGAGGCACGAAGACGTAGTCGTGTCGGCCGAAGCGCACGTCGCCGAGGAGGCTCCGCAGCGTGCCGCCGCCCTCGTGCACGAAGACGAGCGTGTCGGCGTCGCCGTCGACGAAGTACACGTCGTCGTCGCGATCGGGGAAGGCCACGCTGCACACGACCTCGGGCGAGGCGAGCAGCGGCACACGCGCGTCGAGCGGCGTGCCGCCCTTGTGGGTGAGCGAGCCGCTCCGGTAGTGGCGCTTGAGCAGCGGCGGCGGCGGGGCGCCGTGCTGCGGGACGATCCACCCGCGCGGCGTGATCTCGTCGCTCGAGGGGACGAGCTCCTGCTCGTGCGGGCGATCGACGTGGTAGCCGATCGTGTACGCGCCCTCGAAGCCGTCTTGGGTGATGCAGTGCTCCCAGCGCAGCGCGCCGTCGGGGCCGCGGTGCTGGATGTGGTGTTTGCGCGGGACCTCGCCCACGACCATGCGGTCGATCATCGATCAGCGTCCTTCCGACTGTTGTTGGCGCTCGATGCTCTCGAAGAGCGCGCGGAAGTTGCCGCCGCCGAAGCCTCGATCGCCCTTGCGCTGGATGATCTCGTAGAAGAACGGACCGGCCTTGGGCTCGCCATAGAGGCCGGCCGAGTCCTTGAGGAAGATCTGGAGCATGTAGGCGTGCTCCTTCTCGCCATCGACGAGGATCTGCAGCTCGCGCAGCGTGTCGATCGACTCGTCGATGCGCTTGACGCCGATGGCCTCGAGGCGCTGCGGCAGGGCGTCGTAGTAGGTGCCTGGGGTGGGCATGAACTCGACGCCATTGCGGCGGAGCTCGCGCACCGCGGTGAGGATGTCCTTCACGGTGAGCGCCGCGTGCTGGATGCCGTCGCCCGCGTTGTCTTCGTAGAAGAGGTTGATCTGCGACTTGCGGAAGAAGGGCCGGAGCGGCTCGTTGTTGGCGAACTTGGTGCCCGAGTGGGGGTCCCACATCACGGCGGAGCGGAGGCCCGAGCCGTGCGTGCTCGGCGCGCCCACGTGACCCTGGCGCGCCTCATTGCGGACGTCTTCCGTGTGGAACTCGATGCCCCAGAAGCGCTCGAAGCCCATCACGTGCTCCATCCAGAGCAGCGCAGGCGACATCGTCTCGAAGTTGGACGTCACGTGATCGATGTGGCCGAAGCCGAAGCGGTTGTGACCGCCGCTCGGCGTCGCAGCGCGCACCACGCCGGGGTAGAGGCCGCGGTAGCGATCGCGTTGCACGAAGCGGAACGTGGCGCCCCCGAAGGGCGTGGTGATCGAGAAGGTGCGGAAGACGCCGTGGTCGTCCTCGAGCGTCTCGACGTCGCTCATGGCGGTGCCGCCGCGTGCATCGAGGAGGGCGAAGGTGTGGTCGATGTCCTCGACCTCGAAGACGAGCGTGCCCACGCCATCGGGGTGACGCGTGAGCCAGCGCGCGGCGCGCCCGCCCAGGCCCACGGGCTCGCTCACGACGACGCGCACCTCGCCCGCCTCGAACACCGCGGAGCGCTGCTTGCCGCGCTCCGTGAGCGCAGCGTCGCTGCCGCCGACCTCCGCGAAGTCGAAGCGCGTCGTGTAGAACGCACGCGAGCGCGCGAGATCGTGGACGTAGTAGTGGAGCGCCTCGAGGCGCTTGATGCGGAGGGACTCGACCTTGGCCATGGCCGGCCATCCTCGCAGATCACGGCGCGCGCCGTCAGCGGCCGCGGGCCTGTCCCCGCATGCGGATTGGTGCCTCTCGGGCCGCGCGCGAGCGGCTATCCTCGCGGCCACCATGCGCGCCACGAGCCTCCGTCTCCACAACTACTTCCGCAGCTCCGCCAGCTACCGCGTGCGCATCGCGCTCGCGTACAAGAACGTGCCCTACGAGTACGTGGCGGTGCACCTCGTGAAGAACGGCGGCGAGCAGCTCCAGGCCCCGCACCACGCGAAGAACCCGATGGATCAGGTGCCCGCGCTCGAGCTCGTGCTCGACGGCACCTCGCGCGTGGTCGCGCAGTCGGTCGCGATCATCGAGCTCCTCGAGGAGCTCTTCCCCGAGCCCGCGCTTTTTCCCAAGGACGCGTTCCTGCGGGCGCGCACGCGCGAGCTCGTGGAGATCGTGAACAGCGGCATCCAGCCGCACCAGAACCTCGCGCCGATGAAGCGCATCGATCAGCTCGCGGCGGGCGCGGGGCGCCTCCACGCACAGCACTACAACCGGCTCGGGCTCGCCGCGTACGAAGAGCGCGTGAAGGAGACCGCGGGCAAGTGCTCGATCGGCGACGAGGTCAGCGCGGCCGATCTCTTCCTCTATCCGCAGCTCACGACCGCGCGCCGCTTCGAGATCGATCTCGCGCCGTATCCCACGCTCCTCGCCATCGAGGCGCACTGCAAGACGCTGCCTGCGTTCCAGGCCGCAGCGCCCGACAAGCAGCCCGACCACGAGGCATGACGTTGGTCGCGTGCGACCTCGGGGCAGGCGACGCGAGATGACCGCGCGACGAGCGTGCAATACGCTGCGCGCCCCTATGTCGCTCCGCGCTCGCGCTTCGTTCGCCACGTTCGTCGTCCTCGCCGCGCTCGCCCTCGTGCCCGCGCCCTCGCTCGCGCGCCGTGCCGCGCCGACGCCCACCGCGAGCGTGCCTCCGAGCGGTGCGCTCTCGGCCGAGCTGCGCGCGCGCCTCGCGCGCATCCCCGACGAGGGCACGCCCGATCCGGGCGAGCACTACCCCGTGTCGAACGAGTGGCGGCACGACCTCTGGTTGCCGGCGATCCGTGACCTCGGGGGCATCTTCGTCGGGGTCGGCCCCGACCAGTGCTACACGCTCGCGGCCATGCAGCACGCGAGCCTCGCGCTGCTCGTGGACTTCGATCCGATGGTGCCGCTCGTGCACCGCATGTACGAGGTGCTCGTGCCTGCGACCGAGACGCCCGCCGCCCTCGTCGATCGCTTCCAGGACGCGCACGCCGCCGAGACGCGCGCGCTGCTCGAGAGCGGCCTCGCCAACGATCCGCAGCGCGACACGATCTTGCGGCTCTACGATCGGAACCGCCCCCGCTGGGCGCGCTACGTGCGCGCGGTGCGGCGCTCGGTGCGCGACGGTGTGGCGGGGAGCTGGCTCGCGGACGACGCGCTCTACGCGCGCGTGCGCACGATGTTCCAGGAGGGACGCATCGTGGCGCGCAACGGTGACGTGACCGGGGCGCGTACGATGCGAGAGATCGGCGCGATCTCGCAGGAGCTCGGCGAGCCCGTGCGCGTCCTCTACTTCTCGAACGCGGAGCAGTTCTTCTCGTACACGCCGGCATTCCTGGAGAACGTGCGCTCCATGCGCATGGACGAGCGCTCGATCGTGCTCCGCACGTTCCGCGCGCGCGGCGCGACCTATCCCACGCATGATCGCTGGCACTACGTGGTGGAGCCCGCCGCGGGCTTTCTCGAGCGCCTCGGCGGGGGCCTGCACCGCAGCCGAGAGCTCGAGATCGAGATCGTCTCGCGGCGTCGGGCGCGGGGCGCCACGCCGGGCTTCACGCAGCTCGAACGCTGATACGATCAGCGCGACGTGAGCCACGCCCACTCAGGACCCGCGCGCGCGCCCCTCGCCGGGCTGCCCATCGGCGCATCGTTCGCCGATCGCTACGAGGTGCTGGCCTTCCTCGGGCGCGGCGGGATGGGCAGCGTCTACAAGGTGCGCGACCTGATGGTCGGCGAGACCGTGGCGCTCAAGACGCTCGATCTCGATCAGGCCGATCCCGAGGTGGTCGATCGCTTCCGCCGCGAGGTGCGCCTCGCACGACGGATCACGCACCCGCACGTGGCGCGCACGCACGATCTCGGCGTGTACGACGGCACGCACTACCTCACGATGGAGCTCGTCGAGGGAGGGAGCCTCACCGATCTCGTCGCGCGCGAGGGACCGCTCGCGGCGCCGCGTGTGTGCAAGATCGGCGCGTCGATCGCCGAAGGGCTCGGGGCCGCGCACGAGGCCGACGTGGTCCACCGAGACCTCAAGCCCGACAACATCCTCTTCGACGGCACGGGCCGCTTGGTGGTGACGGACTTCGGGGTCGCGCGCTTCGTGAGCGAGGCGCAGGCCCGCGTGAGCGGCGGGGTGGCGGGCACGCCCTTCTACATGGCCCCCGAGCAGCTCAGCGCGGGGCCGATCGACGGTCGCGCGGATCTCTACGCGCTCGGCGTCGTGCTCTTCGAGATGCTCACGCGTGAGCTGCCCTTCCAAGGGCAGAGCGCGGTGCAAGTGGCGCTCAAGCGTCTCTACGAGGAGCCGCGCGACCTGCGCGGCTACGACGGCGTGCCGCGCATGCTCGCCGACTACGTCATGACGCTGCTGCGGCGCGAGCCGGGCGAGCGACCGACCACGGCGCAGGAGGTGGCCGAGAGCCTCCGACAGCTCGCGCGCACGATCGTGGCGCCGAGCAGCAGCGATGACGCGGGGGCCGCAGGCTCGCTGCCCTCGTTGCCCGAGATCGTGTCGGTCCGCCCGTCGAGCTCTTCGTCGGGCTCGAGCTCTTCGTCGGGCTCGATCTCGCGACCGATCCCGCTCACGAGCGGGGGCGACGACGCGTCGATGACGATCGTCGGGATGCCGTCGACCTCGATCGCGCCGCAGACGCCTCGCACGATCGTGGTGCTGCCCTTCAGCTACCGCGGGCCCACCGGCGACGAGCACCTCGGGCCCGCCCTCACCGACGAGCTCATCGACGTGCTCGCGCGGACGCGGGGCCTGCGCGTGGTGGGGCGCGGCGCGCTGGCGCAGATGGCGGGCAGTCGCGATCCGCGCACCCTCTCGAAGGAGCTCGGCGCCGACTACTTCGTCGAGGGCACCGTGCAGACCGATGGAAAACGATTGCGCGTCACGGTGCGCCTCGTGGACGCGAGCGATGGCTCGCAGCTCGGTGGCGATCGCGTGGACACGACGCTCGAGGATCTCTTCGAGACGCAGGAGCGCGTGGCCCTCGAGATCGCCGAGGCGCTGCGCGTGGAGCTGCACTCGCGCACCCGCGAGCGCGTGCCGCGCGAAGCCGTGGATCTCTTTCTCCGCGCGCGCCAGCGGGTGCGCACGCCTGCGCTCTCGGACGTGGAGGCGTCGGTGCAGATGCTCGAGCAGTGCATCGGCCTGGCACCCCAGTTCGCGCCGGCGATCGCGCTCCATGCGCAGGCGTGCATCCGCGCGTGGTTCATCCCGGGGGCGCAGACGCACCGCGACTGGGCCGCCGAGGCCGCGCGCAGCGTGGAGCGCGCGCTCCTTCACGCGGGGCACCTCGCGGAGTCGCACTTCGCCGCGGCGCAGCTCGCGCTCCAGCACGGCGAGCTCCGCAACGCGGCGCTCGAGGCCAAGGAGAGCATCGCCATCGCGCCGGGCTTCCCGGACGCACAGCTCTTCCTCGGCTCGCTCGAGGTCGAGGCAGGGCGCGCGATGCAGGGCCTGCCTCGCATCGAGCTCGCCGTGGAGATCGAGCCCACCCTGCTCGGCGCGCACGTGGAGCTGGCGCGCTACCACGGCATGTATGGAGATCGCGCGCGCTTCGAGGAGGCGCTCGCCAGGGTGCAGGCCGCGCAGCCGGAGGGCATCTTGGTGGCGCAGCTCCTCGTGCGCGTGGGCGCGTACCGACGCGATGTCGCGTGGATCCGTCGCGGTGTCGAGCTGGCCGAGCGACTGCGGCACCCGCTCTCGCTGCCGATGTCGCGCTACGGCCGCGAGATGCTCGGCGAGCTCGAGATCGACGCGACGTATCGAACGGTGGAGTGGATCCACAAGGCGAGCCCGCGCATCCAGACGCTCGCGCGACAGATGCTCGCCGAGGCTGCAGGCGCGCGAGGCGTGCTCGACGTGTGCGCGATGCACTTCGCGGCGGCCGCGCAGCACGTGCTCACGGATCTCGACTGGTGCGATCGCAGCCCCTTCTTGAGCGGGATCCGCGATCGCTCCGAGTTCATCGAGGGCCGCAAGCTCGTGACGACGCGCTGCGAGGAGATCTGGGCGATCTGAGAGAGGCACGAGCCTCTCTCGGTCAGCGCGCGTCGAAGGTGGCGAGGGACTGCGCGGCGAAGAAGCCGGTGTGCGGGGCGCTGCCGACGTTGTAGGTGAGGCCGACGGGCACCTCGTAGCGATCGACGACGAAGAGCCAGCTCACCGAGGCCTGATCGCCGGTGTTGATCGCGCTGCATGCCGTGGCCGCGTCGCGGGCGTTCGCGGGGCGCAGGAGCCGCGCGTGGGTGACGAGCTGCACGCGATCACAGGCGAGGAGGCGCGCCATGCGCGAGCGCTCGCTGCCGAGGTTGCGATCGTAGGCTTGCTGCGCGCGACCCACCGCGGAGGTCGCGTCGCGCGCCGCCGACTCTGCGGCACGGAGCGCGTCGGAGGCGGCCGGATCGTCGGGCGCCGCGGCCGAGGCGGCCTGCGCCTGCGCGAGCTGCTGGAGCGCGGTCTGTTCCACCGCGCGCGCCTGATCGATCGCGCCCCGCATGCGGCCCTCGATGCCCGCGGTGGCGATCGACACGCGCGCCTGCACGGTCACGAGGCGCGTGCCCTTGGGGAGATCCTGACGATCGCTCCAGTGCGTGAGCGAGACCGAGTCGATCGAGAGCGACCACTCGTCCTGTCGATCGAGCACCGGGACCGGCGCAGGCGGCAGGTCTGCGCTCGTGGCGCGGAAGGCGCTCGAGCCGAAGGTCGTGATCGAGTCGAAGATCGGGCGGCCCGCCTCCGCGTGCACGAAGATGTCACCGGCGAGGAAGCCGGGCGGGCCCGCAGGGAGCGTGACCGACTGCAGCGTGAACGCCCGCGCGGGGAGCGTGAGGTCGGGCGTGCGGCCCATCACGTCGTCGCCGCAGATCTCGTAGTCGTTGTCGCAGGTGACCTCGTGCTCCGCGAAGGGCGCGGTCGCCGCGACCACGAACGAGCCCGTGAGGCCCGTGGGGTTGATGTCGAGCAGGTGCACCGGTCCGCACTCGAGCACGGCGCGGATGCGCACCGTCTCCTGGGGGCGCCACACGAGCTCGTAGGCGTTCCGGCTCTCGTCGACCCACGGCGTGCGCTGGTCTCGCGTCGGGCTCAGCACGGTGATGGGGCTCGTGTTGCGGCTCCAGAAGCTGCGGCGACGCGGCACCACGCGGCAGCCCGCGGCGCCGTGCGTGCCGTGGATCACGACGTCCGAGAGGATGCGGGGCGCGCCGAGCACGTACTCGCTGTCGTTGCGCGCCTCGAGCAGCACGCCCACGCCGAAGCCACCGCTCGACTCCGCGGACACGTCGGCCGGGTTGCGCGGATCGGCCATGAGGCGACGACGCGTGTCGGGGTGGAAGAGCTGCGTGTCGAGCATCGTGATGCTGATGCTGCCGGGCATGGCCTCGGGCGTGCCGGGTGCGGCCGTGGCCGCGGGCGTGGCCGG
>JAIBCE010000300.1 GCA_019694315.1 Sandaracinaceae bacterium
TCGACGACGACGAGCTGCGCGCCGAGAGCCTGCCCACGCTCGACGCGCTCGCGACGTTTCTCCAGAACCATCCGGACATCGTGCGGCTCGAGGTCCAGGGGCACACCGACGATCGCGGCCTCGAGGTCGGCAGGCCGCTCGGTATGGCGCGCGCGACGACCATCGTGGAGGGCCTCGTGGCGCGCGGCGTCGACGGCGCGCGGCTCTACGCGTGCGGCTACGGCGCGTTGCGACCGCGCGTCTCGGGCACGAGCCAGGTCGCGCGTGCGGCGAACCGTCGTATCGAGCTCGTGGTCCGCGCCGAGGGCGCCACCTGCAACCCGCAAGCGCCCTGACGGCGGCGTTCCGTTCCCCCTGCCGAGCACGCGAGAGAGGGCCGAACCGCGATCGTTCGATCCGCGCCGAAGGCCACCGCGACACGTGTCCCCATCCCTCGACGATCGCCGATCGGTGTGGCGCGGCGCGCGGTTGCGGGTAGGCATGCCGACATGAGCTCCTCGACGGCCCTCGTCTTCGGCGCCACCGGTCTCACGGGGCGCTTCGTCGTCTCGCACCTCGTGAAGGCCCGCGTTCGCACCCTCGCGCACGTGCGGCCGGACTCGCCGCGCCTCGCGGAGTGGACCGAGCGCTTCACGAACGCAGGCGCGGAGGTCTCGAGCGCTGCGTGGCACAAGGACGCGATCGACGCGCTCGTCCTCAAGGAGCGGCCCTCGCTCGTCTTCGGCCTGCTCGGCACGACGCAGGCCCGCGTGAAGGAGGCCGCGCGCGCAGGCCGCGACGCCAGCAAGGAGACGTACGATGCCGTCGACGTCGCGCTCACCGAGATGGCGATCGACGCGTGTCGCGCCGCGGGCACGAAGCCGCGCTTCGTCTACCTCTCGTCGGTGGGCACGAGCGACTCGGCGGCAGGCAGCTACCTCCAGGCGCGCGCGAGGGTCGAGCGCACGCTGCGCGCGAGCGGTGTGCCGTACACCATCGCGCGACCCTCGTTCATCGTGGGCGAGCGCGACACGCCACGCGCGCTCGAGAAGGTGAGCGCGCCGCTCGTGAACGGCCTGCTCGGCGTGCTCGGCGCGGTGGGTGCGAAGGACCTGCGCGATCGCTACCGCTCGATCACCGGCGAGGAGCTGGCGAAGGCGCTCGTCGTGATCGCAGAGGACCCCGCGTGGCAGGACCGCGTCGCGGAGCCCGCGGACCTGCAGGCCGCGGCTCGACAGGCGAGCCAGAGCACGCGAGCATCGTGACCATGAGCTCTCGACGTGCGTGGAGCGTGAAGAAATTCCACTCGTTCGAGGAGGCCCAGGCAGCCGATGTCGAAGAAGACGCCGCCCGCTCGTACGAAGAGAAGCTCGCCGCGGTCGAAGAGCTCCGGCGCCGCGTCTACGGACACGACTACGCCGCTGCCACCCGACTGGTCGGAGCTCCTCGCGACGTTGACGCGCCACCGAGTGCGCTTTCTGCTCGTCGGGGGGCACGCGGTCTCGGCACACGGGACGCCTCGGACGACCGAGGACATGGATCTCCTCGTCGATCGGACGCTCGCGAACGGCAAGCGGCTGCGGGCCGCGCTGATCGAGTTCGGGCTCGGTAGCTTCGCGCCGAGCGCCGAGGAGATCCTCGAGCCCGACACCATCTGGCAGTTCGGGAGGAAGCCGCTGCGTGTCGACATCCTCACGCACATCCCCGCGGTCTCGTTCGAGGGCGCCTGGAGGCGCCGCGTGACGGTCGACCTCGGCGGGATCGGTATCCCAGTGCTCGGCCTGGACGATTTGATCGCCAACAAGCGCGCGGCCGGTCGCGCGAAGGACCAGGCGGACGCCGAGATGCTCGAGGCGGTGCGCGCCCTCTCTCGCCGTCGCTGACCCTCGTTGCGAACGGCGGGGGCTCTGGCATCCTCGCGGCCTCATGAGGAACGTCGTCGTCGGTCTCGGGCTCGCGGGTGTGGTGTCGGTTGCGTCGATCGCCGGCTGCGGTGGTGGCACCGCGAGCGGCGCGGCCCTGCAGGTCTCCATCTATCCGAGCGATCGCGGCGTGGTGAACGGCCGTCGGCTCGAGTCGCTCGCGCGCCAGTTCGAGCAGCAGTACCCGTGCACCGCCGAGGACACGATCTCGGTGCAGGGCGTCGCGCCGCAGACGTACTCGGCCGAGGGCTGCGGACACATGGTCGTGTTCCGGCTCCAGTGCCGCGCCGGCGTCTACTCGCAGATCTGCGAGTGGACCCCGATGGCCGAGGACCTCATGGCGCGCGCGTCGACCGACATGAACTGCTCGCCCGACACGATGGACATGCAGCCCGCGTCGGGCATGGGCCGCACGGTGATGGGCTGCGGCCTCAGCGCGACCTACGTCCTGCAGTGTCAGGGCGCGTGCGTCTGGCAGCTCGCGAGCCCGATCGCGCAGGTGGGGCCCGCGACCGGCGGTGGCGGCAACACCGTCAGCACCACGGGCGGCTCGAGCAGCTACGTCGCGCAGTGAGCCCAGCGTTCGGGGGCCGGGGGCCGGATCCGTCGGTGCGCGGATCCGGGCTGAGCTGCACCCAGATCAGCGCGCGGTGCGCGTGAGCCCTTCGTGCGTGAGCGCGTCGATCGTCGCGCGATCGAGCACGCCCGTGGCGCCGCACGGATACACGAGGAGGTGCGCGTCGCTCGGGCCCTGCGCGAAGACCACGAGCACCGTGCCGGGGCGCGCGTTGCGCAGCGGATGACCGCGGCCGCTGAACGACACCGTGATCGTCGCGGGCGGCGTGCCCTTCCACGACGCGATCACGCGCAGCACTGCACCGTGGCTGTCGACGGAGATCGGCTCCGCCTCCACCACGTAGCGTGCGCGCTCGATCTCCTGCGCGATCGAGATCGGCGCGCAGCGCGCCTCTGCCGAGGACGTGACGCCGCCGACGGCGAGCGTGCCGAGGGCTCCGAGGGTGAGGGCTCGACGGCTGAGCATGGCGGTCAGAAGGGGCAGTTGTACTGCACCACGAGCTGCTCGACGCGAGGGCTCGCGGTGCTGCCACCGGAGTCGAGCGTGAGCTCGAGCTCCGCGAAGCGCTCGCCGCTCACGGGGCCCGGCGGGAGCTCGAGATCCGTCGGACGCGCGCGGAACGGGCCGACCCATCGCGCCGTCGCGAGCTCGGCCTCGGTGTTGGCGGTGCGCACGCGGAGCGAGAGGTCCGTGCCCGGCGGCACGTCCGCGCTCCAGTCCACGCGCTCCCACTGCGTGGGGCCCGACGCGCAGCCCGCCATGATCGTGCGCAGCGTTCCGTTGGGCGACACGAACGTGCGGAGCGCATAGCCCGTGAAGTCCGAGTAGGTGTAGGGCGCGATGCCCGTCGGCACCTCGGTCACCGTACGCGACGCGAGCTCGATGCGCGTCGCGGTCGAGCTGTCCTGGTTCACGAGCCAGAGATAGCCGTCGGCCAGGCCCACGCCGGTGGAGCCCGCGCCTGCGAGCGGCGCGTCGGCCGTGCCGACCACCTCGATGGTCGGCGTGCGCGTGCGCGGATCGACGATCGTCACGCGCGCGACCGGCGGGCTCGCGTCGAGGATGCGGCCGTCCGCGGAGAACGTGATGTAGTCGTGCGACGAGGCCACGTAGACGAGGCCCTCGGCGTCGACCGCGATGCCGCGCGTGATGCCCGAGGTGGGCAGGTTGATCGCGCGCGTGGCGCGCGTGCGCGGGCTGTACGCGTAGATCCACGGGCAGAGGAAGCCGGCCACCCACACCACGTCGTCGGGGCCCACCGCCACGCCGTAGCTGCTCTGGCAGTGGTCGGGCGAGCCCACGGTCGCGCCGTCGCTGATCATGCCCGTCGCCGTGTCGATCGCGACGAGGGTCCCGGTGCCCACCGACACGAACCACACGTGCCCGTCCGAGGTGGCCGCGGCGCCGTAGGGCGCGAAGAGGCCGAGCTCGATCGTGCGGAGGATCGCGCCCGTGTCGGGGTCGAGCTCCAGCGCTTGGCGCGCGCCGTTCAGGCCCACCCACACGTGGCCGCGCGCATCGACCGCGATCGCGCGCGCGATGCCGTTCGTGGGCCCCACGTCCACCGTCCAGAGGATGCACTCGTCGAGCTGGCCGATGTACTCGCCCGGCACGTCGTGCTCGATCACGCCGTCGCCGTCGCGATCGATCGACGTGTCGATCACGCCGTTGCCGTTGCGATCGACGCAGTCCTCGTGCAGCGCGGCGATCTTGGTGACCGTGGCCTGCGTGAAGAACGCACGGTTGGCCACGTACACGTTGCCCTGTCGATCGACCGCGGTGCGCGAGGGGCAGTTGCCGCCTGCCACCTCGACCTCGCACTCCTGGCCAGGCGGCGCCGCGTGGTTGGTGCCGTCGAGGATCACCGAGTCGTACTCGCCGACCTGGTTGCCCGTGCGCGTGTCGATGCGCGTCACGGTGCCGAAGCGGTAGTTCGCGATCCACGCGTCGTGCGACTCGGTGTGCGTGCTCGAGAGCACGAGCGCGCCCGTGTCGTCGAGCGCGAGGCCGTCGGCGCTGGACAGATCCCACGGCTCGCCGGGGGCGGGGACGGGGTCTCGATGACAGCCAGGCCGACAGTCGTCGCACGCCGAGCGCACGCCCTCGTCGGAGCGTCCGTCGCAGTCGTCGTCGTGGTCGTTGCAGATCTCGGTCGCCCGCGGCGAGATCGTCGGATCGCCGTCGTCGCAGTCGCCGTCGCAGCTCGTCACGCCGTCGCCGTCACGATCCTCGGCAGTGCACACGCCTGCATCGCGCCCCGCGTCGAGCGTCGGGTCCACGCGCCCCGCATCGATCGCAGCGTCGATCCCCGGACGCGCGGCGTCGGTGCCTGGCGGGAGCTCGCCCGCGAGCCCGCTCCGCGCGCCGCAGCCCGCCACGAGCGTCCAGCCGACACCGATCGAGAGAGCGAGGAGTGCGCGCACCTCGCGAGGATGACACGCCCGAGCCGAGCGGTCCCAGCGCGTGGCCCCGGGCTCCTCGTGCCGTGACGAGACGCGCGAATTGCCATGGAAACAAGGGCAATTCGTGCGGGGCGGCTCACTCGCTGTCGGGCTCGCTCGCCTCGCCGGGCCCTGCGCTCGCTGCGGCCTCGGGCCGAAGCGGCGTCGGCGCCTGCGGCACGTAGGCCGGCAAGATCACGCGCGCCGCGTTGGGCGCGGTGCTCGCCGCCGAGCCCGGAGCGCGCACCTCCACGAGCACGCTCACCACCACCTCGCGCGCGCTCTCGCCCACGATCGCGCGGCGGAGCGCCTCGAGCCGACGCGTGGCCTCTGCCTGCGCGGGCGGGCCTGCGTCCGCCTCCACCGCGAGCAAGATCGGGCCCGCGGGGTGGCTCATCACGATCTCCGCGAGGTGCCGCAGCCTGCCGCGTGCGCTCGGCGCGAGGCCCGCGCCCTGGAACAGGTCGGTCACACGCGCACCGAGCCCGTGCTCGTCGCGGAGGGCCGTGAAGCCCTGCCCCTCGAGCGCTTCCTCGAGCGACGCGATCTCCTCGTCACGCGGGCTCGGTCCGAGGCGATGTCGCGCGTCGGCGAGGGCCTGACGTGCGAGGCCGTGCGCGCGATCGGCCGCGACGAGGCGTGCGCTCGGATCGTCCACGGACTCGATGGACTCGAGCACCTCGCGGGTCGCAGCCACGAGCTCGGGCGAGGCGCCCATGCTCCCTGCCGCCGCGAGGAGCACGCGCGCGCGATCGGCGAGCACGTCGGCCATGCGTCGCACCACGGGGCCGTCGGTGAGGCCCACGCGCCGCGCCCGCCGCGGTGCGCTCTCGTCGGCCTCCGCGCGGGCGAGGGCACGGGCGAGCTCGTCTTCTGCGGCGCGTGCGTCCGCCACGGCGACGCTCTGGGCGCGTCGATCGGCGGCCTCGTGCTCAGCGGCGCTGGCCTCGGCCTCGGTCGTGAGGAGCTCGGCCTCGAGCCGACCGAGCTGCTCCTCGAGCGTCGCGACCTCGCGCTCGCGAAGATCCACCTCGGCCCACGCGCGCGCACGGCTCGCGTGCTCGTCGGCCTCGATCGCGAGCCCTTGCGCCTCGCTCTCCTCCGCGCTCGCCAGCGCCTCTCGTACACGCCGCGCACCATCGGAGCGATCGCTCGGGTCGTCGAGCACCGCGTGGAGATCGTCGCGCAGCCGCGCCGTGCGGCTCGGCCCGCTCGCGCCGCAGCCCACGCCACCGATCGCTCCGAGGGCAAGGAGCACGAGGCCCACGCGCGTCATCGGGTCTCCGGCGCGGGCGTCGCGTTCGTGCCCTCCACGCGCGCCGCGTCGGTGCTCGCCTGCGCGCTCGCCTCCCGTGCGCGTGCCAGCCTCGCCCGCGCCGCGTCGAGCTCGGCTTGTCGGGCCGCGAGCCTGGCACGCAGGTCCGCCTCGCTGCGCCGCGCCTCGAGGCCTCGCACGAGCGCCAGCGCGAGATCGCGATGACGCTCGGCGCGTGCGCTCTCGCCTTCGCCCGCGGCGGCCTCTGCCGTCTCGAGGGCACGACCGAGCTGCGCGTAGAGCTCGGCCTCTCCCTCTCGCGCCGGGCCGAGCGCGCGCACACGCGCCTCGAGCTCGGGCGGATCGGCCGACACCGGCGTCGCGGGCCCGACCGCGATCAGCCCCGCGATCGCGAGCGCGCCCGCGATCACGAGCGAGCGGCCTGCGGATCGCATCGAGACCCAGAGCACGCAGAGCATCCTCGACACGCTCGACACCCTCGACACGCCCGACACGCTCGACACGCTCGACACGCGCTCGATCAGTGCTTGGCCGCGAGGGAGCGAGCGGCCTCCATCACGAGGCGGTCGAAGGCTCGCCACCACGAGCCGCGCTCCACCACCTGCTTCTCGTGGAGCGTGACCGCGAGCTTGCGGAGCTCCGCCGCGCGCGTCTCGTCGACCGTGAGCTTGATGCGCAGGCGTCCGAGCACCTCGGTCTCCTCGGCGGCCTCGACGGAGTCGGCCTGGGCCATCCACTCCGCGCAGACGTAGACGAGCTCGCGATCGCGCGCGCCGAGGCCGCTGAAGTCGAGGCTCTCGAGGCTGGGCGGGGTCGCCTCGGCCGCGGCGAGATCCTTCTCGCCAGGCAAGACGAGGCCGAGCGCCATGGCCGCGGCGTGCGCGGCCTGCTGCTCCTCGGGCGCGATCTCGCGATCGGCCCACGCCACCTGCATCATCACCTCGAGCAGCGCTCGTCGCGCTGCCACGCTCACTGCGTCGATCGCGGCCATGGGGCGCCAGGCTCGCCCGGCCAGCGTCGCTTGTAAAGGCGAGGCACCCCGGTTCCGCACGCGGTGGCACGACGGCTGCTCTTTCCCACACGGGTGCACCCCACGGAGGGCTCGATGCGCAACGCCGTCGCCGAAGACACCATCCCGAACCTCGCGAATCCGCCCGTGTCGCGCGCCGCCGCGAGAGTCCGAGAGACACCGAGCGCTCGCGTCGTGCCTCTCGCGCCCAGGTCGACTGGCCCCCACGCGCAGGTCTCGCGGCCCCAGCCCCCGCCTCCGCCGAGCCCTGGAGTGTCCGGACCCCAGCGCATCACCGCGCCGCCCTCGTCGCGTCCCGCGCCTCCTCCCCCGCCTGCCCCCGCACCGACGACGAGGCCCGTCGCGAGGCCTTCGCAGCCCGTGGCGAGGGCTTCGCAGCCTGTCGTGAGGGCTTCGCAGTCCGTCGCCCCCTCGCAGCCCGTGGCGAGGCCTTCTCAGCCCGTCGCGAGGCCTTCGCAGCCCGTGGCGAGGGCTTCGCAGCCTGTCGTGAGGGCTTCGCAGCCCGTGGCGAGGCCTTCTCAGCCCGTCGCGAGGCCTTCGCAGCCCGTGGTGAGGGCTTCGCAGCCTGTGGTGAGGGCTTCGCAGCCTGTGGTGAGGGCTTCGCAGCCTGTGGTGAGGGTTTCGCAGTCCGTCGCGAGGCCTTTGCAGCCCGTCGTCAGCCCTTCGCCGACGGTGCCCGTCGTTGCCGTGGTGGCGCCTGCGCCGCGATCGGCGCCGCCCCTGGCTCCGCCGCGTCCACTGCGCCCGCTCCCGGTCGGCGGGCCGCCGCCCACGGTCATCCGCGACCTCGACGCGCTCTTCGCGCGCGACCCTCGCCGTGCGTCGCGCCCCGCGCCTGCCTCCGCGCCTGCTACTCCTCCGATCGAGCCCGCGACCTTCGCGCAGCAGCTCCTCCAGAAGGTCGCCGCCGACTTCCGCCCCGCGCCGGCCGCCGTCACGCCCGTCGCGGCGTTCGCTGCGCCGCCCGCCGATGTGAACGCTCCGCGCCGCGTGGCCTTCGTGCCGAGCCACGTGCGCTCGTTCGAGTCCACCGCCGAGCTCGCGCTGCCCGCCGACGACGAAGACCTGGCGCAGCTCGTGCCGTGGTACCGCCGCCTCTGGAACAAGCTCGTCGGCCGTTGAGCCAGTCCTCGTGGATCGTGCCGCAGGGTCAGCCAGCGCGTGCCGGATCGAGCGTCAGCCCGCCTCGAGCGCGCTCGCGTAGAGCTCGTCGACCGAGAGGGTGACGTCCGCGCCCGCGATCGTCGCGACCTCGCCCGGACCGAAGGACTCGTAGATCCAGCGCCGGCCTTCGCGGCGATACGTCTCGATCGAGCGCTCGTCCTGCGAGACGAGCACGTAGCACTCGAGGCTCGGCAGGCGCCGGTAGTGCGCCCACTCGTTCCCACGGTCGTCCATCTCCGTCGACGGCGAGAGCACCTCGACGAGCACGATCGGGTTCGTGATCGCGTCGGGATCCTGCGCGCTCGGGGCGATCTTCGAGCAGACGATCGAGAGGTCCGGGTACGTGGTGCGGCCGGTCGCCTCGACGCGGACGCGCACGTCGGAGCTGAAGACCTCGCACGGACGTCTCGCGAGCGCGTTGCCAACCAGCCTGGCCACCTTGGCCGCGAGGCGGCCGTGCTCCGGCGTGCCACCGGCCATCGCGTAGATCTCGCCGTTCACGTACTCGTGCTTGGTCTCGGAGCCGCGCTCGAGCGCGAGGTACTCCTCGTAGGAAGCCTTGCGGCGCGGGGCGGCGAGCATGCTGCGAGCATAGCGCACGACGTCCGCGCCATCGTCACGCGCCAGTCCCTCGTGGATCGCGCGGCAGGTGAGCTTCGCGCTCCTCATCACGGGGTGCCGCCGCCGGAGGGCGACTGCGTCTCCGCGGCGCGCACCTCACGCTCCAGTGTCGACTGCGCGGGTTGATGGCCCGATCGGGTTAGGTTCGGTGCATTGGAGCGGCGAGACGCAGCGCTCCGCGTCAGGTTTGCGCGATGATCTCTCGCTTCTTCGCGCTCGGATCCTTCTCCCTGTTCATCGCCGCGTGCTCGTCGACCGGGTCCTCGACGACCGACGCCGCGACGCTCGCCGATGCCTTCGTCCTCGACACGGGCGCGAGCGTCGACGCGAGCCGGATCGAGGATGCTGCGGCGAGCGATACGATCACGGCCGTCGATGCGTCCGACGTGGACGCGTGCTCGTGTCGGAGCGGCCGCTACCATGCGACCGGGACCGGCAGCGGGTTCGCCATCGACTACGACTTCGATCTCGCCGAGTGCGGCGGCGAGCCCCTCTGCCACGTCGGCCACGCCCCGGCCGCGCTGGCGGAGACGCCATGCATGATGACCGCGGATGGCGTGTTCCGCGTGTACCTCGACATGGGCGGGTTCGCGCAGCTGGTCTTCCGGACCTCGCCGTGCGATGCGCCGTGGACGGGAGTGTACGCGACGGAAGGTGGCTCGGTCACGGTGACGGCCACTCGAAGCTGAGGCGATCCGCCCTCGCAGACTCGTCAGCCGTCGAGCCAGTCCTCGTGGATCGCGCGGCAGGTGATCTTCGCGCTCATCATCACGCTCGGGGTGCCGCCGCCGGGCTGGTAGCCGGCGCCCACGCAGTAGAGGCCCTC
>JAIBCE010000020.1 GCA_019694315.1 Sandaracinaceae bacterium
CCACGGGCGAGCGCCTCTGGCCCGCGAGCGACCCGGGCTATCGCGTCACTCCGGGCGCCGAGCTCGCGATCGGCGAGGTGGACCCGAGCTCGCCCGGCCCCGAGATCGCGGTCTGCGCGGGCGGCCAGCGCACGCCCACACCGGCGGGCTCGCACCTCATCCTCGTCGCCGCCGACGGTACGCTCCTTCGTCGCTTCGACACGGCGCCGAACCTCGTGCCGTGCAACTTCGACGCGCCGGCGATCGGCGACGTGGACGGCGATGGCGTCGCCGAGATCCTCGTGCGCTTCCAGCTCGCGCACGCGGACGGCACCGTCACGACGCTGCGCGCGGTGCCCGGCAACGGTTCCTACTACAACGCCCTGGCGGACGTGAACGAGGACGGGGACCTCGAGATCGTGACGAGCGGCCTCGTGTACGACCACGACGGCTCGGTGCTCTGGAGCCGCGAGGCCGCGGGCCCACTCGGCCCCGCGATCGCGCTGGGTGGTGGCGTCGCGATCGGCGACATCGATCTCGACGGAGACGCGGAGCTCGTCGCGATCACCGGCGGTGATCACGCGATCCAGGCGCTCGATGCGGCCACCGGCGCGACGATCTGGGGGCCGATCGACATCAACCCGCTCGACGATCCGGGTGTGGCCGCCGACGTGGCCGCCGACAGCTCGATGGGCCGCGGCGGCGGGCCTCCGACCATCGCGAATTTCGACGACGACCCCGAGCCCGAGATCGCCTTCGCGGGCGGCTTCGCGTACGTGATCTTCAACCACGACGGAACGCGCCTCTGGTACGACGTGACCGTCGATCGCAGCTCGCGCGTGACGGGCTCGAGCATCTTCGACTTCGAGGGCGATGGCATCGCCGAGGTGCTCTACAACGACGAGCGCACGTTCCGCGTCTACCGCGGCACCGACGGCATGGAGCTGCTCTCGTTCTGCAACACGAGCGGCACGCTGCGCGAGTACCCGATCGTGGCCGACGTCGATGGCGACGATCACGCCGAGATCGTGCTCATGCAGAACAACTACGCCTTCGGCTGCCTCGATGGATCGCCCAGCGGGACGGGCATTCGCGTGTTCGGTCATCCGCGCAACGAGTGGGTGCGCACGCGTCGCCTCTGGACCGAGCACACCTACCACGTGACCAACATCGGCGACGACGCGACGGTACCGCGTGTCGAGGGTCGCAACTGGGACACGGCGGGTCTGAACAACTTCCGACAGAACGTGCAGACCGAGGGCATCTTCGATGCGCCGGATCTCGTGCTGCGCGATCTCGCCGCGGGCACGCGGGACTGCCCGAGCTCGTTCGAGCTCTCCGTGCGCATCGTGAACCAAGGGGCCGCAGGCGCCCCCGCGGGCATCCCCGTGACCTTCTACGACGTGACGAGCGGCACGCGCGTGCGCATCGGCCGGGTGGAGACGACACGTCGCTTGCTTCCCGGCGAGTCGGAGCTCTTGGTCCTGCCGATGCCGTTCTCGATCCCCGCGGGCATGGAGCTCGCGACGTACCGCTTCGAGGCGGTGATCAACGCCTCCGACGACATGCCGCGCGAGGATCTCCACGAGTGCCGCGAGGACAACGACGGCGCGGGCCCGATCGAGATCGCCTGCCCCGATCTCGGTTGAGTCGACCTCGGTCGAGACGGGGCCGTGCGAGGCTGGCCGCTCGGGGCGCTCGGGCGCGTGGGCCGTGAGGCCGCTGTCGCGCCCGAGCCTCGTTCGTCGAGCCTCCTCCGTCGCGTCAGCTCGCGGGGGCGGCGCTGGTGTCGGTCGACTCGGAGCCCGTGGTGGCCGCGCCCTGGGGGTGGACGTACTGCTCGGGGTTCGCCTCGAAGCGGGCCGGGCAGTGCTGGCAGCAGAAGTAGTACGTGCGGCCCTGGTATTCGACGTGCGGCGAGTCGGCCGTGACCACGAACTGGTCGCCGCTGACCGGACAGGTCGTGGTGTCGCCGATGGTCGCCTCTCCGGGCGCCACCACCTGCGCGCTCGTCGCCTCGCCACCCGCGCTCGCGTGCTGCTCGCCTTCGCTGCTGCTGCTCGCGCTCGAGCCACCGCAGCCCACCGACGCCAGCGCGAGCACGACCGCGACCACACCTGTCTGCAACCAAGACTTGTTCATGAGACCTCCTGAGCGAGATACGAAACGGTGGCGAACCGTACTCGCCTCGCGTGCGCCGACAACTCACGGGCGCCTCTCGCTGTGATGGAAAGCAGGCGCGACGGCGCTATCGTTGCCTCGACTCCATGCCGCGCTGGCTCCGCATCGTCCTCACCGGCTGGTGCTTCTTCCTCTTCTTCTTCGGAAGCCCGGTGATCCCGCTCCTCGTCTTTCCGTGGATGAGGCTCACCTCGCGCGACGAGGAGACGTACCGCGGCCGCTGCACGCACTGGCTCCACCGAGGCACTCGCTTCTTCACGCGGCTCATCACGTTCTACCGTCTGGTCGACGCGCCGCGCGAGGTCTCGCTTCCGCGCGGTGTGGATCCGAGCAAGCCCTACGTGCTCGTGTCGAACCATCCGAGCCTCATCGACGTGGTGCTCTCGCTCGGTTGGTTCGAGGGCCTCACGTGCGTCGTGAAGGGCAGCCTCATGCGCTCGGCCGCCTTCGGTCACCTCTTGCGCTCGACGAACTACCTGCCGGGGCCCACCGGCGAGGGCGAGGACGTGTGCGGCGCGATCGTGGCGCACCTGCGAAAGGGCCACCCGATCATGGTCTTTCCCGAGGGGACGCGCTCGCTCGCCGATCGCCTGCATCGCTTTCGTCGCGGTGCCGTGGAGGCCGCGTTCGAGGCCGGCGTGCCGATCGTGCCGATGTACCTCGACGTGACGGTGCCGTTCTTGATGAAGGGGGCTCCGTTCTGGCGGGCGCCCCACGAATCGCCCGTGTATCGCGCCGAGTTCTTCGAGGTGATCGATCCTCGCACCGAGACACGTGACGCGCGCCAGGTGAACGCGGATCTGCAGGAGCGCTACCGCGCCCGCTACGCGCAGACGGTCTCGCGCCGTGGGATCGAGGCCGCGCAGAGCATGGTCGCCGTGCACACGTGATTTCGCTTCGATGCTCCGCGCTTCGGCGCTATAGAGCGCGCCCATGAGGCCGTACGTCGTCGGAGTCGCTGGCGGCACGGGGTCGGGCAAGACCACCGTCGCCCGCAAGATCGTGGAAGGCGGAGGCGCGGACGTGTGCGTGCTCGAGCACGACACCTACTACCGCGACCGTCCCGATCTCTCGTACGAGGAGCGCTGTCAGCTCAACTTCGATCACCCGAGCTCGCTCGAGACCTCGCTCCTGCTCGAGCACATCCGCGCGGTGAAGCGGGGCGAGACCGTCCAGGCGCCCACCTACGACTTCAAGACGCACCGACGCGGCGACGAGACGCGTCAGGTGGTCCCGGCCCCGATCCTCGTGGTGGAGGGCATCCTCCTCTTCGTGGAGCCCGAGATCCGCGCCGAGCTCGATCTCAAGCTCTTCGTCGACACCGACGCCGACATCCGCGTCCTTCGTCGCGTGCGTCGCGACATGGAGAAGCGCGGCCGCACCTTCGAGTCGGTGCGGCAGCAGTACTACGACACCGTCCGGCCCATGCACCTCCAGTTCGTGGAGCCGAGCAAGCGCTGGGCAGACGTGATCATCCCCGAGGGCGGCAAGAACATGGTCGCGCTCGACCTCATCCTCACGAAGATCCGGAGCGAGGTCCTGGCCCGCAAGTGAGGCTCGCCCCGAGCGAGCGGAACGGTCACGATGCGCTGCCAGACATGAGCGAGGTCCTCTACGAGGTGCGCGGGATCGCGAAGAGCTTCGGGGATCGGCCCATCCTCGAGCACGTCGACCTCGACATCCGTCGCGCCGAGTTCCTCTGCTGGATCGGCGAGTCGGGCACGGGCAAGAGCCTCCTCGCGAAGATCCTGCTCGGCCTCGTGCCGACCGATCGGGGGACCATCCGCTTCGACGGCGAGGACGTCACGCGCTTCCGCGAGCGCGACTGGCTCACGATCCGCCGCCGCGTCGGTGTGCTCCTCCAGAGCTCGGGCCTCTTCGACTCCGTCAACGTCTTCGAGAACGTCGCCTACGGGCTCAAGGAGCAGCAGCTCCTGCCGCTCGACGGGATGAAGGAGCGCGTCGCGCAGAGCCTCGCGCAGGTAGGGCTGCCCGGGATCGAGACGATGATGCCGGGCGAGCTCTCGGGCGGAATGCGCAAGCGGGTGGCCCTGGCCCGAGCGATCGCGATGCGACCCGAGGTGCTCTTCTACGACGGTCCGACCGAGGGCCTCGATCCGGTGAACGTGGCGCGCGTGAACCGCCTGCTCCTGCGGCTGCGCGATCAGCTCGGGATCACGACGATCGTCATCACGCACCAGATGGAGACGGCCTTCGGCGCCGCCGATCGCGTGCTCCTCATGGCCGACGGGCGCGTCGCGCTCGAGGGCACGCCCCGATCGCTGTGGGGCTCCTCCGAGCCGACGCTCCAGCCGTTTCTCCGCATCGCGCGCGACGTGCTCTCCGCGCCTCGCGGCGCATGACGCAGCGCGCCGATCGCGCCCGCGCGATCGAAATCGGCGCCCAGGCCGAAGATGAGTTTTGGTAAGCTCCGTTCGTGCCGCTGCGCGCGCCGCTCTCGCCTCGACTGCTCGACGCCGAAGCCCCTCCGGGGCTCGGTGAGCCTCCCAGCGGTCCCATGGCGCCGTTCGTGGGCGCGCGCGTCGCGGTGGACGGGCTCGACCTCGAGAAGCTGAGCGCCGAGGACCGCGCCGCGCTCTCGCGCGTGCGTGCGTTCGAGGTGCCCGCGCTGCTCGACGTGTCCGTCGACATCCCGCGCACGCTCGAGGCCAACCGCGAGGCGATCGCGCTCCTCCACCGGACGTTCTCGTTTCCCTTCGAGTGGAAGCTCGAGCGGCCCATCTTCGGCGCGCTGCACAAGCACACGATGCTGATGTTCGCGTGCGAGGCGCCCGAGGACGAGACGACCAAGCAGCCGATGTGTCTCGTGGTCCGCGGCCCCGTGACGCACGTGGAGGGCGTGGCCCTCGACACGCCCGAGGGCAAGGCTCGCCTCGAGCGCGTGCAGCGCTCCTTCTCCGCGACGACGGACTTCCGCGCCACGCTCCGCTCGTTCTCCATGCGCGCACGCATCGAGAAGGCCTGGTGGACGAACGTGCAGGCGCCCTTCGCCTGAACCCCGGAGTCGACGGTGTTCATGGGGCGTGTCTCGACGTTGCTGGCCCTCTCATTCAGGCTGGCCACCGCGCTCGCCTCCATGGGGCTCGCGCTCGCAGGCTGCGAGACGCGCGTGTCTCTCGGGGCCAGCTGTCGCGACTCCGCCGAGTGCGGGGAGGGCGTGTGCGGCGTGGGAGGGCGGTGCCGCGCCGAGTGCGTGAGGAGCGACGACTGCGCCGCGGGTGCGCGCTGTCTCCGGGATCCTGCCACGGGTCTTCGAGGTTGCTCGCTCGCGCTCGACACGTGCAGCGCTGGCTCGTGCGCGGACGGGCTCCGCTGCGTCGAAGGGCAGTGTCTCGGTGTGTGCATCCAGTCGATCGACTGCCCCGATGGTCTGTGCGTCGACGACGCCTGTGTGGTGCCGACGACCGTCGACGGTGGCGTGGCCGATGCGCCCTCGCTGGATGCACCAGTCTCCTCGTGTCCCGAGGGCGGCACGCTCAGCGTGGACGTGGGGCGATGGTCGGTCTGCGCCATCCGGTGTGATCAGCAGGTGTACTGCTGGGGCCACTGGGGCCCTGCGCTCCTCGGGACCGAGGCGCCCGCGATGTGCGATGGAACGCCCTGTTTCGAGGCGCCGCACGCGATCGACCTTCCTCCGCAGCGATGGGCCGAGGTCGCGGTGGGAGACACCCGTGCCTGCGCGCGCTCGGAGGCGGGGGAGGTCTGGTGCTGGGGACTGCTCGTCGAGACCCCCTTGAGCGCGCCCGCGCGCATCGTCCAGGAAGGGGGCGTGGCGTTCGTGGCCTCCGAGCTCGTCGCGGGTGGCTCGCACCACTGCGCACGCGACGCGGGCGACGGGAGCCTGCGCTGCTGGGGTTGGAACGCGGCAGGTCAGCTCGGCGATGGCACGATGCTCCACAGCGCCCCGGCGGTCGTCGCGTTCGAGGGGGTCGAGAGCGCTGGCGTCTTCGCGGGCGAGTGGCGCACGCACGTCATCGATGTCGAGGGACGGGTCCACGGCGCAGGGCAGAACGACGATGGCGAGATCGTGTGGCCGAGCTCGGAGAGCACGCCGGCGGGCTCCCGCTCGGATCTTCCCGCGCCCGCTCGGGACCTCGCGGTGACGGACAACGCCACCTGTGCGCTCCTCGACGAGGGTCGCATCGTCTGCTGGGGACGCACCGCCGTGCTGTTCGGGCGCAGCGATCCTTCGTCGGCGATGGATTGTCCCCCCAACCTGTGCGTGCCGACGCCCTTCGAGCTCGCGCGAGGCCGGATCCCGCCGGGCCCGCTCGAGGGGATCGAGGGCGATCGCTTCGCGCCGTACCTCCTCGCGTGGAACGCTGCGGGGCAGCTCTACGGTGTGGGCGGAAGTGATCAGCAGGTGCTCGGCACCGATCCGTACGTGTACGAGGCGGTGCAGCTCGTCGCGCTGATGGGCGCGCGCACCCACTTCGTGCGGGCAGGCGCAGAGACCGCGTGCGCGATCCTCGACGGGACGCGCGAGCTCGTGTGCTGGGGCCAGAACCACGTAGGCCAGCTCGGCCGTGGGGGACATGGCCCCGCGCAGGGCATGGCCCTCGCTCCCGCCTGGCCGTGACCTGACGCCCTGTCGTGCGATCTCGCCGTCGCTGGCGCGGGACCTCGATCAGCCGTCGTCGTGGAGGTCGAGCGTGTTGCCCTTGGTGGCGGCGCCGATGTTCTTCATGCGATCGGGCACGCGCAGCGCGACCACGCCGCGCTCGACGTTGCCCGACACGCTCGGGCCTGCGAGCGCGCTCGCGACCATGCCGCGGTTCCACTCGTCGTCCCACGCGTAGTTGAAGCCGTTGCACGCGACGCAGCGCTTCTCGAGGCCCGCGCACACGACGTCTCGCGCGAGCTCGCTCTCGAGCGCCTCCACGAGCGAGCCGGCCTTCACGTTCCTCCCTTGGTGCCAGCAGAGGTAGAAGCCGTGATCGCTGAAACCGATGAATTTCTGGGGGATCTTGCAGCCGTCGATCGGGCGGTAGCGGAAGTCCTTGCGGCTGTACATCTCGAAGTGCTCGAGCAGGAGCTCGCGCTCGTTGAACCACGTGTGCGTGTCGTGGCACTCGCGCTCGATGCGCACGAGCTGCGCGTGCGCGAGCTGCTCCTGCTCCGGCGTCATCTGGAGATGCGCGGTCTCGGGCACGACCTCCACGTGGCTGAAGCCGCAGTACGCGTATCGCTTCTTGCCGATGCCCTGGATGTGCTTGAACGAGTCGTAGAGCACGTGCGCGTTGTCGCGCTGCATCACGGTGTTGGTGCCCCACTGGATCTTCGACTCGGCGAGCCAGCCGATCGACTTCATGGTGCGGGCCCAGGTGCCCTTGCGCTGCCGGATGTGGTCGTGGACCTCCTCGGTGCCGTCGACCGAGATCGTCAGGCAGTCGAGCTGCTCGAGGAAGTCGAGCTTGTCGCGCTTGAGGAGCGTGCCGTTCGAGACCATCTGGATCTTCACGCCGAGCGAGAAGGCGTGCTCGAGCAGGCGGAAGATGGCGGGGTGCACGAAGGGCTCGCCGCCCGAGAAGCTGATCGTGCCGATGCCGATCTCGGCGGCCTCGGTGATCGCCTTCTTGCAGAGCTCCTCGTCCATGAAGAGCGCCTCCGAGGGGCGGCGGCACATCTGGCACGTGAGGTTGCAGTACTCGCTGAGAGCGATGTCCATGCGCTCGTAGCTCGTGAAGACGTTGCTCGCGCCGCAGGCGGGGCAGGCCGCGCGCTCGAGCGGCAGCGTGCCGCTCAGCGTGTGCACGACGTCCACGCCGCACGCGGTGCACGCGCGCTTGCGTGTGGCCGTGACGCTCGTCGGTCCGGGCGCGATCGTCGTGATGCGCGGGCGATAGGTGAGGGTGCCCATGGGCGCGCAGCCTCGCACGCCGTGACGCCCGAGGGGAGCCCGCGGCTTCGGGCGTCCGACTCGACGCCACGCGCGCGCGGTGCGAGCGTGGGCCCGTGACGTTCGACAAGCGCAGCAAGGCGATCGTGACGCGCCACGATCTCGGCCGCTTCGAGGGCGACACGCTCTTCGATCGCGTGGCGCGCGTGGTCGCGCGCGCCGAGTGCCTGCCGCGCAAGGAGCTCTACGAGAGCTGGGAGCTCGCCAGGCGCGTGCGACGACGGATGCGCGGCGGACGCGTGGTGGAGCTCGCCGCCGGGCACGGCCTCATGGCCTGGCTCCTGCTCTTGCTCGACGGCTCCAGCGAGCGCGCGATCGCGGTGGACACGAAGACGCCGCCGAGCGCCGACACGCTCTCGAACGCGCTCGGTGCGGAGTGGCCGCGGCTCGCGGGACGCCTCGAGCGTCGCGCCGAGAGCCTCGATCGCCTCTCGCTCGACGCGGGCGATCTCGTGGTGTCGGTCCACGCGTGCGGTGCGCTCTCGGACGTGGTGCTCACACGCGCGCTCGAGGCTCGCGCACGCGTGGCCCTGATGCCGTGCTGTCACGACGCCGAGACCTGCGACAGCGGCGGCTTGTTGGGGTTTCTGTCGCTACCGCTCGCGATCGATGCGACGCGCGTCGCGCGGCTCCGCAGCGCTGGCTACGACGTGCACACCCAGACGATCCCGGAGGAGATCACGCCTCACAACCGGCTGATCCTCGGCGTGCCCCGGGATGGCGGGCGCCGGTGAAGCTCGCGGCTCAGCCCGCCTCGCCCTCGCGCCAGTGCCCCTTGGCCGGTGCGTAGACGACCTTCTCGTCTTCCTTGCCCGCGAAGGAGTCCACGTCGCTGCACGCCGCCAGACAGCCCGGGCAGCGCTCGGAGAGCGCGAGCACCTGGAGCTGCTTGTGGTGCACGCCGTGCCAGAGGTCGGTGATCTCGTCCTCGTACACGTTGCCCATGCGATCGGCGTCGGTGCGCATGAAGAAGCACGGGTAGACGTGGCCGCGGAAGTCGACGAGGAGGAACTTCGACGGGAGGTAGCAGCCGCCGGGCGGGATGGGGCGCTTGCCGGTGGCGAGGTAGTCGGGGACCACGCCGAACATCGACTCGGTGAAGATCGTGACGCCCGCGTCCTTCGCGTAGGCGGTGAGCTCCGCGAGCCTCGCGGCGATGCGCTCCTTGGGGGTGCGCACGAGCGAGAAGCGGGGGATGTCCTTGTTCGGCCCCGAGATCTCTTCCTGGAAGGGCTGGAACGAGACCTCGCGGACGCCCACCGACTTCGCGAGATCGATGAGGTGGAACGCGTGCTGGAGGGTCTCGCGCATGAGCACGCCCGAGAGGCCCACGCGGATGCCGCGCCGCACGCACTCGCGCGCGCACGCCACGGACTTGTCGTAGTTGCCCTCGCCACGCAGATCGTCGTGCACCTCGCGGGGCCCGTCGATCGAGATGTGGAGGTAGACCGACGGACAGCGCTCGAGCCGATCGAGGTGCGCGTCGTTGATCATCGTGCCGTTCGTCACGATGTCCTGCGTGCGGTAGCCGAGCGCGTGCGCGTGCTCGACGAGCTCGAGGAAGTCCTTGCGCATGAAGGACTCCGCGCCGCACGGCGTGAACGTGGTGGCGCCGAGCGCGCGCGCTTGCTCGAGCAGCTTCTTGGCGAGCTCGAACGGCACGCCGTGCTCCTTGAGCTCCCACACCGAGCACATCTTGCACTTGAGGTTGCAGTAGACGGTGAGCTCGACCGCGAGCTCGTCGAGCTTGTGCTCGAGCGCGGGGTGCGGGCGGAGCGGCGCGAGGACGTCGAGCTTCTTCATCGTCATGCGTTGTCTTCTCGGGCGGCGTGCACGGGCGCGCGGCGCGCCTCGAAGGGCCGGATGGTGTGGGGGCGCGGCGTGCGCCCGGCGGCGGCGAGCTCGGCGCGGCTGTGGGTGATGACGCGATCCACGTCGTTGGCGTGGCCGTTCTTCACCCAGGCGCCGCGGGCCTCGTCGCGCACGTACCAGCGCAGATCGCGCCGCACCCACTCGCTCACGTCCTGATCGTGAGGGTGCTTGTCCATGAAGTACACGGCGTTGCGCACGTAGGTGTCGTAGACGGGCGGCAGGCTCCGCTCTTCACAGCGGAACGGATCGCGCGGCGCGGGATCTTCGATGTGGAGCACGCGCGCGCGCGGTGCCGTGTGCACCGCGAGCCCCGAGCGCCAGAGGCGGTAGCCCGCGTCGATGTCCTCGAGGCCCCAGCCGACGAAGCCGTCGTCGAAGACGAGCTCGCTCGCGCCGCGCGGCACCGAGAAATTGCACGAATAGACGAAGATCCAGGGCTGTCGCTGCGAGCCGACGGCCTCGCCCTCGGGGCCGATCACCGGCACGCGATCGTCGGCCTCCTGCGCGCGGATCTCCTCGAGGCTCGGCTGCGCGGACGGCTCGCCGAAGCGGCGATGGCGGAAGCCGATCACGAGGCGCGGTGTGCCCCTGGCGAAGCCCTCTTCGTGGGCCTCCACGTGGGCCTCGACGAAGTGCGGCGAGACCACCACGTCGTCGTCGACGAAGATCACCACGTCGCCGATCGCGCTCTCGATCCCCATGTTCCGCGCCTGTCCCGCGCGGAAGCCCAGGTCGGGCTGGTGTCGGTACGCGAGCGGCAGCCGCCCCTCGAAGCTGCGCACGACCTCCGCGGTGTCGTCGGGCGAGCCGTCGTCGCAGACCACGACGCGCGCGAGCCGATCGCCCAGGATGCTCGCGCCCGCGGCGTCGCGCTGCTCGGTCAGGCACCCGAGCAGGGCACGCAGGCGTGAGCTGCGCTTGTACGTGGGGATGACGACGGTGGCACGCACGAGAAGGGCGCAAGAGTGACACGATGCGCGCCCGTCGGCGATGGCGGGAATGGCGCGGAGAAGGGCTCCTTCGTGCTATCGAAGCACGCGCCGCGAGCGTCATGCTCGGGGCTCCGCGGATGAAGCTCCCCGAGACCATCGGCCGCTATCGGATCGAGCGCCTGCTCGGGCAGGGCGCCATGGGCTCCGTCTACCTCGGGGTGGACCCGTCGCTCGATCGCAAGGTGGCGATCAAGACGGTGAAGGACCTCGATCTCGAGGAGGGTGCCAAGAAGCGCTTCCTCGAGCGCTTCCGCAACGAGGCGCGCGCAGCCGCGCGCCTGTCGCATCCGTCGATCGTGCAGGTCTTCGACGTGGGCGACGATGCCGAGGTGGGGCCCTACCTCGTGCTCGAGTACATCCACGGTCCGTCGCTCAAGCAGGTGCTGCGCGACAAGGGTCCGCTGCCCGCCGCCGAGCTCGTGTCGATCGCGTACCAGCTGGGCGAGGCGATCGACGTCGCGCACGCGGCCGGCATCATCCATCGCGACGTCAAGCCCGACAACGTGCTCGTCGGTGAGGACGGTCGCGCGAAGCTCGCCGACTTCGGCGTGGCGCGCGTGCCCGACGCGGCGCTCACGAAGGAGGGGCAATTCCTCGGTACGCCTTGCTATGCGGCGCCCGAGACCCTGTCCGAGGGCAAGTACGGGCCGCACAGCGATCTCTTCTCGTTCGCGGCCGTGCTCTACGAGCTCGCGACAGGCGCGCGTGCGTTCCCCGGCGATGACGCGATCGCGGTGGCGCACGCCGTGATCCACGACGATCCGATGCCGCCGACGGAGGCCGCGCACGCGGAGCTTCCGGAGCCCCTCGACGAGGTGCTCCTGCGCGGGCTCTCGAAGAACGAGCGCGAGCGCTTCGTGTCGGGGCGCGAGCTCGCGTCGGCGCTCGAGGGCGCGTTCGTGGCCGCGGGCGCGCTCGCGCCGAGCGATCGCAGCACGCGCGTGAGGCCGGTGAGCGAGCTCGCCAAGCCGCCGAGCGCGCGCGTGGGCTGGATGTGGCTCGGCCTGCTCGGCGCGATCGCGATCGTGGCGGTGGGCGTGCAGGCGATGGGAGGCGTGGACCTCGTGGTGTCGCGCCTCGGCTGGGGCGAGGGCGGAGCCTGGGCGCAAGACGCAGGCGCGCTCGCGCTCGAGGACGCAGGCGCGGGCCGGCCACCGTCGACGCGGGGTCGTCGCGATGCAGGCGAGGCGAGCCTCGAGGACGAGCTCGACGCGGGCCACGACGCGGCGATCGAGAGGCCCGATGCGTTCGAGCCGCCGGACGCGTCGCGTGCGCTCTCCCCGCGGGAGATCGAGGATCTCGCCAAGGACGAGCTCGACGCGGCGCGCGCGGCCGTGGAGCGTGGCGATCGCGCAGCGGCGCGCGCCCACCTCGAGCGCTCCCGCGAGCTCGATCCGGAGAGCGGCGACCTCGAGGAGGTCGAGGCGCTCATCGCGGCGATGCCCTGATCGGTGCCCTCGCGCCCCCCAACGCGTCCTGACGTAGGATGCGTCATGCCGCGTCGGTCTCCTCGCTCCTCGGATCTGGCTGCGCTCGCGCTGAGCGCGGGCGTTCTCTTCGCCGGCTGTGACGACACGACCCCGCGCGATCACCTCGACGCGTACGTCGATCCGAGCGCGATCGACGCGGCCGTCGCGGCGCCGGACGCGTTCTTCGGCTTCGATGCGCCCGGGCTCGATGCGCCGCTGCCCGACGCATTCGTCGTCGTGCCCGATGCGTGGTCGGGCATGGACGCGTTCTCGATGGACGCCTTCATGATGCCGGGCACCGATGCGTACTGGGGCACGTGCAGCTCCGGTGGTCGCATGGGCACGTGCATGCCGATGTCGCTCTGCACGGGCATCTCGGTGCGCGGTCTCTGCCCGGGGCCCGCGGACATCCAGTGCTGTCTGCCCGGCACCGACGCGGGCATGTTCGACGCGCCTCACACGCCGGGCCCGTACACCGTGGCCGAGGTGCTCGCGCGTCTCGGCGCGTGCACGCGGATCGGCGGCAACTACGCGACGGATGTGGGCGAGGTCTCGAACATCCCTGTATGCCAGACCGACAGCGTGATCTGGTGGGACGCCGACATGGACATCGACTGCGACGGTGGCCTCGGCTCGATCTGCATGTCCGATCCGGACTACATGCCCGACACGAGCGGCGTGGACTCGATGGGCAATCCCCTCGACGCGAGCACGCTCCCGTTCATCGTCATCCCTCTGGCGAGCACGCGCTTTCGCTACGCCGACTACGGCATCCGCACCGGCCAGGTCGCGCTCGTCATGTACGGCGATCAGATGGTCTTCGGCATCTTCGGCGACGCGGGCCCCTCGTCGATCATCGGCGAGGCGAGCTTCGCGATGGCCGAGGCCCTCGGCATCCCGTCGAGCCCCCGCTCGGGCGGCGTCGACTCGGGCGTGACCTACCTCGTCTTCACGGGCACGGGCACGCGCGTCAGCCGCAACGAAGATCACGACGAGGCCGTGACGCTCGGCACGAGCTTGCTCGAGACCTTCATGACGCCTTGAGCCGAGGCGAGTCGATCGCGGCTCGAACGCGTGGCGCCGAGTCGGCATCCACGCCTGACCGAGACGTCGGGTCTCAGCCGCCGCGCAGGCAGGGGGAGGGGTTGGTCACGACGAGCGAGATCGACTGCGAGCCCAGGCCCTCGACCGTCACGTCGAGCGTCACCATGTGATCGCCCATGGGCGGGCAGGTCGGGAGGATCTCGTAGACGCGCAGCGTGCTGCCGCAGCGCAGGCGCAGGAGCTTCTCGCCCATCGCGGTCATCCCCTCCATCGTGACCGTGGCGCTCGAGTGGATGCAGGTCGGCGTCTCGTCGAGGCCCTCGAGCCGGATCCGGTACGGGATCATCGCGCCGCCCTGCGGGCCCACCACGAGCTCCACGTGCTGGCCGTCGGTGAAGGGCGCTGCGCCCGCCGCGTCGGGCGTGACGACGAAGCGCGCGCTCGCGTCGAAGCTCGTCGTGGGTGTGCGACAGAGCTCGGCGAGCGCGGGCGGCTGACCGATGCACATGGAGCTCTCGAGCATCCACTGCCCGGCGTTGCACACGTAGGTGTCGGCGAACGGCGGCCCGCCGCACGTGTAGTAGGGGCAGCTCAGCGTGCCCATGCACGGCCCGCCCGAGAGCGGCGCTTCTTCGGGGCAAGCCGTGTCCACGTCGCAGCGCTCGGGCGGTGCGTCGATGCCGGCGTCGCTCGCGGGGCCGTTGGGGCAGCCCGAGAGCGCGAGGACGAGCGAGGCGGTCAGCGAGGCGAGAGCAGGGCGCGTCACGAGCACGAGGCCTCCAGGCGGGGGCTCACGGCCCCGCAGCGCTACAGCCGATGGAGCTTGATCGTGTTCGTGCTTCCCGAGAGCGGCCAGCCGATGACGAGCGCGAACTCATCGCCCTTCTGGCAGATCTTCTCGCGCACGAGGAGCGAGGTGGCGAGGCGCAGCGTCTCCTCGAGATCCTCGGGCGGGATCTCGAGGCGGGGCACGACGCCCCACTCGAGCGCGAGGCGGCTCGCGACCTCGGGCCGCGAGGTGATCGCGATGACCGGCGCGCGCGGCCGGTTCTCGCTGATGATGCGCGCCGTGCGACCGTCGCGCGTGAAGGTGACGATCGCCTTGAGGGCGACGAGATAGCTCATGCGCGCGGCCGCCGTGGCTGCCGCGTTGGTGAAGCCCCAGCTCTCGGGCAGGGGCGGCAGATCTGCCGAGCCCTTGGTGGTGCGGAACATCTCGCGCTCCACCTCGCGCGCGATGGCGTCCATCATCTGCACCGACTCGATCGGGTACTTGCCGCTCGCGGTCTCGCCCGAGAGCATGATCGCGTCGGTGCCGTCGAGCACCGCGTTCGCGACGTCGGCCGCCTCCGCGCGCGTGGGCCGCGGGTTGCGGATCATCGAGTCGAGCATCTGCGTGGCCGTGATCACGAGCTTCCCGCGTGCGTTGACCTCGCGGATGATCCGCTTCTGGATGAGGGGCACGAATTCCGCGCCCACCTCCACGCCGAGATCGCCGCGCGCGACCATCGCCCCACCGTCGGCGGCGTCGAGGATCGCGGCGAGGTTGTCGATCGCCTCTGGCTTCTCGATCTTCGCGATGATCGGCGTGCCCCGCGCGATGGCCTTGGCCTCCTCGATGTCCTCGGCGCGTCGCACGAACGAGAGCGCGAGGTAGTCGACCGCGAGCGTGTTCACCGCGAAGAGGAGGTCGTCGCGATCCTTGGGCGTGAGCGCGGGCGTGGAGAGGTGCGCCCCCGGTACGTTCAGGCCCTTCTTGTTGCTGAGCTCGCCGCCGACCTCGACCTCGGTGATCACGTCGGTGGCCGTCGTCTCGATCACGCGCAGCTTGAGCAGGCCGTCGTCGAGCAGGATGTGGGTGCCCGCGCTCACGTCGCGCGGCAGCGGCGCGTAGGTCTGGCTCACGATGGTCGCGTCGCCAGGCACGTCGCGGTTCGTCAGCGTGAAGCGCTGCCCGACCTTCAGCTCCACCGGGCCGTTCGGGAACAGGCCCACGCGCATCTTGGGGCCGCAGAGATCGGCCAAGAGGGCCACGGGACGGCCCGCGCGCGCACCTGCGTCGCGCACGAGCTTGGCCGCGGCGGCGTGGCTCTCGTGGCTGCCGTGCGAGAAATTCAGCCGCGCGCAGTCCATGCCAGCGGCGACGAGCTTGTCGATCATCTCGGGGTTCGTGACGGCCGGCCCGAGCGTGCAGACGATCTTCACGCGTCTCATGCGGACCTTCTAACGCACTTCCGCGACGACGCGCGAGCGCGGCGATTGACGCGTTGCACCAACCTCCTCGGGTCGCTCGCGCGCGCACGACCTCGCGGTACAGTTCGCGTCCATGGCGCAGTCGTTCACGAAGAACTACCGGGACCACTCGAACGATCACGGCTTCCAGTTCGAGTTCTGCTGCGAGAAGTGCGGCAACGGTCACCGCTCCACGTTCAAGAACAACACGATGGGCATGGCGGCCTCGCTGCTGAACGCCGCGAGCTCGCTCTTCGGGGGCTCGCTCGGGCTCGATCACGCCGCCGCGGGCGCGCACCACGTGAAGGACGCGGCGCGCGGCGCGGCCTGGGACGCGGCGTTCCGCGAGGCGATCGAGGAGATCCGACCGCGGTTCCACCAGTGCACGAAGTGCGGCCGCTGGGTCTGCCCCGAGGTGTGCTGGAACCCGCAGCGCGGTCTCTGCGAGGACTGCGCACCGCGGCTCGAGGAGCATGCGGCGGCGATCCAGGCGCAGGTGGCCGTGGAGCAGATGTGGGACAAGGCGCGCGGCAGCGATCAGACGGGCGGCGCCGACCTCCAGACCGCGCAAACCGCGACCTGCCCGCACTGCCGCGCGACGATCAAGCAGAACGCGAAGTTCTGCGAGGAATGCGGCAAGCCGGTGGGCGCCGCGAAGAAGACCTTCTGCGCCGAGTGCGGCACCGAGCTCGGCCCGAACGCGAAATTCTGCGGCGGCTGCGGCGCGGCGCGCGGCTGATCGCGGCGACGTTTGATAGGATGGACGCGCGATGTCCGTACGCACGACCAACGCCACCCAGCGCCTCGACATGATGCTCGCGCAGGCGGAGCGCTTCCTCGCGAACGGCCTGCGAGGAGAGGCGCTCGCACGCGCGCGACAGCTGCTCGTGCAGGCGGACCTCGAGCTCGAGTCGCAGGGCCTCGAGGCGCACCCGGCCATCGAGACCCGTCGGATCCTGGCTCGCCGCTTCCTCGAGGAGCACCGCATCGATCGCGCGCGGCATGGCTGAGCGTGCGAGCCGACGCACGAGGCGATGGGCATGAGAGTTCTGGCCCGGACGTGCGCATGAGGGCTCGACGTGGTCGCTGGCCCGCGTCGCTCCCGGTGCTCGCGGCGACGGGGCTCGCATGTGGCGGGGCCATGTTGTCCAGCGCGCCGCCCGTCCCCGCGCAGGAGCTCGAGGTGGCGCCCACCACCACGCGCCTGTCGACCGAGCGACGCACCGCGCTCGCGACGGGCACGCCGGTCTCGCTGCGGACGGGCTTCGTCCCCGATCCCATCGTGTTCCGTGGCCAGCTCGCCGGGACGCTTCCTCTCTCTCGGCTCGGCTCCGACTGTCGCGGCGTCTCGAGCGAGGCGCCCACGCAGCGCGTGACCATGGACACGCGCTTCGGCTTCTTGCGCATCTTCGCGACGGGCGCCGCCGATCTCACGCTCGCGGTGCAGACCTCGCAGGGCGTCGTGTGCAGCGACGATCGCTTCGGGCGTCACCCGGCGATCGAGGGGCGATTCGCGCCCGGCGAGATCGCGATCTGGGTGGGGCTCGGCGGCGCGGCGAGCGAGAGCGCGCGCGGCTTCGAGCTCGAGATCACCGAGACGCGCAGCATCCGCCCCGGTGTGCGCCGCGGGGAGGAGGCCGAGCGATTGTCGCTCGCGATCGAGGCTGGCCTCGACACGCAGCCCGAGAGCGGAGCGCAAGGAGATATGCGCCTGCGCCGCGGGTTCCTCCCCGATCCACGGTTCCTGTCCGGCAGCATCGTGCCCGAGGAGCGACCCGTCGACGTGGGCGGCCTGGCCGACACCTGTCGCGGCTACGTGCCCACGCGCCCGAGCCACGTGCTCACGCTGCAGGACGATCTCGACTTCTTCCAGATCTACGTCGCCGAGGCGACCGAGAGCACCACGCTCGTGGTGGTCGGCCCCGATCAGAGCGTGAGCTGCGATGCGTCCGAGGGCGATCATCCCCACGTGAGCCGCGACGCGTGGCCAGCGGGCCTCTATCGGATCTGGGTCGGCGCGCATCGCACCGACGCGGCGTTTCCGTATCGGCTCGGGGTGAGCGAGATCCGTCGCGTGCGGTGAGCTCCGTCGAGGCGCGCCCTCAGCCGGGGATGTTCGTCGAGGCGCGCTGACCCCATCCCGCCCCGCGTGCAGCGCGTCTGGACCCGCCGCGCGATCACCGTCCCGCTCGTCGCGCTCGTGTGCCTGCTCGCCTGGGCGCTCGCGCCGCTCTGGCTCGCGATGGCGCTCCTCGTCGACCTCGCGCGCGCTCGCCGCGTGCGTCGCGCGATGGCCACGCGCCTGCTCGGCTTCGCGCTCGTGTACCTGGCGGCGGAGGTGCTCGGTCTCGCTGTGCTCGTGCTCGTCTGGCTCCTCGCGCTCGGCGGGCGCGATCGCGTCGAGCGCCTCGTCACCTGGACCTACGCGGTGCAGCGACGCTGGGCGCACGCGCTCTTCGTCGCGGCCCGCGCGCTGCTCTCGCTCCGCTTCGAGATCGAGGGCGACGAGCTGCTCGCGCCGGGGCCGCTGCTCGTCCTGGTGAACCACGCGAGCCTGCTCGACACGCTGCTCCCCACCGTGTTCATCACGCACGCGCGCGGGATCCGCCTCCGGTTCGTGCTCAAGAGAGAGCTGCTGGTCTCGCCCTGCCTCGATGTGGCGGGCCTGCGCCTGCCCAACGTCTTCGTCGATCGTTCCGCGACGCAGACGGCGGTCGAGCTCGGAAAGATCCGCCGCCTCGCCGAGGGCCTGGGGCCAAGCGAGGGCGTGCTGATCTATCCCGAGGGCACTCGCGCCACGCCCGCGAAGAAGGCGCGCGCGCTCGCGGCGCTCGGCACGGCGGAGCCGAGGCTGCGAGCGCTCGCCGACTCCTTCGCGCACGTGATGCCACCGCGGATCGGCGGGACCGTCGCGCTGCTCGACGGCGCGCCCGACGCCGACGTCGTGCTCTTCGCGCATCGAGGCCTCGAGGGCTTCGCGCGCTTCGCGGACTTCCTCGATGGATCGCTCGTGGGCCGCACGGTGCGCATGCGTCTCTGGCGTGTGCCTCGCGCGGAGATCCCCAGCGATCGAGACGAGCGCGCCCGCTGGCTCTTCGCGCAGTGGGCGGCGCTGGATCGCTTCGTCGGCTCGGCGGCCGCATCGAACGGCTGAGCCCGCTCCCGCGCCTGCTCGCGCGCTCCATGGAATGCTTTCACGCGGTGGGCCGTCTCGGCGACGATGGAGAGAGCCGTGTCGAGCCAACCGAGCGAGCCGGGTGTGGCGGATCTCGAGAAGATCACGACCGCTGCACCCGCGAGCGCACGCGAGAGGGTGCGCGCGCGCGTCCTGCGCTCGGTCGACTCCTGGCTCGTCGTGGTCGCGGTGGGCGCGCTGCTCGTGGCCAGCTTGCGGCTCATGCCGTTCCAGACGCCGTTTCCGCTCTCGGCGATCGAGGCCGAGGCACGCTGGGCCGGCGCGGCCGCGATCGTCGGGCTCGCGATCGCGCTCCTGCGTCGCAGCCGGCGCACGGCCCTCGCGCTCGGCGCCTCGCTCGTGGTGCTCGTGCCCTGGTCGCTCGAGTGGCTGCCCGCGGCGCTCGCGCACGAAGGGGGACGGCACGTCGATCTCCGCGTGCTCACCACGAACCTCCTCGCGCCGAGCCCCACGCCCGCGCTCGCTCGCGAGATCCGCGACTCCGAGGCCGACGTGGTGCTCGTGCAGGAGGCCTCCGACGAGTGGTGGGACGTGCTCGAGGCCGAGGGCGTGCTCGCGCGCTATCCGCATCGCGTGGAGGAGACGCACTCGTTCCGCGAGGACTACATGGGCATCGCGATCCTCTCGCGGCTGCCGATCGTGCGCTCCGGCGTGGCGCGCCTCGGTGGCACGTACGTGCCCTACGCGTGGGCCGATGTGCTCGTCGGTGAGCGCACCGTTCGCGTGCTCTCGATCCACACGTGGCCTCCCTATGTCCCCGAGCTGCTCGAGCTCCACCTCCGCCAGATGGCGCACCTGCGCGCGCTCGCCCGCGCGGATCTGGCGGATCCCGCGCTCGACGCCGTGATCTTCGCGGGCGACTACAACGCGAGCCCGATGTCGCGGCAGTACCGCCTGCTCCGCGACACGGGCCTCGTCAGCGCGCACGAGCGCGTGGGCCGCGGCTTCGCGACCACGTGGCCCAACCTCGCGGTGCCCATCCCGCCGATGCGCCTCGATCACGTGCTCGTGGGCGGGCGCGGGGTGGAGGTCGTGTCGGTGCGCGAGGGGATCGGCGAGGGCAGCGATCACCTGCCCGTCTTCGTGGAGCTGTCGCTCGCGCCCTGATCGCTCCAGAGTCGATCGGAGCGCGGCGCCTGTAACGCGGGCGCGCCTCGTGCGAACGGATCGACATGACGCGACGTGATCTCCTCGCTCTCCTCGCTGCGACCCCGATCCTCGGCGCCTGTGATCATGCCGAGGGACAGGTCGGGCCGTGGCCCGGGCCCAGCGCTCCGGTCTCGTATCGCACCGATCCACCGCCGCCGGTGGGCGATCGACTCGAGCTCTCGGACGACGAGTGGCGCCGTCGCCTGACGCGCGAGCAGTACGAGATCCTGCGCACGCAGCGCACCGAGCCTTCGTTCTCGTGCGAGCTCTGGCGCGAGCATCGCACCGGCCGCTTCTACTGCGCCGGCTGCGGCGCGCCGCTCTTCTCGTCGGCGCACAAGTTCGAGTCCGGCACGGGCTGGGCCTCGTTCTATCAGCCCATCGAGTCCGGCCGCGTGAGCGAGCACGCCGACACGAGCTACGGCATGGTGCGCGTCGAGGTGCGCTGCGCGCGCTGCGATGGTCACCTCGGTCACGTCTTCGACGATGGCCCCGCGCCCACGGGGCTGCGCTTCTGCATCAACGGCAGCATCCTCGAGTTCGTGCCCGGTCGGGCCTGAGCCATCGGTCCCAACCGTTGCCAAACGATGGATCGCCCACGAAATAGGGCGAGTTCGCGATCCTGCTCGCCCCTCGCTCACTCGGCGACGCGCACGTCCCACTCCTCGGGCGAGAGGCCGCCGTGCACGTCGGTGCTCGCGCCTGGAGCCTCGATGCGGGGCCGCACCGAGCTGCCGCCGCCGGGCCTCACGCTCACCGAGCTGCGCAGGGAGAGGTCCACCTCGATCGGCTCCGTCAGCGTCCAGAGCAGACGGTGCGTCGTGGCCGTCGCGCGGATCTCGTAGACGCGCCTTCGCCCCTGGAGGGTCGCGCCGAGCTGCGGCGCGAGGTGGCCGATGCCGCCGAGGCCCTCTTCGTCGTGTGGATGCGCGGTGAGGCCCTCGAGGGTCACCTCGTGCGCCAGCGCGCTCGCCTGCACCGCGGCCTCGACCTCGGCCTGCGTCGGGAGCCGTCCGCCGCGCGCGTAGCCGATCTCTCGCGCCTCGTTGCGCACTGCGGCGAGGCGTCCTTCGAGGACCGAGCTCGCGTAGGCCCACGCGCCCAGACCCGCGATCACCGCGAGCCCTGCGAGCACCATCGCGACCTTGGGGACCGAGAGCTCCACGCCCCGCATCGTAGCCGAATCGCCCGTTTCCCCACGTGGTACCTTCGGGCCCGTGACGTCGTTCCTCGAGCGCGCGGCGCTCCACCAGACGCGATTCCGCACGCCGGGCGTGCACCCCGACGCGCGCGGGGTGGTGCTCGGTCAGAAGGGCCTCGTGCTCTTTCCGTCGCTCGACCGCGTGGTCGCGTTCTTCCGGGCGTACGGCGACGAGGGCTCGCTCGACGAGATCCTCCCCTCGCTCGTGATCCAGCGCGTCGTGTCGGCGCTCAAGACGCGCGAGATCGTGGTGACGCTCGCGGCGGAGTCGTCGTACCGCATGGATCGCGTCGCCGCGGTGGCGCGCCTCGCGGGCGGTGACGTGTTCACGGGCACGCAGCGACACTTCGTGAAGTACCGCGACGCGACCTCGCCGCTCGGCTACGACATCGCGGAGGTGGTCGAGGCCAAGGCCGATCTCGTCGTGCACCACGACGCGTACCGCCAGGCCTACAACGTGGAGCGAGAGGTCCCGTTCCGCGATCTCGTCCTCAAGCTCTCGCCCTATCGCTTGCCTCCGACCGAGCGATCGAGCGCGAATCGGTTCTTCGCGACGGCCGAGACCGGGATCGGTCACGCGCTCGTGGGCTACCTCTTCCGCTGGCGCAGCAAGGCGCGGGTCGCGATCGCGGAGTGGCCCTCGGCGAGCGCGTTCGACGAGCGCCCGCGACGACTGCACCTCTTCGACATCGAGGACGCGGCGCCGCGCATCGTCACGCTGCTGCGCTCGCTGCCCGGCGTGACGGTGTTCGAGCCGCTCGGTCGATCGTTCGGCGTCGAGCTCGGCTTCAAGCACCCGATCTCGCTCGAGTCGTGTCAGAGCCTCTTTCCGGAGAGCACGCTGACGCTCTTCCGCGGCGATGGGCAGGTCGTCTCGGTCGATCCGCTGCCGCCGTTCGCGCCCGTCCGCACGCTCGTGCGCACGCCGATGAGCGTCGATGGTGCGACGGAAGCCCAAGCGGCAGAAGGGATCGGCACGACCGAGTCGGTGACGGTGCCGCTGCGCCTGGCCCCGACGATCCAGCCCGCGCGCAACGTGCTCGCGACGGTGATCCCTGCCTCGCAGCGCGAGTTCCTCGCGAAGCTCCTCTACGTGATGCCGCCGCGCGCGCTCGAGTCCGTGCAGCTCGCGGTGGGGCGCGAGTCGCTCTACCTCGTCGATCCGAACGGCGTCGACGGTGTGCCGCTCGGCCGCTTCTTCTGCGAGGTCGCGCACCGGATCTACGTGCCGACGGGCATGACGCTCGTGCCCGCCGTCCAGCCCGCGGTGCTCGAGGACATGCTCGCGAGCCAGCGCGGCAACCACATCTTCTTCGAGGCCGACGGAGCCCCCCCGCGCGTCGTGCCCTCGCAGGCGTTCTCGCCCCTCTCGCGCTCGATCCTCCGCGAGCTCGCGGGCGTCGTCGTCCACGCCGACATGCCGGGCCGTGAGGATCCCGCGCTTCCGCTCCTGAGCTACGGGCCCGAGCTGCGCTTTCCGCTCTGGGGCGCGCCCGGTCGCGAAGAGACCAACGCGGATCCAGCGCTCAAGCTGGGATCGGGAGGCTCTCGTTGACCGAGCCTCGCGCGCTGCAGGCGGCCTACGACGCGCTCGTCGTCGACTTCCTGGCGCCGCTCCTGGACGGTCGCGAGGTGCGCCTCGGTCCGCCCATCGCGCCGGGCTGCGCGTCGTACTTCGCGCAGACGCGCTCGGGCAGCGTCGAGGCCGACCACGTGATCTTCGAGGCCCTGCATCGCGGCGCCTCCGAGATCGCGCGTGTGGAGACGCTGCGCTGGCCGTCGATGGGGCTGCTCGCGATGGCGGCGGCCATGTACGACGTGCTCTTCGTCACCGATCCGCAGCTCGATCGCGTGTTCGCGCGTGCCGCGCGCACGACGGTGCGCGAGTGGGCCGAGGGCTGGCTGCACCTCGTCGGCGTGCCCTCGACGCGAGGCGAGGCGCTCGCGCGGCACGTGCTCGTGGAGCGCTTCGGCTCGCTGCGACGCAAGGACGTCGTGGTGAAGAACTGGGCCTACACGTACCGCTTCTTCGGCCGGCACGTGCCCGCGAACGTCGTCGCGCTGCCGAGGCTGCGCTTCGTGCGGCAGGAAGAGACGATCCGGTCGCTCGACGCGATCCTCGTGCGCGACGGTGACGTCGAGCTCGCGCGGCTCGAGCTCCCGGCGCTCGTGCGCGCGATCGCCTCGCGCTCGCCGGTGACCGAGCTCCTGGGCGCTCCGTCGAACCAGGCCTTTCGATTCTCCGCGGCCAGCCTCGCCGTGCTTTCGGATCGGGCGATCCGCGGGGCCGTGGCGGGGCACCTCCTCAAGGACGAGTGGCGTGCGGTCTCGGTGCTCGGCACGGCGCTCGTCGATCCCACGCTCCTCGCGCAGCCGATGCTCCTCGCGATCGCCGTGCAGCTCCTGCTGGAGATGCACCTCGTCTGCGCGCTCGATGGGCGCGCTCACGCACCGAGCACGCGCGATCTCGTGGACGCGGGCGCGATCCGCTACGCCGCGCTGCTCGTGGCCACCTTCGACGACGATCGCGCGGTGAAGGAGCTGTCGGTCTTCGACGACGATCACCGTGTGCTCCTCATGCGTCGCGCGGAGGCCTTCCGGCCGCGCGTTCCACGACAGGCGATGGCCGAGATGCAGGGCCTGCTCGCCGCGGCGCTCGCCGCGGAGCCCGCCTTCCTCCCGAGCTGAGCGCGCGCCCGCGCGTTCCTTCACCTTCGAGCCTGCGCTCGACGACCGCGAGAGACGAACCGATGCCCCTTCCCGTTCCGCCCATTCTCCAGCGCCTCCAGATGGTCTCGCAGAAGCTCGAGACGAGCTTCCTCGGCAAGAGCGAGACCGTGCGCCTCATGCTCGTCGCGTCCGTCGCCGGCGAGCACATGCTGCTCATCGGTCCGCCCGGCACGGCCAAGAGCGCCGTGATCCGCATGTTCGCCAAGCTCGTGGACGCGCGGTACTTCGAGTACCTGCTCACGCGCTTCACGGAGCCGAACGAGATCTTCGGCCCGATCGACATCACGGCGTTCCGTCAGGGCAGCTACCAGCGGCGCATGGATGGAATGCTGCCCGCCTCGGACATCGTCTTCCTCGACGAGGTCTTCAAGGCCAACAGCGCCATCCTCAACTCGCTCCTCAGCGTGCTGAACGAGCGCCTCTACACCGTGGGCTCGAGCGTGGTGAAGGTGCCGCTCGTCTCGTGCTTCGGCGCCTCGAACGAGGTTCCCAACGACGACGACCTCATGGCCGTCTTCGATCGCTTCCTCATCCGCTTCAAGAGCGACAACCTCGACAGCTATCACTTCCAGGAGCTGCTCGTGCGCGGCCTCGAGCAGGAGGTCTCGAAGATCACCGGCGAGTTCGATCGCATGCAGCCCTTCCTCGCGGCGCAGGACCTGCGCGGCCTGCACGTGTTCCTCGCCGAGCGGATGCGGCAGATCCCCGAGTCGTTCCTCTCGCAGTACAAGGGCCTCATCTTCCAGATCCGCGCCGAGGGCGTGTCGATCTCGGATCGACGCGCGGTGAAGATGCTCAAGCTCTTCGTGGCGAGCTCCTTCCTCGACAACCGGCCGCTGCCTGATCCGAGCGACTTCTTCCTCCTCAAGCACACGTGGAACAACCTCGATCAGGCCGAGATCCTCGACGGAATCGTCGGTCCGGTGCTCGAGGCCTGGTACCGCGAGCACCCCGAGGCGCGGCGCGTGGGCGCGACCGACGTGGGCATCGACGCGCTCCTCGCGGAGATCAACCGCATCCGCGATCTGCTCACGGGCGATCGACCGCTCTCGGACATCCAGCTCTTCAGCCAGCTCAAGGCGCTGAACGAGATCAAGGCCGCGCTCTCCGCCATGAACACGCGCCCCGCGCAGGAGGCCGTCGGCCGCGTCGATCAGCTCCTCGGTCACGTCTTCCAGAGCGGCAAGTTCAGCCAGTGAGCCGATGATCTCCCTCACCAACGAGCAGGCGCGCGACGTCGGGAGCCTCGGCTTCTCCCTCGTGGAGGCCGACAACCCGATGCTCACCGTGCGGGCGGCGCAGTGGCGCAACTCGCTCGCGCGCGTGGGGCTCGCGGTGCCGTTCTGGTGCGTGCACGACCTGGGCTTGTTGCTCGTGCACGCGCCCTCGGAGATCCGGCTGCGTCGCGCGATGGAGAAGAGCCCGCTGCCACCCGAGATCGCGACCGCGCTCGAGCAGTGGCGCAAGCAGCTCGTGGAGATCGCGCAGACCGAGATGGTCGAGAAGTCGCGCGCGTGGAAGCTCTCCGACGCCCTCGTGGTGGTGGTGCTCCTGCGCGTGCTCGGGCCGGTGTACGAGCGTCACCTCGGGCCGGGGCGACGCCCGGTGGCGGTGCCGCTGCCGGTCGATCCCGACGTGTACACGGGCCTCGAGGGGCGCCTCCAGAGCCTCTTCACCGCGCACGATCGCCGCCTCGACGCGTCGTTCCTCTACCACCTCGTGGCCGAGAACGTCCGCCTGCTCACGTCGATCGAGCAGATCGACCTCGACACGCTGCGCCTGCTCGGGATGTTCGGTGCCGAGGCCACGGCCGCGAGCGCGTTCGGCGCGGTCGACCTCCTCAACGTGCTCGAGAGCCCCGACGCGAACGACGTCGTGAATTTCTCGCTCGATCTCCTTCCGTCGGTGCTCGAGACGCGACGCGCCACGGGCGCGCAGACCTTCGCGGCCGATGGCTACGCGGGCCTCGCGCGCCGCGGCTCGCTCGACTCGCTCATGCTCTCGGAGCTCGCGTACGACGAGGATCTCTTCGATCAGCGCTACTCGGAGAACGAGGTCTTCTACTACTCGCGCGAGAAGACGCGCGAGGACGAGTCGCGCTGCCACTACCTCTGCGTGGACACGACCGCGTCGATGCGGGGCCAGCGGAGCGTGTTCGCCCGAGGCCTCGCGCTCACGCTGATCAAGAAGCTCCAGCTCCGCGGCGAGGACGTGTTCTTCCGCTTCTTCGACTCGCGCCTCTACGAGCTCCACCAGGCGCGCGCGAAGAAGAAGGCCCAGGGCATCGACATCCCCTACGTGCTCTCGTTCAAGGGAGAGCACGGTCGCAACTACGCCAAGGTCTTCGGCCTCCTCGCGAACGAGGTCTCGCGCCTCGCCAAGCGCGAGAAGAAGAGCGTGATCCTCTACATCGTCACGCACGCCGAGTGTCACGTGCCGCTCGAGGCCATCGAGCGCCTGCGCGCGAGCGCGCAGCTCTACGGCATCTTCATGCTGCCGAGCTCGGGCGAGCTCGACCTCGAGTACCTGCCGCGCCTGCACAAGGTGCAGATCGTCACGCAGGCCGCGCTCGAGCAGCGCGAGGAGCGAGCCAAGCGCGCGATGGACATCGTGGACGACGCCGCGGGGGAGCACGCCAAGCGCGGTGGCGCCGAGCCCCGCGCCTCCATCCCGCCAGGACGTCGCTCGGCGGTGCCGCCGAGCGAGGCCGAGCAGCGCGCGAGCGATCTCGCGGCCGCGGAGAAGGAGCTCGGTCAGCTCCTCGGAGGTCGTCCGTGAGCGCGGGCGACACGACGAGGGCCCTTCGATGAGCTCGACCTTCGACAAGCGCGCCGTCGAGCAGTCTGCGCGTCGCGCGATGGATCAGCGCCAGTACGAGGAGGCGCTCGTCCACCTCTGGAAGCTCGCGGATCGCGGCAACGTCAGCGAGGAGGAATTCAAGGCGAGCGTGCGCGACATGGCCACGTGCTACGCGGCCCTCGGGCGCATGCGCGCGGCCGCGTCGGTGCGCCTCTACCTGGGTGATCGCAACGGCGCCTTCAACGCGTCGTCCTTGCCGCTCGATCGCGCGCGCGTGCAGGTGGACGCCAAGGATCCCGAGGGCGCGGCGCAGTCGTTCGAGCAGGCGGGCTGGCTCGGTCACGCGGCGCTCCAGTGCGAGCAGGCCAAGAACGATCGCGGCGCGCGCGTGCTCTGGGATCGGCTCGCGACCGATCCGCGACTGCACGACGACCTCTACACGGCGGGCCTCGTGCACTTCAACCTGGGGCGCGCGTGTCTGCGCCTCGGCGATCGGAGCGCGGGCCGCAAGGCCATCGTGCACGCGATGCACCTCCTCACCGCGGCGGCCGACGGCTTCGAGGCCAAGGGCCAGCGCGAGCGCGCGTTCGACTGCTACGGCGTGCTGCTCACGATCGGCAAGGAGGGCAGCTTCGAGAACCTCGCGGAGGGCTACCTCAACTGCATCCGCATCCTCCGAGAGGACGGCCTCAAGTACTACGTCATCCAGTACTACGAGGACTTCCAGGCCCTCGCGATGCAGCGCAACGAGCTGCACGCGGCGGCCACGTTGTTCCGCGAGGCGGCCGACTACTCGCGGCGGCAGGGACTGCCGTACGGGCGGCAGTATCGGTTCCGCGGCGCGGAGGCGAGCACGCTCCAGGGCGATCGCGTGATCGCAGAGGGCGGCAGCCCCGAGATGGCGGAGAACGCGTACGCCGCCGCGATCGACGGCTACAACGAGCTCGGCCTCTACACCAAGGTGCGCGCGCTCTACGGCAAGCTCGCGACGCTCGAGCTCGGCGACAAGCGCAAGGCGCGCTACGAGCGCCTCGCCAAGCGCCTCGAGGCGATGCCCGACGACATGACGCCGATGCAGGGCTTTCCCGATTACCTGCGCATGGCGACGGCCTACCCGGAGATCTGGGCCCTCGACGTGATCGAGTGGGAGCAGGGCGGCGACCCCGCCGAGACGATGATCGAGGTGGCCCTCGATCGACGCTGGGCCGACTTCCAGCGGCGTCGCGCTGCGCTCGTGCGCCTCAAGCAGCTCGGCGCCGCCGAGCCCGGCGCGGTGCTCACGCTCACGGAGCTCGCGACCTTGCTCGGCTCGGTCGAGCTCTACGTGTGCCTCGCCCCGCTCGAGAAGCTCATGACGCACGACGACGCGCGCGTGCGCCAGTCCGCCATGCGCGCGACGCGCAAGCTCTTCTTCAAGCGCTCGTTCGTCTCGATCATGCAGGGCCTCGGCGACACCGCGCCCGAGGTGAGGCGCGAGGCGCTCGGCTGCGTGCAGACGCTCCACTTCGTGCACGCGCTCGATCCGCTGTCGCGCATCTACCGCGAGTCGCCCGATCCCGAGGTGCGTCGCGCGGCGCTCGCGTCGATCGGCAAGGTGAACCGCGTGGAGGCCGTGGAGCTGCTCATCGACGCGCTCCGCAACGGCGATCGCCAGGACAAGGACGTGGCCAAGGAGAACCTGCTCCGGAGCGATCAGGCGGAGACCAAGGAGATGCTCCGTCGCGAGGCAGCGGCCGAGACCGGGCCGCTGCGCGCCGAGCTCGAGGCGATCCTTCGCGCGCTCGGTGGTTGAGGGCTCCACCCCCGAATTTCCTGGCGATCCGGGGCTCTCGAGGTCTGCGTCTGCGCACGCGCTTGCGTCGGCCCGCGCGTAGGCCGCGAACATGAGGCGCGGACTCCGAAGCAAGATCGTCGGGCTCGTGATCGCCGGCTCGTTCGCCGGTTGTTCCTGCGAGAGCGCACCCACCGGGGACGCTGGCGTACCGCGGGATGCGTTCTCGCTCGTCGACGCCGGGCCGAGCCGCGACGCGTACTCCGTCGACGACGCGTACTCCGTCGACGACGCGTTCTCCGTCGACGACGCGTTCTCCGTCGACGCGTCGGCGGTCGAGGATGCTCCGTGGCCCTTCGACGCGAACGGCTGCGTCCCTCACGCCGAGGGCTGCAACGGCATCGACGACGACTGCGATGGGACGGTCGACGACGGGGACCTCTGCGCCTCGGGGCTGCGCTGCCTGGGCGGGAGCTGTCGCACCGGAGGCGCGGCGTCGTGGATCTCGGTGCTTCCGAACAGCGAGGCGCGTGCGGTGGCGGTGGACTCGGCGGGGCGCATCGACGTGGTGGGCTGCCTCCACGGCGCGGTGACGCTCGCGGGTCACGCCTTCACCGCGACGGGCGCCTCCGACTCGTTCGCGCTCCAGCTCGCGGCGGACGGCTCACACCTCTGGGCGCAGCGCTATGGCGGAGACACGGGCTCGCTCGCCGAGTGCGCGAACGCCGTGGCCGTGTGGCGCGACGACGATCGCCTCGCGATCGTCGGCGATTTCGGGGGAAGCGTGACCTTCGGCGAGCTCGGCTCGGGCGACGTCGTGACCTCGACCGGCGCGCTCGACAGCTACGCGATCGCGCTCGGCAACAACGGCATCCTGGTCTGGGAGCGGCTCTTCTCGAACGGGGCGACTGGCGAGGTGTCGATGTCGGCCGCGGTCTTCGACGCCATGGGCAACGTCTACGTCGGCGGTCGTGCGAGCCAGCGCGTCCAGCCCAGTGGCGACGTGCAGTCGGTGATGGACGCGGCGGGCGATGGCTTCGTGTACCTGCTCCATCGTGACGACGGCGTCGCCGACGGAGTGGCCACGCGCTACACGAGCGCCGGTGCCGATGGTGTGACGGCGCTCGCGTTCTCGACGACCGACCTCCTCACGGTGGGCTTTGCCGGCGGTGCGATGGACTTCGGCGCAGGGCCCGTGGCCTTCGGCGGCGGTGCCTCCGACGCCTTCGTGGTGGTGAGCCCTCGGAGCGACACGCCTCGCGGCCGGCTCCTCGGTGGCGCTGCCGACGATCGCGCGTACGCGGCGGCGTTCGCGTACGCGTCGCGCCTCGTCGTGGGCGGGTCGTTCGCCGAGGCGGCCGACTTCGGCGGCGGTGTGCGGCACCGACGGGGCACGAGCCAGGAGACGTTCCTCACCGCCGAGAGCACTGCCGATCTCACGTGGAGCTGGGATCGCGAGACCGGGACTGCGAACGACGATCGCGTGCGTGCGATCGTCGCGGATGGCGCGGCGGGCGTGTACGTGGGCGGCGTGGAGACGGTGCCCTTCGTGCGTCACTACGACTCCGAGGGCGCGCTCGTGTGGGAGCGTACCTTCGGCGACAGCGGCGTGGGCGTAGGCGTGCAGGGCCTCGCGGTCGCGCCCGATGGCACGCTGATCGTCGTGGGCGTGATGAACGGGACGATCACCGAGGGGACGATCACCGCGATCGGCCCGGGGGCGTTCGTCGCAGCGATCCACGACTGACGGGATCACGTCACGCCGTCCGGATCGAGCGATCGCCGAGCGATCAGGCGTCGAGCATCTCGCGCACACGGGCCAGGAGCATCTGCGGCGTGTAGGGCTTCTGGAGGAACGAGGTGCCTCCGCTCGGGACGCCACGCAGCGTGATGGACTCGTCGACGTAGCCGCTCGTGAAGAGGATCTTGGTGCTCGGGTGTCGCAGGCGCACGCGGCTCGCGAGCTCGCCGCCGTCCATGTTCGGCATCACCACGTCCGTCACGAGGATCGCCGGACTCTCCGTGAGGGCGTCGAGCGCGCGCAGCGCCTCCTCGCCGTCGGAGGCGCCGATGACGCGATACCCTCGGCCCGCGAGGATCCGCGTCGCCACGCGTCGCACGCTGCCCTCGTCCTCCACGAGGAGCACGGTCTCGGTGCCTCGAGCCGCGGGCCGCTCCCGATCGTGCGCGGCGCCTCGATCCTCGTCGGAGCGCGTCGCAGGCAAGAGGATCGTGAAGGTCGTCCCGTGGCCGGGCTCGGTCTCCACCTCGATGTGACCGCCTGCCTGGTGGACCACGCCGTACACCACGGCGAGCCCGAGCCCCGAGCCCTTTCCACGAGGCTTGGTCGTGAAGAAGGGCTCGAAGATCCTCGAGCGCACCTCGGCCGTCATGCCGGTTCCGTCGTCGCGCACCTCGAGCCCTGCGTAGAGGCCCTGGGCCACGCCAGGGTGGCGGCTCTGCGCGTCCACGCTCTCCGCGAACGTGCGGATCTGGAGCGTGCCGCCGCGGGGCATGGCGTCGCGCGCGTTGACGGCGAGGTTGAGCAGCAATTGCGTCCACTGCCCGGGATCGATGCGCACGAGTGGCGTGCGAGGATCGAGGCGCGTGGTCAGCGCGACGTCCTCGCCGATGAGGCGCCGCAAGAGCTTCTCGGTGTCCGCCACGACGCTCGAGACGTCCATCACCTTGGGCTCGACGACCTCCTGCCTCGTGAACGCGAGCAGCTGGCGCGTGAGCGCCGCGCCGCGACGACCCGCGTCGAGCATGTCGTTCGCCATCTCGACGGCCGTGGGGAGCGAGGTCACCTCCTCCCGCAGGAGCTCGGCGGAGCTGACGATCACGGTGAGCAGGTTGTTGAAGTCGTGCGCGACGCCTCCGGCGAGGCGACCGATCGACTCCATCTTCTGCGTCTGCTGGAGCTGCTGCTCGAGCGCGCGTCGATCGGTCACGTCCTCGGTGACGCCGGCCACGCGCACGCTGCGCCCGCTCGCGTCGCGCACGGGGAACGCGCGATCGTGGAGCCACCGCGTCGTGCCGTCGGGCCACACGATGCGGTACTCGAGATCGTGTCCGCGATCGCCCATCTCCAGCCAGGCCGCGGTCACCCGCGCTCGATCGTCGGGGTGCACGGCGTCGAGGAGCACGTCCGCGTTGCGCTCGAGCTCGGCCGCGCTGCGCTTCCAGACCGTCTCGTACGCAGGGCTCACGTAGAGGACGCGGCGCTCCTCGGTGTCGAAGAGCCAGAAGACCTCGCGGATCGAGTCGGCCAGCTGGCGAAAGCGCTCCTCGCCGGCCTCGAGCTCGTGCTGGGCGCGGAGCTTCTCGCTCAGGTCGCGGCACGCCACCGTGTAGAGGTTCTGCTCGCCGATCGTCGCGCGCGAGATCGAGGCCTCGAGCGGCACGTGGCTGCCATCGGCGCGCAGGCCCTCCACCAGGCGGCGCTTGGCGTAGCCGGAGCCCGCGCGCAGGCCGCGCAATGCGCTCGCGTGTCCGGCGCGGTGCTCGGGCGGGAGCAGGACCGACAGCGGCCGGCCGATCAAGCTGCCCGTCTCGTAGCCGAACATCGCGTCGGCGGCCGGGTTCGCGAGCACGATGTTCAGCGAATCGTCGACGGACACGACGCCGTCCATCGCGGACTCGATGATCGCGGACATGCGCTCCTCACCCTCGCGCTTGGTCGCTGCCAGCTGGTGCTGGGCCGTGCGGATGTCGGTGACGTCCTCGCAGAACCCCTGCCAGAGCGAGCTTCCATCGGGCTCGCGCACGGGGCTCGAGCGCGCCCGCACCCAACGGATCTCGCCATCCGGACGTCGGATCCGGAAGTCGTGGTGGAACGGCTGCATGGCGATCGCCGACTCGCGGATCGCCGCGATCACCTGGGTCGCGTCCTCTGGGAGCATCCGCTCGAAGAGCGGCGTCGCGTCGTCGCGGATCTCCTCGACCGACACGGCGAAGAGCTTCTCGAGGCCCGGCGTAGCGAACGGGCACGACATCCGGCCATCGGGCCGGATGCGGAAGACGTACACACCCCACGGAGCTTCCGCGAGGATCGTCGTCAGTTGCTGCTCCTCCCACGTGGGCACGGGTCCTCCGCGAGGAACGTCGAGTCGGTGACATCGGCCGGTCGTCGGCCGTCCTTGAGCGTTCTACGCACTGCCCCATGCGATCGTGTGGGCCCGCGCGTACGAACCGATCGATGGCCGCCCCCAGCGTTCCGAGAGGGCTCGAGCCCGAAGAAGCCGCGCGACGGCTGCGGCAGGACGGGCCCAACGTGCTCGCCCAAGGCGAAGAGCACGGTCTCCTCCATCACCTCTTCGAGGTCCTCCGCGAGCCGATGACGGCGCTCATGGCGGTCGCGGCGGCCCTCTACCTCGCGCTCGGCGATCGGCAGGAGGCCGTGTTCCTCGCGGGCTCGGTGGTGCTGGTCGTCGTGATCACGCTCGTCCAGGAGCGCCGCACCGCACGTGCCGTCGCGGCGCTGCGTGATCTCACTGCCCCGCGCGCGCTCGTGGTGCGGGCCGGCGTCGCCACGCGGATCGCGGCGCGGGAGCTCGTCGTCGGCGACGTGATCGTGGTGGCCGAGGGGGATCGCGTGCCCGCCGACGCGCGCCTCCTCGAGGCGCACAACCTCCGCGTGGACGAGTCGCTGCTCACGGGCGAGTCGGTGCCCGTGACCAAGCTCGTGGGGCCCGACGCGCACGAAGGCGGCGTGCGCGCAGGGACGCTCGTCGTGGGCGGTCGCGGGGTGGGGGAGGTGATCGCCACGGGCGCGCGGAGCGAGATCGGCCGCATCGGCAAGGCCCTCGCCACCCTCGAGCCCGAGGACACGCCTCTTCAGCAGGAGATCGCGCGCCTCGTGCGCGTGCTCTTCGGTGTGGCGGTCACGGCGTGCGTCGTGGTGGCGGTGTTCGTGGGCCTCCGGCGCGGAGAGTGGCTCGAGGGCGCGCTCGCCGGCATCGCCCTCGCGATCGGCATGCTTCCCGAGGAATTTCCCCTGATTCTCACGGTATTCCTCGCGCTCGGCTCGTTCCGGCTCTCGCGTCGTCGCGTGCTCGCGCGACGCCTGCCTGCGGTCGAGGCGCTCGGCTCCACCACCATCCTCTGCGTCGACAAGACCGGCACGCTCACGCGCAACCACATGCGCGTCGCGCACCTCTGGGTCGAGCGCAGCGAGGGCGCACGCGCCCACGACGTGACGGACGCACCGCTGCCCGAGGAGGTGCACTCGCTCGTCGAGCACGGCGTGCTGGCGAGCCAGCGCGATCCCTTCGATCCGATGGAGATCGCGTTCACGGAGCTCGCGACACGGCAGCTCGCGGGCACCGAGCACCTGCACGCGAGCTGGACGCTCGAGCGCGCGTATCCGCTCACGCAGGCGCTCCTCAGCATCGCGCACGTGTGGAAGCCCACGGAAGAGGGCGCGACGGCGTGGGTCGTCGCGGCCAAGGGCGCGCCCGAGTCCATCGTCGATCTCTGTCATCTCGCGCCCGAGCACGCGGCGCGTGTGCTCGCTGCGGCCGAGGAGATCGCGGGGCGAGGTCTCCGCGTGCTGGGCGTGGCGCGTGCGCGCTTCGAGGTCGCCGCCGGCACGCTGCCGGCCGAGCAGCACGACTTCGATCTCGAGCTCGTCGGCCTCGTCGGCCTCGAGGATCCCGTGCGCGACGAGGTGCCTGCGGCAGTCGCGAGCTGCCGTGAGGCGGGCGTGCGCGTGCTGATGATCACGGGCGATCACGTGCGCACGGCGCGCGCCATCGGTCGCGCGATCGGCTGGGAGGCGCCCGAGATCCTCACGGGGCCCGAGGTGGAGAGCGCCTCCGAGGCCTCGCTGCGGGAGCGCCTGCGCACCGCCTCGATCGTCGCGCGCGCGCGTCCCGAGCAGAAGCTCAAGATCGTGCAGGCGCTCGCGGCGAGCGGCGAGGTCGTGGCGATGACGGGCGATGGCGTGAACGACGCGCCCGCGCTGCGCGCCGCGCACGTGGGCATCGCGATGGGTGGGCGCGGCACCGACGTCGCGCGCGAGGCCGCGGGCCTCGTGCTCACCGACGATTGCTTCAGCTCGATCGTCGAGGCCGTGCGCCTCGGGCGGCGCATCTTCGACAACATCCGGCGCGCGTCGCTCTACGTGGTGGCGGTGCACGTGGCGCTCGTGCTCGTGGCGCTCCTTCCGCCGCTCCTCGGCTGGCCCTCGGTGCTCGCGCCGCTCCACATCGTGTTCCTCGAGCTCGTGATCGATCCCGCCTGCTCGATCGTGTTCGAGGCCGAGCCCGAGGAGCCCGACACGATGAAGAGGCCGCCGCGCAGGCGCGACACGCCCGTGCTCGATCCGAAGCGATCGCTCCGCGCTGCGCTCTCGGGCCTGGTCCTCGGCATCGTGACCCTGCTCGTCGTGGCGCTCACGCGCGGCGAGCTCGGCGACGAGGCCGCGCGCGCGCTCGGCTTCGTGTGCCTCGTGGCCGGCAACCTCGCGCTCATCGTCTCGCATCGCTCCGAGGAGCGGCTGCTCCTTCCGGAGCTGCTCGTGCCGAGCCGCTCCTTCGTGCTCCTCGGCAGCGGCACGATCGGCCTGCTCGTGCTGTGTCTCGTGGTGCCGTGGGCGCAGTCGCTCTTCCGCTTCGCGGGCGTGCCCCTCGCAGCCGCTTTCGGTGTGGGTCTCCTGGGCGTCGCCGCCGTGACGCTCGTCGATCTGGTGAAGCTCGCGCGGCGCGCGCCTCGCTGACGCGCACACGACGACCGCTGCGCGCGAGGCAATCCGAGCGAACGTGATCCGAACGAGGCGGCCGTCGTGTCCCGCGCCGGGCCGCAGGGATGATCAGAACCAGCCCGCGGCCGTGAGGCCGATGTGATCGTCGCTCACGATCGGCGCGGCGATGAAGGCGATCGGCGCGCGCAGCTCCGGCCGTGCGCCGCCTTGGTAGTGGAGGAGCCACGGGAGCACGTAGCCGCTGATCCAGCCCACGGCGGCGCCCGTGAGCACATCGGTGAGGTACTCGTGGTCGCTCATCACGCGGAGCAGGCCCACCGCGGTCGCGAGCAGCGTCGAGGTCACGCACGCCGTGCCGTCCCAGCCCACGTCGCCGAAGACCGGCATCGACGAGTGATGCAGGCACGTGAGCGCTGCGCCCGTGAACGCGTTCACCGCGTGGTTCGAGAAGAACGACTGCGTCGCGAAGCGTGAGTCGCAGTGGGGCGAGGTGTCGCCAGCCTCGCAGGCCGTGTCGAGCGGGCGCTGTCGTCGCGCGAGCAGCGCCGTCACGCGCCACACCACGAGCGAGATCGTGTAGGCCTCGACGCTGATGAGGCCCATCTGGAACGCGGAGTCCCAGTTGCCGTCACCGATGCCCACGGCGAAGAACGCGTCGACCACCACGGGCAGCGCCATCGTCGTCCACATCAGCACGTCGGCGGCGATGCGCGCGTTGTCGCGCTCGGGGAAGGTGTCGAGGCGCAGGCCGTTGCGCACGCCATCGTCGAAGAGGAGGCCGCCGCGCCAGTTCGGAGTGAACGACGAATTCGGCAGGAGCTCCGAGGCCACGAGCAGCGCGCCGAGACCGAGCGTGAGCACGGCCTCGTCGAAGGAGTAGCGAGGCCACGCGTCTCGCCACGCGAGGCGGTGAGGATCGGCGGGCTGCGTGTCCAGACCGGGCTCGTCGAGCGCGTCCGAGATCGAGGCCATCACGTCCTCGCCTCGCGCGTCCTCGACGACCTCCGGTCGCTCGCCACCGCTCGCGCCGCTCTCTTCGCCCTCGTAGGCGGCGGCCGGGGCCACGTCGTCCGCGTCGTCTTCGCTCGCGGCTTCCGTCGCCACGGCGGTGGCCGCCGTGCCGGCCTCTGCGCTCTGTGCCGCTGCGCGCGCGGGCACGAGCGCACCGACCGAGAGACCTGCGAGCACGACACTGCCGAGCAGGACACTGCCGAGCAGGACACTGCCGAGCACCAGCGAGCGCCAGCTCGCCGCGAGCGTGGAGAGCGGGAGGCTGCTCGCGCGGCGCGTCGTCACGCGCGGGTTGTAGCCCTCCGCCCCTCGACGAGACAAGGCGATCCCCTCAGGATCTCGGCTCACCGTGCCCACCCGCTACGACCAGGAGTTCCGACGCATCGCGCGCTCGCTCTCGAGCCTCGAGCTCATGCGTGCCTCGGACGACACCGTCGCCGAGGACTCCGCCGAGCTCGTGCTCGACAAGGACGCGGGCCGCCGATTCCTCGACTTCTACGGCGACCAGGGGCTTCGTCTGGCCCTCGATCGCTACGGGATCTTCAGCGCGCTCGCGCGACGTGGCTATGCCGACGTCACGATGGTCACGCGCGCGGGCGACGATCGTCACGCGCTCTTCGTCGAGACCGAGGTCGAGGGTCGACGCGAGCGCCTGATCGAGCTCGTGGTGCGTCGCGATCTGCTCGTGCCGCATGTCGCGCCGGGCCTGCCTTCGCTGCGCGAGACGTACAAAGTCCTCACGATCGACTGGCTGCTCCTGCGTCATCCCCTCGGGCGCTTCACGGCCGAGCGCCCGCGCCTGCCCGGTCAGGACGCCCCAGGGCTGGGCGTGGGCTGGCGCGTGATGTCGATGCTCGCGCGGGTGGTGTGGCGCCTCGAGCTCGACGCGATGGTCACGATCGCGGAGTACCTCCACAACGCAGAGCACTACGCGCGCGAGATGCCGTGCTTCGATCCCGTCCACCAGGGCAGGCTGCGCGCGGTGCTCGAGCACCTCCGCGAGGAGCACGGTCTCAGCACCGCGCAGGCGAGCTGGGCGCTCGAGTGGGGGCTCGTGCGCACGCGCGCCGACGACGCGGTCTTGCGCTGGCGCGGCGAGCTCATGGTCGCGACCGAGGACGAGTCGCTCGCGGACTACCTGCACTCGTCGGCCTATGCGGAGTGCGCCGAGAGCGCGCGGCGAGGGCACCGACTCTGGCTCGATCGCGTGGCCTTCGACGCACGCTGGGCGCTCGAGGGGCCCGCGCTCGAGGGTGTGGTGGACAAGCCCTGATCGAGGGACAGGGACAGGGCCTGCGCGCGAGGCCGATTTCTTGGCAGGAGATCTCGAGGGCGTTACGCCCTCCGGGTGGGCCGTCGATCGTCGTGGTTCGTGCTGCTCGTGTGCTTGGGCCTCTTCGGCTGCGAGGCCTGTGGCTCGCACACGTCGACCGATCCCGGGGCGAGCGAGCCCGTGCCGCCGAGCGACCCGCCGCCGAGCGATCCGCCGCCGTCCACGGCGCCCGCGGATCCTCCGAGCGATCCACCGCCGAGCGATCCACCGCCGACCGCACCGCCGCCACCGCCGAGCGAGCCCGCGCCTGCGCTGAGCCTGACGACGCGCTGGGACGGCGCGCGCGCGACGGTGGTGCTCGCGAACGAGTCGGGCGCGGCGGTGCAGTTCTCGTCGCGTCTCCTGCTCGAGCGTCGCGACGGCGAGGCGTGGCACGACGCCGCGCGTGGGAGCTTCGTCGCGCAGCTCGACGCGGAGCACGCGCTCCCCGAGTGCGCGGAGCTCGTGTCCGGCGCGTCGCTCGAGCTGGTCTTTCCCGCGGCCTCCGGCACGGGGGGCCCGAGCGCTCCGCCCGAGGGCGTCCATCGCTTCGTCGTGACGAGCTGCGGCGGCGCGGGCCGCCTCGAGGGCCCGCCCTTCACGACGCCGTAGCGCCCCGCGATCCGCCCCGCGTGCGCCGCGGCTCGCGTGAATCGGTGGGTCGCCGCCCTCGACGTCCGCTGCGTTCACCCTCTGCGCAGGTCTTTTCCGAACACGGCGTAGAGGCCCGTGCCGATGCCCACGAGCCAGTAGATCGGCGCCTCGTCGCCTCGGAACGAGCCGACCACGCCGAAGAACAGGGCCGCGCCGAGGCCGATGAGGATGCGCTCGTGGAGGGGCCAGGGCTTGGCCGCGTCGGTCGGCTGGCTGCGCTGCGCGGGGCTCGTCGACGCGGGTGTGGTGGGCGTCTTGGACGCCGCACGCAGATCGATGCGCTCGTACGTGACGCCCGGGGCGACCTTCACGGGTCCTGTCGCGGGCTCGCTGCACATGAGCGAGAGCACGAAGGGGATGTCGGCCGGAAAGAGCGGTGTCACGGTGCCCGCGCGGCTCGCGCGCAAGGCGTCGTCGGCGATGCGAAGACGGACCGAGGGCTTGGGCGTGGTCGGCGACGTGGAGGCGGCGAGCACCTCCACCTCGAGGTCGCGGCCGTCGATCGTGACCACGAAGCGCTCGGTGCTGCCGGAGAGGAGCGCGTCGATCTCGGCGGGCGCGAGCACCGCGGTCACCCTCGGCAAGCCGCCCTCGCGGTCGGGCTCGGTGGTCAACACCAGCATCGGACGAGGTTACGCGCGCGGTGGCTGCGCGTCATGGCGTCCGCGTAGGACGAGAGGGTGATGCGACGATGCGACGGCGGACTCGCCGAGGTCGTCAGGTCGGCGTGCCGCCCTCGCCCAGCGGCTGTGTGTGCGGAGGCTGAGCCTGCGGAGCTTGGGGCTGAGCCTGCGGAGCTTGGGGCTGAGCCTGCGGAGCCTGGGGCTGGGCCTCGGGAGCCTCCGGCTGAGCTTGCGGAGCTTGGGACTGAGCCTCGGGAGCCTCCGGTTGAGCTTGCGGAGCCCGGGGCTGAGCCTCGGGAGCCTCCGGTTGAGCTTGCGGAGCCTCCGGTTGAGCTTGCGGAGCCTCCGGTTGAGCTTGCGGAGCCTCCGGTTGAGCTTGCGGAGCCTCCGGCTGAGCTTGCGGAGCTTGGGGCTGAGTCTCCGGCTGAGCTTGCGGAGCTTGGGACGGCGCCTGCTCCGCGTGCTCGGCCCGCTCCGCCTCGAGCCGCTGCTGCTCCGCGATCTGACCGAGCTCGGGCACGATCGCGTGCACCGCGCGATCGAGGAAGTAGCTCGCGCCGATCATCATCGCGAAGGGCACCGCCACCGTGAGCAGCGCGGTGAGCGCGCCCACGCCCGAGCCCATGCGCGTCGTCGCGCGCATCGTGCTGAGGAGAAGGACGAACGGCACCATCGCGATCAGCATCGCGAAGAGCGCGCCCGTGCCCCCGGCGGCCGCGGGCAGCGCGAGGGGCATCGCGTACTGCGCGAGGAGGAAGGCGGCGAGGAGCCAGCCGCGATAGAGCATCGCGCGCAGCGGCGCGTCGGGGTGTCCCTTCTCGGCGAAGGCGTTCGAGAGGCTCACGAAGGGCAGCGTCAGCGCCAGCCACTGGCCGAGGGCCACCATGAGGCCGAGGCCCGCGGCGCGCGCCACGTCGAAGGCGAGCATGTCGTCGGAGGGCTGCCCCTGGAGCGTGACCGCGAACGAGCTGCCGAAGAGCACGAGCGCGGTGTAGGGCACGATGCCCGAGAGCGCGCCGAGCAACGGGAAGGTGACGACGAAGAACAAGAGCGCGCGGCCGATGCCCGGATGACGGAACGACGGCGCGGTGATGACGGGCGAGCCTGCGTCACCGAGCGTGGCGAAGAAGCCCGCGATCGCGTTGCGGCTCGGATCCTCGAACGGCACTGGCGGCGAGGGCTGCCGCACCACGCACGCGTGGCAGCGCTTGAGCGCGCCGTGCCAGCACGACAGACACGCGAACGAGCCACACCGCGGGCAGATCACGAGCGCGGGACGATCGGCGTGCTCGGAGCACGAGGCACCCTCGGGGGCGCTCTCGATCGGCGGCTCTTCGTCTCGCTGCGGTTCGTCGGCCATCGCGGGTGGGCCAAGGGAGCACGCGCCTCGCGGCGCAGCAAGCGATTCCCGCGGCTCCGACCCTCTCGCGGCTGCTCAGAGACCGTAGCGGATGCGCACGACCGCTTGCACGAGGGCGTTCGCGGCGACCTGGAGCGCGGCGGAGGCGAAGCTCGGCGCCGACAGCCCCCCGCCGACGTTGCGAGAGAAGCCGTAGCCCTCGGTCGGCACGCCGAACACGCCACGATCGAGCTCGCCGTCGTCGTCGGCGTCGTGGAAGAGGCCGATCGCGTACGCGCCCTCGCGCGGGAGCTCCATCACGCAGCGCGCGCGTCCGCCCTGCACCGGCGCCACGCAGTTCACCACCGAGCGGCTGCCGAGCCAGCTCCCGGCATCGGCGTAGGCGCCGGCGCGCACGTGGCCGCCGCCGTGAAGGCCCTCGACGACGAGCTCGATGCGTGAGCCCGCCGCGCGGGGCGCGATCTCCTGGGCCGCCGTGGGTGAGAGGCTCGCGCACGTGGCGAGGACCACGAGGGCGGGGAGGAGCCAGGCGGTGCGAGGGGTGTGACTCATGGGGGGCTCGTCGTGGTCGTGGGATCGCTCACGCCCAAACGGTCGATGAGGGCCGAAGCCCGTCCCCGGAGGATGAGACAACGCACAGGGTCCGTCCATCGACGCCCCTGCAACGAATTGTGTCAACGTCGCGGGGCGATGCCGCCCTCGACCCCGCCTCGGGGAAAGCCCCCGACCCCGCATGGGGCGATCCCGCACGCGCTCTCGCGGCGCGGCTCGCTGCACTCGCTCGCGGTGCCGAGCCTCTGGGCCCACCGGGGCGTGAGCGCGCACGCGCCCGAGAACTCGGAGCTCGCGTTCGCGCTCGCGATCGAGGACGGCGCCGACGGAGTGGAGCTCGACGTGCGCGACGCGGGCTGCGGGACGGTCGTGGTCGCGCACGACCCCACGCTCGAGAGGGTCGCGGGGCGCGAGGGGGTCGTCGCGCAGATGACGGCGGCGGCGCTCGCGGAGGTCGAGCTGGCGGGGCCCGGAGACACGCGCTCGAGGGGCCTGCCCACGCTCGATCGCGCGATCGATCAGGTGCTGTCGGCGGGGCTCCGCCTCAACGTCGAGATCAAGGGCGACGTGCCCGATCGACTGCGCCTCGCGTCGCGCGTGGCCGCGGTGCTGGCGCGCCGAACGCCGGCCGAGCGCGAGGCGATCGTGGTGTCGTCGTTTCGTCCCGAGATCCTCGTGGCGCTCCGGGCCGCGGGCGCCCGTGTGCCCGTGGGCTTCCTCTTCGACGCCGAGAACACGGGCCGCTACCGGGCCGCCGCGCTCGTCCGCGCGATCCGGCCCGACGGGGTGCATCCGCAATTCCGCCTCGCCGACAGGGCGTCGGTGGCGCGCTGGAAACGCGCGGGGCTCTTCGTGAACGTGTGGACCGTCGATGACGAGGAACGCCTGAGGATCCTGGCCTCTCATGGCGTCGACGGGCTGATCACGAACGACCCGGCGCGCGCGCGCGCGGCCTTCGCGACTGCCGACACGGCCCGCTGATCCGGCGTTCGGGCGGGGCCCCTCGTTGCCACCCCGGCCTCCGCGCACTAAAAGGGCGGCCCGATCCGTTCGGGGTCGCTCGGTCCTCGACCGAGGGAGTGTCTGGATTCGGAGGTCGTGTGGCACGCAAGCGCGGCAATCAGGACGAGTACTACGACGAGAGCAGTGAGCGAGACGATCACGTCAAGCTCGACGGCGTGATCACGAACGTCTTCGCGGGCGGTCAGTTCGAGGTGAAGACGGACGCCGGCGCCGTGGTGCGCGCCCAGCTGTGTGGCCGCATGCGCAAGTACCGCATCCGCGTGATCCTCGGCGATCGCGTCACCGTCGCGCTCTCGCCGTACGACCTCACGCACGGGATGATCGTCTACCGCGCGAAGTGAGCGTGACGGGAGCGCGCCGTCGCGCACGGCGCCTCACGGATCCGACTCGGGGGCTGGGATGGGCGCGATCGACGATCTCCGCGTGGCGTACCTCCAGCTCGGGGAGGCGATCCTCGAGCTGCGACGCGTGCGGCGCGATCGCTTCACGCAGAACGACACGAACCTCTCGTGCTTCGCCGACGCGGATCGCGCGATCATCGCCGCCGATGCCGCGCTCTACCGCGCGTGTCAGGCGCTCGCCGTGCTCTTCGTGGTGCTCGGCCTCGTGGGGCTCACGCTGTTCTTCCTCGCCATGCTCGGCTGAGCGGCTTCGAGCCCGCGCCACGCGCGCCGATCCATCCGAGTGACACGTGCACTCACTCGCAGCGGACGGGGCGCTCCGAGGGAAGCGCCACGCGAGGGTGGGCTGCGTCGAAGAGGGCGTGCGGATCCACGGTGCCGCTGCGCGCGCGGAGGATCGCGATCATCGCCTCGCGGATCGGCGGATCGTCCTCGAGCGTCAGCGCGCCCTCGCGCTCGCGCACCTCGCTGAGCACGCCGTCGCCGCCGGTCGCGAGGAAGTCCGACACCACCACCGTGATGGGCTCGTCGTCGCGCAGCGCGCGGCCGTCTTCGCGCGCGAGCGAGGCCACGAGCGTGGGGCCGTCGCAGCGCAGCGTCGCGCGGAGACCCGAGATCGAGAGGAAGCTCGTGTCGCGGCTCGCGTTGCGCACGAGCATCTGCGCGAGATCGCGCGCCTCCATGCGCACGAGCGCGAAGCGATTGTCGAACGGCAGCGCCTCGTAGAACGCGCCGTAGACGAGCGGGCCGGCGGGCAGATCGGCCCGGAGGCCTCCGCCGTTGTAGAGCGCCACGTCGGCCTGTGGGCGCGCGGCGCGCATGAGATCGGTGAAGAGATTGCCGAGCGCGCTCTCGCGATCGCCCGAGCGGCTCACCTCGGCCGAGAGCGTGACGCCCACCGCCTGCGCGCGGATCTCGGCGGCGTGGGCGATCGCGCGCGCGGTGGTGGTGGCGACGCGCGCGTCGGGCGCGATGGGTCGCGACTCGTAGGTGGTGCTGGCGCAGGCGGCGTCGCGGCAGAGATCGGTGGGCGCGAAGATCTCGCGGCCCACGACGCGACGGCTCGTGAGATCGAACGCGACGTCGACGCGGCCGAAGGCGCGGCCGTACGAGAACGACTCGAGGATCGCGACGTCGTGGACGAAGTGGGCCATGCCCTGGTGCGTGTGGCCCGCGACGATCACGTCGACGGCGCCGGGGGGCAGGCCCTCGGCCAGTCGCATGATCTCCTCGTCGGGGCGGCACGACGAGAGATCGTGCGCGTCCGCGAAGTGATCGCAGCGGCCGCCGGCGTGCGCGGCGACGAGGACGAGATCCACGCCGGTCGCGCGGAGGGCGCTCGCGTGCTCGGTGATCGCGTCGAGGAGCGGCCGCATCGCGAGATCGGCCACGTTCGCGGCGATCGTGGTGGTGAGCGTCTGCTCCGTCGTCACGCCGATCACACCGAGGCGCACGCCCGCGCGCTCGAGCGTGACGGTGGGCAGGACCGGGTGCTCGGTGGTGCCGAGCTCGGCGCGCGCCCCGCTCGCGCGCTCGAGCAAGTTCGCGGAGAGGAACGGGAAGGGGGCCTCCGCGATGCGCGCGCGGAGAGCTCCGCGAGGATCGTCGCCGCGATCGCGTGGCGTCGCGCGCTCGCCCACCGGGCCGTAGTCGAACTCGTGGTTGCCGATCGTCACCGCGTCGTAGCCGAGCGCCGCGTAGGCCTCGACGATGGGCGCGCCCTCGACGAGGTTCGACTCGAGCGTGCCCTGGAACATGTCGCCGCCGTCGAGCAGGACGACGCCGCCGCCGTCGGAGGCCCGCGCGGCGCGGAGGCTCGCGAGGTAGCCCGAGAAGGCGGGCAGCGCCTCGATGTGGCCGTGGAGATCGTTGGTGCCGACGATCGAGAGCGTCACGACGCGGGGCGTGGGCGAGGGATCCTCGGGGCGCGGCGCGGCGCTGCCGCACGCGTGGAGCGCGAGGCCGAGCGGGAGCGCGGCGAGCGGGAGCGCGGCGAGGAGATCGAAGGAGCGGTGACGAGCGTGGCTCACGGTCGCGACGATAGCCGGCCTTCGCGGAGCCAGCGCACCAAGAAGACGATCGGGTGGATCAGCGTGAGCGCGAGCGCGGCGTGACCGAGGAGACCGAAGGTGGGACGCAGCTCGCTCTGGGCCCAGCCGTGATCGTGGACCAGGCGCTCGAGATCGCCGTCGCCTTGCTGGCTCGAGACGAACGAGCCCATCGGAAGAGGCCGTGTTCCGTCGGCGATCGCGAGATCGTGCTGCACGACCGACGCGAGCGCGATCACCGCGAAGAGCGCGAGGAGCCAGCGAAAGAAGTCCCAGCGTGCGCGCTCGGGCAGCGAGCCGGGGCCTCGGGGCACGTGGAACGCGAGGAGCGCGATCGCGGGCAGGAGCGCCTCGCCCGTGATGCCGCCGGCCACGAGCCAGCGCTCGCTCTGCTCGAGCGGCGTGAGGAGGCCGAGCGCGAAGACCGCTGCCATGCCGAGCGCGACGCCGATCGCGAGGGGCTTCTTCTCGCGCACGCCGTGGATCGCGAGCAGCACGGTGAAGAGCCACTCCATCGCGACGAGCACGTTCGAGCGCTCGTACGACCACGAGGTCCAGCCGAAGGGCAGAGGCAGCGCGCTTCGCCCCGTGCTCCACGCGACGAGCGCGTGACCGAGCTCGTGGAACTGGATGCGCGCGAGGATCGCGATCGCCTCGCCGAAGTGGCTCCACGCGAAGAGCCAGGCGAGCGCGAGCATGCCCGTGAGGATCGCGAGCTCGCGCGCGGGGCCGGGGGCGTAGAACGGGTGCTCGACGACGTGCGAAGGCGTGCCGCCGCTGGCCTCGGCGGGCTCGCCCTCGGGGCGCGCGGACGCGCGAGGAGCGCTCGGCGTGGGCTCGCCCTGCTCGAGGGCGGGTCTGTGCAGCGAGGTGCGTGATCGGCGCTCCTCGCGCTCCTTCGCGCTCGCCTTGATCGACGCGAGGGCGTCGTCGGTCACCCAGAGGCGGGCGCAGGCACGACACGCGCGCACCTC
>JAIBCE010000301.1 GCA_019694315.1 Sandaracinaceae bacterium
CGCGACGGCCGGGGCGTCCGGAACGGCGTCGGGCAGCACCGCGTCCGCCACCGCGCCCGGCGGCGCCGTGTCGGAGACGGCAGGGTCGTCCCGCGCTGCGTCCGAGGGCGGCGGAACCTCGCGCTCCGACACGCAGACCGAGTCGCAGGGCACGCGCATGACGACGGGCACGGGGATGAGCACGGGCCTCGTCGGCGTGAGCGACTTCGAGCGCGAGCTCGGGCTCGAGTAGGGGCGTTTGTCGGCGATCGGTGCGTAGGACGTCGTCCATGAAGAAGAACACTTACGGGCTGGCGGTGATCCTCGTGACCCTGCTCGGGTGCGATGGCGGTGGCGGAACGGACGCGGGGCGCGTGGTCGATGCGGCGCGCATGGATGCTCGGTCGACCGACGATGCCGCGAGCGTCGATGACGCCTTCGTCCCCACCCAGGACGCGCCCGGCTTGGACGCACCGAGCGTCGACGACGCGTACTCGACCGACGACGCGTATGCGGCGGACGATGCGTACGTGACCGACGATGCGCCGGTCGTGTCGGACGACGCGTGGATCGCGCCGGGGGTCGACGGTGGCGTGACCGATTGCGTGGCCGGGGGCGGAAGCTGTGTCGCCGTGGTGCCGGGCGCCTGCGGGCGCGGCATCGTGGGCAACGCGGACTGGTACTCGTGCGGGCGCGGCGTGGGCGTGCTCTGCTGCTTGCCGGCGCGCACGCCGCCGTCGTGCCGCAACCTCGGCACGCCCGAGGCTGGCTGGTACCAGCCGGACGGGACGATGATCTGCGCCGCCGCCTGCGGCCGTTCGTCGCTCACGTGCGAGAACGCGGGCACTCGCAGCGAGGGCTGGTACGCGACGCCGGCCACGGCCGGCTGCTCGGGCAGCGCCACGAGCGGCCTCGTGCAGTGGACCGACTGCGCGCCCTGACGAGCGCCGAAGCCCTGGTTTTTCGCGCTTCGGCGCGGTCGGCGGAGCGGGGCGCCCCCTCCAGCAGGGTCAGTCTTCTTCCGGCTCGGGCGTCGCGGGGGCGAGATCGAGGCCCTCGTGGGGATCGGGCGCGCCGCCTCGCGGGGCGACGGGCCCGAGCTCGCTCTCGCCCTCGGTCCCCTCGCCCTCGGCGCCTTCTTCGTCGGCGCCCTCGGCGTGCGGGTCCGAGCTGAGGCGCTCGGGCGGATCGAAGCGGATGCCGGCCATGCGCTCGTAGTGCACCTCGGTGTGGATGCGGCCGCGCAGCTCCTCGACGAAGCCCTCGAGCGCCTCCTGGCGTCGCGTGCGCCAGAGGCGCAGGCGGATGCCCTGGCCCGCGTCCTCCACGCTCCGATGCTCGGCAGGACGAAGGCCCGTGAGCTTGACGATCGCCCAGCGCTGGTTCGCTCCCTCGCCGCCGATGCGGATCGGATCGCCCACGTCGCCGACGTTGGTGAGGGCGAAGGTGGCGCGGACGATCGCCTCGTCGACCGCGGGGTCGGCGCTGTTGGGCGAGACGCCGTGATCGTCGAAGTAGCGGAGGTCGCCGCCGCGCTGCCGCGACTCGGGGTCGATGCTGCGCTCCTGCGCGAGCTGACGGAACCGTCGCGCGTCGGCCGCGCGCGCCTCCTCGACGAGCGCGCGCGCCTGCTCCTCGCTCTCGAGCACGATCTGGCTCGCGCGGCGCACCTCGGGTCGAGAGAACTCGTCGGGGTGACCGTCGTAGTAGGCCTGTACGTCGGCCTGCGGGATCGACTCCACGGTGATCCGCTCGTCGAAGTCGCGACGGATCATGTGCTGCACGGCGCTCTGCGCGACGGCCTCGCGGACCTCGGGGTCGGTGCCGAGGCCGCGACGATCCGCCTCCCGCGCCAGCATCTCGAAGCGCACGAGCGTGTCGAGCAGCTCCTCGAGCTCGTGCCGATCGCGGAACCGCGCGCGCATGAAGGGCGTCTGGCGCGCGATCTCGTCTTCGAGCTGACCCACGGTGATCGCCACGTCGCCGACGCGCGCCACGGCCTGGGCGCGGCGAGCCTCGTCTTCGGGCGAGCGAGGCGGCGCGGGCGCATCGACCGGCGGCGCGGTGGGATCGGGCGGCGGCATGCCCGACTCCTGCGCGATGGCGTGCGGGGCAGAGGCCACGATCGCAGCCGCGGGCAGCGATCCGGCGAGGGCGATGAACGTGGCGATCCAGGCGCGAGAGCGGGGGCGCATGCGGACGTTCTTCTTTCATCGCGGGGCCTCGGGGTCAACCCCGCCCGCGGTCGCCTCAGCGCGCGCCGAGCCAGGCGAGGTCGAAGCGGGCGAAGCGGATGCGGTCGTAGGGCAGGACGTCGCCGCTCTCCCACGCGATCGCGAACGTGCCGTCGGGCAGACGCGTGAGCGCGGTGTAGGCGGAGGGGGCCGGATCGAGCTCTCGCGCGTACGGCCAGGTGCGGGCGCCGTCCTCGCTCAGACGGACCGTGACGTGATCGCGGGGGACCTGCTCGGTCGTCGCGGGGTTCGAGAAGAGCAGGCCCTCGGGCACCGCGAGCAGGCTCCCCTCGCAGGCGGGATCGGGGCGAGCCGCGTCGAACGTGGCCTCGGAGAAGCTCTCGCCCTCGTCGTCGCTGTAGGCCACGGCGCGCGCGCGCGTCGGGCCCTCGAAGCGCATGTCGAGCACCACGCGCCCGTCGGGCAGCTGCGCCGCGGTCGCCTCGTCGGTGTCGGGGATGGACGAGCCGCCTCGCCGCCAGTGCGCGCCACCATCGTCGCTCACGATCACGTGCGAGCGGCGCACCCCGGCCTCGTCGACGCCATCACACGGCACGAGGAGTCTCCCGCTGGCCAGCTCGAGGCCGCGACCGGGGCCCGTCGCGTACCAGGTCCAGCCCGCGGGCTCGACCTCGCTCGTGAGCTCGCGTGGGGTGGCCCAGTGCAGGCCGTCGTCGTCGCTCGAGGTGATCCAGATCGAGCGGCGGGTGTCGTCGGAGGCGGGGTTGGTGCAGTAGAGCAGCCACACGCGGTCGCTGGCCGCGAGCACGATCGGTGCGGGGTTGCCCGCGGTGTCGGCGCCAGCGTCCACCACCACCGTGATGCGCGACCACGTCTGGCCGAGGTCCTCGCTGCGCCGGAGCACGAGATCGATGTCGCCGTCGTCGCGCAGGGCGCCGCGGCCCTCGGCGAACGCGAGCAGCGAGCCGCGTCGCGTGGTGACGAGCGCGGGGATGCGTCGAGGCCGTTGCCCGCGTCGGTTCCGGCGTCGCGCGCGGCGTCCGGGGCGGTCACCGCGTCGTCGTCGCCCGCGTCCGACGCGCCCGGCGTACTGCATGCAGCGCCTAGGAGGCCTGCCAGCATGATCGAGGTCATCGAGACGACGGCTCCACGCATCGAGCGATGCTCTCACGGCACGGCTCGACTGCACGGATTCGTGCTGCGGTGCTCGTCCTGGACGGCCGATGGAAGGAGGTGCAGCGTGTGGGATCGCCCTCGCGCGTTGGCGCCGTCTCCGCGCGCGCCGCACGCTCTCGTTCGACCGGAGGCGCATGGACGATTCGCGAGCGATGTCGGCGGCCGAGACCCACGCGGCATGGGATCGCGCCCTCGACGAGGGCATCCAGCAGCTGCTCGACAACCTGGACGTCGCGGTCTTCCTGCTCGATGCCGAGGGGCGCTTCGTCGCCCACCGCGCTGGGCGGCTCGCGCTGGCCGCGCCTCCCGAGCGCTTCCTCGGGCGCCGGAACATCGACGTGTTCTCGCCCGAGCTCGCCGCGCGCTTCGACCACGCCATCGCCGAGGCGCGTGCCCGTGGCGCCGAGATCCGGATCGAGTACCCCCTCGAGCTGCCGCCGCCGACCGGTCGACACCACTACGAGGCCTCGTTCGTGGCGACGCGCGAGGGCGGCACGATCGTCCTCGTGCTCGACGTCACCGAGCGCGCGCGCCTGCAGGCGGAGCGTGACGCCTCCGCCCGTCGGTTCCGCACCCTCATCGAGCGCGCCACGGACATCCTCTACGTGCTCGATCGCGAGCTGACCGTGCGCTTCTGGAGCTCTGGTGCGACCGACGCGCTCGGCTGGAGCGCCGAGGAGGCCGTCGGTTGCTCGGGCCCGACGTACCTCCACCCCGACGACGCCGCGAAGCTGACGCCACCCGAGCTCGACCTGCCGGGGTCGATCCACCGCTTCGAGTTCAGGGTGCGCCACAAGGACGGCACCTACCGACTGCTCGCGGCGACCGTGCGCAACATGCTCGCGGATCCGGACGTGGCGGGCGTGATCGTCAACGCGCGCGACGTGACGGAGGAGCGGATGCAGGAGGCGCGCTCGGCCGAGTCGCAGAAGCTCGAGAGCATCGGTCGCCTCGCCGGGGGCGTGGCGCACGACTTCAACAACATGCTCACCGTGATCCTCGGCTGTGGTGAGGTCGTGGAGCAGGCGCTCGAGGCGGGGCAGCTGCCGGCTCTGGACGACGTGCGTGAGATGCTGGGCGCGGCGGGTCGCGCGCGCGACCTCACGACGCAGCTCCTGGCCTTTGCGCGGCGGCAGACCATCGCGCCCGTGGTGCTCGATCTGGACGTCGCGGTGCAGGGGTGCGAGAGGATGGTCCGACGCGTGCTCGGCGAGGACGTGGTGCTCACGCTCGTGCGCGCGTCCGAGCCCTGCTTCGTGCACTGCGACCCGGCGCAGCTCTCGCAGATCCTCCTGAACCTCGCGGCGAACGCGCGCGACGTGCTGCCGCGTGGCGGTCGGCTGGTCGTGAGCACGGACACGACCGTGGTGTCGCTCGATCCTGGTGCGACGCCTGCGCCGTATGCGCGCCTCCGTGTGAGCGACGACGGACCGGGCATGGCGCCGGAGGTCCGCGCGCACATCTTCGAGCCGTTCTTCACGACGAAGCCCGTGGGGCAGGGCACCGGTCTCGGTCTCGCGACGGTGTACGGGATCGTCCGTCGCCATGGCGGTGCGATCCGCGTGGAGTCGAGCCCCGGGAAGGGCACGACCTTCGAGGTGCTCTTCCCTCTGCAGCCCGCGCCTGCCGAGCCGCAGACCGCGACGGTGCGGCCGTCGCTGCGTGGTCACGAGAGCGTGCTGCTCGTCGAGGACGACCGTGCGGTCGCTTCGATCACCGCGCGCCTCCTTCGTCGTGCGGGCCATCCGGTGCAGGTCGCCTACAGCGGCGCCGAGGCCCTGGAGCTCGTGCGACGGGGTGAGGACTTCGAGCTCGTCGTGTGCGACGTGGTGATGCCGGGCATGGATGGCCCGCAGACGATCGAGGCGCTGCGCGCGCTCTCGCCCCGGCTGCGCGCGCTCTTCGTATCCGGCTACACGCGTGACGCGATGGTCGCGCGCGGGCTCGAGGAGGGGAGCGCGTCGTTCCTCGCCAAGCCGTTCTCGCAGCAGAGCCTGCTCGCCGCGGTGCGCGAGGCGCTCGCGCGTCCGTTGGCCTCCGGAGAGAGCTCGGGCCTCGAGGCGTGACCAGCCCGAGTTTGATTCCGGGGGGGTCGGTGCGCTCAGCCCAGGACGGGCAGGCCACCGTCGCTCGCACCGAGCAGCTCGAGGGCCGCGCGGTTTCGCGTCTCGTAGGTGCGCGTCGGCTCGCCTCTGCGCTCGATCTCGAGCGTGCACGTCGCGAGCTGGCTGAGGAGCGCGATCTTCACCTCGCGATCGGCCTCCGGCTCGGGCTCGCGCAGCGCCACGAAGCGCTCGCGCGGGGCCTCGAGGCGCGCCGTGACGCGCACGTCGCGCCCGCGGCACACGAGCTCCCACGAGAACGGCGCGAAGCGCGCGCGCGAGCGGAGCGCCGTGGCCACGCCGTGGAGGAGCGTCTCGCGCTCACCCTCGCGGAGCACGAGCACGCTGAGCGCGGGTGTGTGTGTGGGGCCGAACGCGAGCTGGGCGGAGGCGGCCTCGAGGAACACGTCGGGCGCGTCGTCGAAGCCCGCGACCTCGCCCCAGGCGTGCGCGTCGGCGTGACGGTGGCCCCAGCGATGGGCCTGCGAGCCCTGCCAGCCGTCCACGTGGAGCGCGTGGCCGTCGAGCTCGAGCGTGCCGCGGAAGGTGACGAGCGGGCGCGCGCTCACGGCCTTCATGCGTGGCACGGGCGCGTGCTCGAGGCGCGGCGAGAGGAGCGAGAGCGGCGCGTGTCCGCCGTCCCACGTGAGGTGCCAGCGAATCGAGCTCGGCCCGTGGTGCGTGTGGCCGTGCGCGCGCCCGTCCTCGAGGCTCGCCTCGCCGATCGTCACGTGGAGGCCGCTCGCCCCGAGCGCGACGCGCGCGAGCGGCACCTCGCTCCGCACCGCGCGGTGCAGGCCCGTCGTGCCGTCGAAGACCACCGCCCGGAGCTCACCGATGCGCTCGTCGAAGACGCCGGGCGCATGCACCGCGTAGCGGATCCACACGCTCCGCGGCTCGTGCGGGTGGTGGGCGCGGAGGATCCAGGCCTCGAAGCAGGGCGCGTCGTCGTTGGGATCGAAGCGCGGCTGGTTGGCGATCGCGTGGGGGCTCGGAGGGTGCGTCATGGCGAGCGCCCGCGGAGCATGCTCCCACCCGAACGACGACGCCCGCGCAACCTTCGCTGCGCGGGCGTGACGATCTCGCGCCCAAGGGGTTTTGGGGGACCGAGAAAGAACCGATCGCGAGAACCGGGGGAGCCGGCCGGCGGGGGAGCGAAGCTCCCCCTTGAGGCGCGAGCGCTGGAGGAGCGGAGCGACGACGAGCGATGGGGAGCTCGAGGGGCCGGAGGTCCCTCGACCCAGGAAACTCAGGGACCGGGAAAGAATCGAGATCCCGCCGAGCGCAGCGCGAGGCGCCCAAGCGGGGGCTGGGGCCCCGCGCGGGAGCATTCGCGTCAGCGAATGGAGCGGGTGGGGGCCCCGCCTCGCGGGGGAGGGTCCGCATGGACCCTCGAGCCAACTCAGAAGCCGTAGGCCAGGGAGCCGCCGAAGTTGAAGCCGTAGAGGTTGTAGCCGCCGTTCAGCTGGATCTGGAGCTGGTGGATCGGCTTGAAGCGCACGCCGATGCGCGGGAGGTCGAGCCAGAAGAACATCGGGGGCACGCCGCCGTCGCCGAAGTACCAGGGGTTCGGGCCGTTGCGCGCCGCCTGCGTGGGGTCGCCCGGCGTGAAGTGCTGGTAGGTGCCGCCGTGCTGGCGCGTGTCGTCGAGGCGGCCACCCGTGCCACGGAGCTCGAGCGAGTTCTCGCAGCCGCTCGCCGCCGGAACGCCGGGGCCCGTGCACGCGGCGAGCGTGCCGGTGCCGGAGTCGCGGTAGGCCTCGGTGCGGTAGAGGTTGCCCACCATGCCGCCGAAGCCGAGGCCGAAGCCGATGTCGAAGGCGAACCACTCGGTGATGTCGATGCTCCAGCCGAAGAGAAAGTTGCCGAACACCGCGCCGAGCGAGGACTCGATGAACTCGAACTCGTCGTCAGCCGCGCCGAGGCCGTGGTAGTAGCCGGCCGTCCCGAAGCCCAGGTACCAGACCTCGGCCGTCACGCCGAAGCCGTTGCGGCGCCACGTGAAGAAGCCGCCCGCGCCCATGTTGACCGGGTCGCCCGTGGAGCCGCGGCCCGCCGCGTACTGCACGAAGATGCCCTGGATGAAGGTCGGGACGATCACGCCGCGCGCGAAGGCGCCGGCGAAGAAGTAGTCGGTGTCGGGGCGCTCGCGCGGATCGGTCTCGCTCGGGCCCACGGCCTCGCGGCCGCCGGTGCGCTCTTCGTAGACCGCCTGGTCGTCGTTGAGCTCGTGACCGTCGCTCGACGCGGTCGAGCCCGTCGTCGTTCCGTCGCTCGCCGTGTCGTCGGTGGCGGCGTCGGTGGTGGTCGCGTCGCCGCTGCCGCCGCCCTCGGTCTGCGCCATCTCCTCCTCGAGCGTCTGCGCCGACGAAGGAGCCGTGAACAAGAGGCCCGTCAGCGCGAGCAACGACGCGATGACGAGACGTGTGTTGGTCAAGTGCATATCGAACCCTCCCGGGGTGCGGCCCGACCGTAGCACTCGCCGATCTCTCGTGTCGATCAGGCGGGCGTGAGGAAGACGGGGCTCGTGCGTCGGCCGAAGTCTGCCAGCCGGTCTGCGAGGGTGTCGGGGGCGTGCCAGTGCAGCATGTGACCGACGCCGGCGATCTCGACCTCTTCGTGGTGCGCCAGGCAGGCCACGCGCTCGGCCTGATCGGGCGGCCTCCAGCCCTTCTCGCCCGAGACCACGAGCGTGGGCACCGCGATGCGCGCGAGCTGCGCGCGGAAGGCCTCCACCCGGAACGGGATGGGCGCCCGCGTGCGGTGCAGCGGATCGAAGGCGAAGTAGCGGGCCCCGTCGCGCACGACGGTGTGCTTGTCGGCGACGAAGCGCGCGAGCTCGCCCTCGAGGTCGGGGTGCATGAGGCGCAGGCGCGCGATCGCGTCGTCGAGATCTCGCAAGGGGCGCGGGGACTTGTCGCGTGTCTTGGCGACCGTCTCGAGCCAGAGCTCGATGCGCTCGGGCAGCGTCTCTCCGTCGGTGGCGGGCGGCCCGGTGCCCTCGAGGAGGGCGAGCGTGCGCAGGCCCGGCGGTCGCGTGGCGGCGAACATCGCGCAGGCCGTGCCGCCCATCGAGTGGCCCACGAGATCGTAGCCGCTCGCCGAGAGGGCGAGCGCCGCGGTGAGCTCCGAGAGATCGAGGACGTAGTCGACGAAGTGGTAGTAGCCGCCGCGGCCCACCCACTCGGTCTGGCCGTGGCCGCGCCAGTCGAAGGCGAGCACGCGCCGGCCCCGCGCCGCGAGCGCGCGCGCGAGCCCGTCGAAGCTCCACGCGACGTCGAGGAAGCCGTGGCAGAGAAGGATCGGCGGGGCGTCGCTCGGCGCCTCCGGCGTCCACTCGAGCACGTGATGACGCAGGCGGTTGGCCTCGACGAAGCGTGAGGTGGGGGAGCTCATCGAGCGTGCATCATGCCCAACGCACCTCGACGGAGTGAGCGAGAAAGAGCCGCGGGGGAGCACTCCCCGCCTGCGCGAGGGGGACCGTGGGGTCTCCGCTCACTCGCGTCCCCGCGCGGAGCGAGTGCTCACGTGGCGGGGTGGTGGAGTGCGGGCGCGTGCTCAGGGTGTGGAGCATGGACACATGGATTCAGAGCATGGCCGTCGCAGTCCTCGCGTTGGCGGGCTGCGTGGGCGCGCCGGTCGGTCCCGTGTCGTGGGGCGCCTGCTCCGACACTCCCCAGCCGGACGGCTACAACTGCACGGAGCTGCACGGCGACTCCGTCGGGGCGGCCACCTACCAGGCGCAGTGCGAGCGCAACGGAGGGATCTACTCGGACGCGTGCCCGCCCGGTGCGAATCCGGGCTGCTGTACGCAGGGGCCAGACGCCGACGGGCTCACGCAGATCACCTGCTCCTACAACTGCACCGACACGGTCTGCGCGGACCTGCCGGCGGTGTGTACGGCCAACCGAGGAGTCTGGAGCTCACGCTGAGCCGCGCGGCGATGGAGCGCGGCTCCGCCGATCAGGATGCGAAGCGGGTCGGCGAGAGCGCGGCGAGGCGCGGATCGTCCACGCGGCCGGCCTCGTTCGCGATCGCGCCGGCGACGAGCGCGGCCGTGATGGGCGCGAGGAGGATGCCGTTGCGGTAGTGGCCGGTCGCGAGCACGAGGCCGGGGACCTCGCCGGGGCCGATCCGCGGCAGGTTGTCCGGGGTCCCGGGCCGCAGGCCGGCGGTGACGCCGAGCAGCTCGACCTCGGCGACGTCGGGCAGCAGGCGGTAGGCCTCGCGCAGCAGCTCGTGCACGCCGCCGGCGGTGACGGTCGTGTCGTAGCCCTGCTCTTCGACGGTCGCGCCGACGATCAGCCGACCGTCGGGCCGGGGCACCAGGTACACCCGCTCGGAGGCGAGGATGCGGCCGCA
>JAIBCE010000302.1 GCA_019694315.1 Sandaracinaceae bacterium
CGCCGCGCGCGCGCGTGCCTCGCGGGCCCCACGCTCGTGGCCCGCGGTGCGTCGCTGCGCGTCGGCGAGGCCCGCGAGGTTCCAGCTGTGGCCGATCTGGAACTGCCCCTCGAAGCCTCGATCCTCGTCGGTGAGCGCGCGGAGGCCGGGCATCGCGTAGAAGCGGCTCGCCTCTGTCACGTCCGAGATGCGCGCGTCGCCCGTTCGCCGCTCCTCGAGCGCGCGCTCTTCGCCCCGCACGAGCGGCGTGCCGGCGGCGAGACCGATCGCCTCGTCGAAGGACACTTGTTGCGCCTGCGCGCTTCGCGGCGTGAGCACCGAGAGAGCGAGCACGAAGAGCGCGAGGGCCGGGAGCATCGACCGCATCCCGGCAACCTACGCGCACCCTCCTCCCGCTCCCTGAGAGGCTCCTGAGGAATCTCTAAGTTTCTCCCGCGGCTTCTCAGCTGCAGGTGTCGGAGACCGAGATCGTGGTCACCGTGCCGCCGCGGATCGCGTCGCAGGCGGCGCCCGTGAAGTCGATGCGCGAGCCCGTGATCGTGTAGCTCGAGGCCGGCACGAGCGTCCCGTTCTGACGGACCACCACGCGGTCCGGCCGCTCGGGCGTGCGACCGAGATCGAAGCTGCAGTCCGTCGCCGCCGCGAGGATCGAGCGCAGCGCGCGCTCGAACGCCGCGCCATCGACCGCCTCGTAGTAGCGGAGCGTGCCCGTGCGCGGGCGGCCTCCTGCCACGGCCATCTCGTTCAGCCCGGCCTGGAGCGCCGGGATGCCCGACGTGTCGCCCGAGCGATCGGGCCCCACGAAGCCGAGCACGAACGTGTCCACGCCGAGGCTCGTGCGGAGCGTGTCGATCGCGGCCACCGTCGCGGGCACCGTCGCGCCGCAATTGGGCTCGGGCAGGCCATCGGTCGCGAGCACGACGAAGCGCGGAACGCTCGTCGGATGCGCGCGGATGTACGCATCCACCGTCGCGATCGCCGAGGGCGTCGGCGTGTCGCCGGCGCGCGGATCCACCACCACGAGGCGCGCGCTGATCGCGGGCGCGTTGCCGGTCCCGATCCCGATGTCGGGCGTGCTCGCGACCATGCAGCTGCGGAGCTCGCTCGTGCCGTCCATCAGCGGGAACGTGAGCATGCCCATCGGCAGATCCGTGATGAGCGGGAGCACGCTGTCCATCGCGGTGCGCAGCTCTTCCCAGCGCGTGCGCGAGGTGCCGACGGCCGGAAAGTCCATGCTGCCCGAGCGATCGACCACGAAGAGCAGCTCCACGCTCGACGGGATCACCGGCACCGACTCGTCGAAGGGCGTGCAGCACGCGGTGTCGCTGTCGCACGACGCGTCGTCGCAGTCGGCGTCGCCGTCGCAGTCCTCGTCGAGCCCGCCCGTGCAGCGCTCGGTGCCCGGCAGCACCGCGCCCATGCACGCGCCCCAGCCCGCGGCCGAGCAGCTCTGCATGCCACCGCGGCACGAGCCCACGCCGAGCGTGCCCGGCGGTCCGCCGTAGCAGCTGCGCGTCGCACCGACCGTGCAGTCGCAGCCCTCGTCCACGAGGCCGTCGCAGTCCTCGTCCTCCACGCCGTCGCAGGTCTCGTCGGCCGCGGGCAGCACCTCGCCCTCGCAGCCGCTCCACGTGGAGCCGCCGGCCTCGATCACGCACGTCTCGTGGCCCCCGTGACAGAGGCCCACGCCCTCACCGGTCGTGCCCGAGTAGCACTCGCGCATCGCGCCGGCGGGGCACTCGCAGCCCTCGTCCGTCGCGCCGTCGCAGTTGTTGTCGACGCCGTCGCAGACCTCGGCCGTGGGCGAGCCGTCGCCGTGGCAGCTGTCCCACACGCCGAATTCCGCGCCGGTGCTCGCGCAGTCCTGCGAGCCCCAGCCGCACGCGCCCGTGCCCGCGAGCAGCGGATCGCCACGGAAGCAGCGCTGCACCGTGCCGGGCACGCACGAGCATCCCTCGTCGACCTCGCCGTCGTGATCGCCGTCGAAGCCGTCGTTGCACGGATCACCCTCACCGCCGTCCTGCGTCACGAAGTACGCGTCGGGCTCGCCGCTCCCGCCATCGGGATGGCGCATGCGGTTGTCCTCGCCAGCGCAGTCGCAGCCGACGACGGCCGGCGCCACGAGGAAGAGCGTGAGTGCGGAGAAGCGGAGGTACGACATGGGGCCGCGACGATATCACTCGATCGCCGGGGCAGCGCCACCCGGCTTCGGACATCCCCGTCTCATCGTCGTGTGCGGCTTCAGCGCGGCGTGAGCGCCTCTTCGATCGCGAGCGAGCAGCCCCGCGGCACCGCGCTCGGGTCGCGGCCGAGCAGGCGCAGCCCTCTCGTTCCGTCAGCGAGCCGCGTGATCACGCCGTGATCTGCCGTCTGGATCGAGACGCAGCTGTCGAGGCACGCCGGGTCGTCGAAGCGCAGGAGGCCGCGCTCGCCCTCGGCCACGGGCGCGAGCGACACGGGATCGACCGCGGTCACGCGGAGCCACGGCGGGATCCACAGAACTCCCTGACTCGTGGGCGATCCGCGATCGATGCGCTCGCGGCCCCAGAGCGGAGAGCAGAGCTCGGTCATGCCGTACTCCATGAGCACGTGGTCCTCGCGCACGCCATAGCGCGCAACGATCGCGGCGCGCAGCGAGGCCTCGTCGAGCACGCGGGAGCGTCCCTTGTAGCCGCCGGTGAACATCACGCGGCTGTCGGCAGGCAGCACGAAGCGCCGATCCCACACGTCCTCGCCGAACACGAACGCGAACGACGTGCCCGCGAGCACGAGCGCACGCCCGCGCGACGACGCGTGCTCGATCGCCCGCGCGGCGGCGCTCGTGTCGATGTGATCGCCCTCGAGCACGAAGGCCACGTGCGCGTCGGGATCGCGCCCTCGCGCCTCGTCGGCGAAGAGGCCCAGCATGTGCCCGAGCGACGAGTCGGGCTGACGCGCGGGATCGGCCGCGATCACGAGGAGATCGAAGGGCACCTCCGGAAGGAGCGCGAGCCGCGCGCCGATCATCGAGGCGCGGTGATAGAGCGCGAGCTCCACGAAGGGGTGCTCGCCGCGGGCGCCGTGCGTCGTGCCCGAGGTGCGGAACACGCAGCGGTCGGCCCCCGGCGCGGCGAGGCTCACGCGCGTGTGTCGATACACGTCCGTCGGCAGCGCCGGCCAGCCGTCGGGGCCGTGATCGAAGCGCGCCCCGCGTGCCGCGCAGAGGCGCCCGAACGGCGTCACGTGCTCGGCCTGCAGCGCCGCCACCTCGGAGAGGATCGCGTCGCGCTCCGCCTCGAACGACGCGTGGGGCCGGGCCTCGGCGCGCTCGAGCAGCGCGAGGATCGCGGTGCGCAGGCGCGCGCGCTCGGGGTGCGAGGCGAGGTCGGAGGGGGCGAGCATGGCGGGCCGCGACTCTTGGCTCGCGCGACCGCGGAACGTCAACCTTCGCGACCCGCCTCGATCGCGAGGACCTCGGCGAGCACGTCCACGAAGCCGAGCACGAGCTCCTCCTCGATCACGAGCGGTGGCGCGATCTGGAGCACCGACGCGTCGGGCGCCGCTGGCACCACGAGGTAGCCGCGCTCGAGCAGGCGACGCATCACGCGAAGGACGTGCGCGCCGGTCGTGAGCTCCACGCCGATCGCGAGGCCGCGGCCGCGGACGTCCGTGACGAGCGGCGTGTCCGCCAACCTGTCGCGCAGCGCCTCGAGCAGGGCCCGCCCCGTGCGCGTCACGATCGCGCCGAGGTGCAGGCCCTCCAGCTCGTCGAGCGTCGCGAGCGCTGCGGCGCACGCCAGCGGATGTCCGAGAAAGGTCGCCGTGTGGATCGCCTCGCCGCCGGGCGCGCCCCAGCTCGCCATGATCTCTTCGCGCGCGATGCACGCCGAGATCGGGAGGCCTCCGCCGAGGGCCTTGCCCAGACAGAGGATGTCCGCCTCGACGCCCGCCTCGCGAGAGAGGAGGCGCGGCCCCGTGCGATGGAGGCCCGTGAAGATCTCGTCGATCACGAGCAGCGCGCCGATCTCTCGCGCGAGGTCCGCGAGCTCGCCGAGGAAGCCCTCGGGAGGCGCGATCACCCCGCCACGACCGAGCATCGGCTCGATCACGATCGCACCGATCTCGATCCCCCGCTCGCGCGCGTGGTGATACGCGTCGCGCACGCGGGTCATCGCGCCCGCGACCGTGTCGGTCGGCGCGGGATAGGGCGCGAAGACCACGTGCGGATTGAGCTGCGCCGCGAAGGGCGTGCGAAACGCGGGCTGATAGCCGCAGATCGCGAGCGGGCCGTGCGAGAGGCCGTGGTAGCCGCCCTCGAACGCGAGCACGCCGGGCTTGCCGGTGTGGAGCACCGCCGTCTTGAGCGCGACCTCGACCGCGTCCGCGCCGTGGCTCCCGAGGATCACGCGCGCCTCGGGGATTCCGGAGAACGCAGCGAGCCGCTCGAGGAGCTCGATCTTCACGTCCGACGGATACACGTCGCCGAGCGCGTGGAGCAGACGCCCGCTCTGCTCGCGGATCGCCTCCACCACCGCGGGCGGGCGGTGCCCGAGCGCCGCCACCCCGAAGCCCGCGGTGAGATCGACGTACACGTTCCCATCGACGTCGACCACGTTCGAGCCCACGGCCTCGCGCCAGACGATCGGATCCTGTGGCGCGCCGGCGCGCTCGCTCCGTCGCGCCCGACGCGAGGTGAGCGCTGGGCACTCTGTGCGCGCGAGCACGTCGATCAGCGCGGCGCCGAGCGTGCCCGGTGGCGTGATCTTCATCGAAGGAGGCAGCGATCCCAGCGAGGCCATGGCAGCGCGTTGTGCGCCCGCGAGGCGCGATGGGCAACGCAGGTCTTCGCGCAGGTCTCGCGGCGGAGGCGGTTGATCCCCGATGGCGAGGCGACGATCCTCTCGCCATGAACGCACGCACGACCATCGTCCTCGCTTGTCTCCTCGCGCTCACGGCCTGTGGATCGCGCCGACACGTCACGGTCGCGGGCGGCACGCACACGGGCACGAGCACTCAGGGCTCGTCGGGCGCCTCGGGCGGCGGTCCTCGGAGCGGCGCGACGGTCGTGGTCGGAGAGCCTCCGCCGCCGAACACCACCATGCCCGAGGCGAGCATCGGCACCGACGTGGCCCTCGCGCTCGGGCTCGCGGCGAGCGCGCTCGTCGACGGACGCGCGGACATCTATTCGTCGTCGATGCCGACCGCGCACGGAGGGCGCGGTGGGCGACTCCCGTCGCGCGTGACGTTGCCGGCTGGCGCCCGCACGATCGAGCACACCGCGACGGGTCAGGTGGGCTGCGGCACCGGCGAGCCCACGTCCGGGCCCGAGGGCGGTCGATGCGCGGGAGGCGTGACCAACCTCGAGTCCGCCGACGGCATCTCCGGCGTCGTCGACGGAACCCGCACGCAATTCCTCGTGGGTGTGTTCCTCGCGGGGCGCCCGCCGGCGAGCCCACCGCCGAGCCTCGACGTCGCTCCCGGTCAACCCGGCGAAGCGGCCTCTCGCGCGCCTGCGCTCGGTCAGACGTTCTATCTGGGCGCGGCGGGCACCACGACCATCCCCGCAGGCGCGACCGACCTCTACCTCGGCTTCGCCGACGGCTGGGGCTTCCAGGGCGCGCCCAGCTACTACGGTGACAACACCGGCGGCTTCCGCGTGACCCTCACCGCCCGCTGAGCACGGTAGCGCTGACGGGGCGACGGATTCGCGCCGGTGCCTTCCTCGCCCCTCGCGCACGCTTGCGAGGCAGGCGCGGATCGCCGAACAATGCGCGCCCATGAGCCGCGCGTCCTTCCGCCTCACGGGTCGAGTCCTCTTCCTCACGGAGGACCCTCTGCTCCTCCAGCAACAGCTCGACGGGCAGGACCTGCCCGCCGAGACCGTGCGCGCGATCTGCCGCGGCGAAGGGCCGAAGCTGATCGACAACATCTCGACCGACGAGATCACGCCGGGCTGGGTCTGCTTCCACTACGACGCGACGCTCGGCGAGTACTCGCTGATCGGCCTGCGCGGCGGCGTGATCAAGCAGCACGCGATCAAGAAGGGCGGCTTCAAGGTCATCGTGAGCGGGGAGTCCAAGGGCTGCGGCTCCTCGCGCGAGCAGGCTCCTTACAGCGAGCAGGCTGCGGGCATCGAGCTCGTGGTCGCGCGCAGCATCGAGAAGATCTACGGGCAGAACTGCCAGAACATCGGGCTCTTCTCGACGACGGACTTCTCGATCCTCGAGCAGCTGATGTCGGGCGAAGAGGTCCCGGTCGGCACCTTCACCCACGGCCTCGATCCGATCAGCGCCGACATCGTCCGCGCCGGCGGTCTCTTCGCCTACAACCAGAAGCGCCTCGCGGGCGAGCTCGTGCCGCCTGCGATCACGACGCCGAAGCGACCGATGACGATGGTCGAGAAGATCCTCGCCAAGAACGCCATCGTCGACGCCAAGACCGGCACGCTCGGCGTGGCGGCGGTGCAGCCTGGCGATGCGCTCTTCGTGCGCACCGACGTGCGCTTCAGCCACGAGTACGTGACGCCCATGGCCGACGCGCTCTTCGTGGCCGCGCTCGGCAAGGACGCGCAGGTCGTCGAGAAGGAGAGTGTGTTCACGTTCCGTGATCACCTGACCTTCCTCGGCAACGCGATGAGCCAGAAGCACCGCGAGATGGGCTTGCTCGAGCGCGCCGAGGGCCTCGCGACCTCTCAGGAAGCCTTCGCGAAGAAGCACGCGCTCAAGCTCTATGGCGAGGTCCCGCCCGCGCCCGACGGCAAGAAGCTCGGCAGTGAGGCCATCTGCCACAACGCGGTGATCGAGGACATCGGCTATCCCGGACAGGTGATCACGGGCACCGACAGCCACACGTGCATGGCGGGCGCGCTCGGTGCGTTCGCGTTCGGCGTGGGCTCGACCGACATGGCCAATGCGTGGTTCACGCGCGACGTGCGCGTGAAGGTCCCCGAGACCGTGCGCTTCGTGCTCTCGAATCGCCTGCGCGAGGGCGTGAGCGCCAAGGACGTGATCCTCTTCATCCTCAGTCAGCCCTTCTTCCGCACCTCGCGCGGCATCGGCAAGGTGCTCGAGTTCGCGGGGCCGGGCCTGGGCACGATGCCGATGGACGAGCAGGCCACGCTCACGAACATGGCAGTCGAGGCGGGCGGCTTCACTGGCATCCTCGAGCCGAGCGAGGTGATCGTGGACTACCTCCACGAGATGCGCGGCACGCCCAAGGACGAGATCCGCGCACGCATCGTGACGAGCGATCCCGACGCGCAGTACCTCGAGACGTTCGAGATCGATCTGGCCGAGGTGCCCGTGATGCTCGCGACGCCGGGCGATCCGCGCAACGGCGTGGACATGGGCACGTTCTCGGACGAGGTCGCGATCGACATCGCGTACGGCGGCTCGTGCACCGGCGGCAAGAAGGCCGACATGGACCAGTACGCGCTCGTGCTCGGCAAGGCGCTCGCGAAGGGCAAGAAGGTCGCGCCCGGCGTGCGCGCGTTCATCCAGTTCGGGAGCCAGCACATCCGTCGCTACGCGGAGCAGAAGGGCTACGTGAAGATCTTCGAGGACGCGGGCGTGGAGCTCATCCAGCCGAGCTGCGGCGCATGCATCAACGCCGGCCCCGGCGTGAGCGACAAGGCCGAGCGCGTGACGGTGAGCGCGATCAACCGCAATTTCCCCGGCCGCTCGGGCCCCGGAAAGGTCTACCTCGCGAGCCCGCTCACCGTCGCCGCGAGCGCCATCGCCGGCAAGATCGTCGACCCCGCCAAGCTCCTCGCGGAGCTGTGAGTTGGGTCTAGACGCGTCAGGCGCTGCTACCATCCGCTCCTGGCCGGAGCGTTGCTGTGATTCTACCACACCCACGCTCTTGTCGAGCGCGAGGGCCTCGGCGTAGAGTTCCCCCGTGGAGGCAAGCATGAAGCGCGGGGTCGTGGCCGCTCTGGGTGGCCTGATGATTGCTGGGGGGGCCGCGGGTACAGCCTCGTGCAACCCTCAAACTCTCCTTGATTCTGGCGTCGTGCTGGACGGGGGCGACACGGGGCCTAGACCGGGAGCGAGGACGTGCACGCACAGCCTGGCGGACTGGGGTGCACGGTGCGCCGCCGGATTCGGAGGTGGCGTGTGGCTGCCCGGCCCAGAGGGGACCCCAGCCTGCGAAGCGTTGAGCGGTGGGGATGCACCCTACGCTGCGGTCGCACTGACGCTCGCTGACCTTCCCGCGATTGGCGAGCTCCGGTTTCGCTCGGGGCCCATGGCGCTCCGGCGCGTCAACGATCTCTACGACGCGATGAACGATGGCGTTTCCACGCAAGAAGGGGTTGCTGCGCTGGCGGTGCTCACCGCGTTCGAGGGCTGTGAAGATCGTGGCGTGCTGGCGTCGGAGACCCGCACCCCGTTGTGCGACACGCCTGGGATCACCCTTGGCGTCGGCGGCGCCGAGTGCGGCGACCTCGATTCCGCATGCGGCCGGGGGTATCTCGATTCGACGCGCGGTTGCTGCGCGACGAGTCTGGCCGTCGAAGGAGCCGTCTGCGAGGCCACCACGGGGTCGGGCGCTTGTGGCCCGTCGGGAACCTGTGATGCTGGGCGCGCTCGCGGCTCCACGGGAGCACCTGCCTGGGCCGAGGTGGTCCCCGCCCGGTCCGCGCCACCGGTACTGGGGGACTGGCACTCCGAGAACGGCCGTGTGGTGCTGCGTGTGGCGGAGGTGTGGGAACTGGAAGCGCGCACGACTGACGAGGCTCCCGACTACCAAGAGGTGGGCTGGGTGGAGCTGGCTGATGGAGATGGGCGCGTCGTCGCCAGCCGCCTCACGAGAGAAGCCACTGGCGTCGATGGCATGTTGCTGCACGCGGAGCGCGATGGGCTCCGCCACCTGTTCATCCAACGTCGGGTGGAGGCGAGCGACCTCTCCACCGTCGAGGTCGCTTTTCTCCGGACGCCTGTTGATGACATGGGTCTGATCGCGCAGGACGGGACGACCATTCCTACCGGTCTGGCAGCTCGACTGACGTGCACCCCGCGCGAGGACCAGGCACCTCTTGCGTCGCACGGGGGAGTCTTGTGTGAGTACGACGAGCGAGCGGGGCTCTTCTTCATCCGGGGTGAGGGTCTGACGGCGGCGTGGATCCTGGAGCAGGGAGGGCGAGACATTCGACCGGGAGGCACGATGGCGCCGCCCATCGCGTTGGACACGCAGCTGGAAGGGACCGACGATCGATTCTCAGATGCGCCATGCTCCCCCGGAGTCGTGCGTACGTGTATGCATCCTTGTGGCGGCACCGGCTACCGAGCGTGTGCCGGACCCGGGCGAGGCTGGGGCCCGTGCACTCGAACGGAGCGGTGCAACGCGTGCGATGACGATCGCGACGGACGCGTCGATGAGGGTGGAAACTCGCTCTGCGACGACGGGGCGAGTTGCTCGGTGGACAGTTGTGTTTCGCTGCCTGTGGGAGGAGGGCGTCGACAGACGGTTTGCCTGAGCAGCCCGAGACCGCAGTTGTGTGGCCGAGGTAGGTGCACATACGGTGTCTGTAATGGCGCCATCGGATCTACGGCGGACATCCTTCCGGAACGTGTCGTGCCTGCGGTGGGTGTGGCCGCCATGCTGATCACGCGGCACGCCTGACCGCCTGCGGCCGGGGAAGCGCCATGCGGCACGCCTCGACAAATCGATCGCTGAGAACATGAGCGCGGAGTTGCAGGACATGGTCGGCAG
>JAIBCE010000021.1 GCA_019694315.1 Sandaracinaceae bacterium
AACCCGCCGTGGGGCGAGCGCCTCGAGGTCGAGAGCACGCACGGCCACGCGGATCTGCGCCCGCTCTACGGCGCGATCGGCTCGCTCGTGCGCTCGATCGAGGGCACGCGCCTCACCCTCGCCGCCGACGCCCGCAAGCTCGCCTACGCGACCGGCGTGCCCCTCGAGAGCGCGATGCTCACCGACCTCGGCGGCCTCAAGGTCGCCGTCATGCGCAGCACGCGCTGACGATGCGCGCTGACGAGGCGCGCTGGCGAGGCGCGCTGGCGAGGCGCGCGGCTCAGGCCGCGGAGGGGCCGGCGGACGAGGCGGGCGCGGGCTTGGGCCGTGGGTCGCGTCGATCACCCTCGCGCGTGCCGAGCAGGTGATCCCAGAGCGTGAGGGCCTCGCCGAAATTCACGTCTGCGTTGGCGTGGTGGCGGTTGTGGAACGCCGACGTGTTCACGTAGAGCCGCGGGAGCGTCGCTTCCACGAGACGCGAGCTCACGCCCGAGTGGAGGTAGAGGTTGAGGACCACGAACACGCCGACGAGAGTGAAGTAGACGGGCGCGTAGTGTGGGGCCCACGGGAACGCCACGAGCACGATCGGCCAGAACGTGAGCAGCGACTCCACGGGCCCCACCGCGAACGACGAGAGCGACGTGGGATCTCGGTAGGCGTGGTGCGCGCGGTGGAACGCGAAGAACGCGCCGGTGTGGAGGAGCCGGTGCTTCCAGTAGAGCCACGCGTCGAGCACGAGCACCGCGAGGAGGTTGCCGCCGATCGTCGGGCCGAGGCCCCCGGCCTCCTCGAGCGTCCACACGAGGCCGGTCGGCTCTCCCGCGCCCATCCGCGCGAGCGGCCACGCGAGGAGGCTCGCCGCGACGAGCGACGCCAGGGCCGTGTCGCGCGCGCCGCGCCACGCCAGACGCGGTCGGGTCCGCGGCCCCTGCAGGCGCGCGCTCGAGCGCTCCGAGATCCACGTGGCCATCGACTCGAGCGCGAGGATCGAGCCCGCGATGCCCACGAACGCCGCGGCGAGCGCGCCGTACCAGCGCGCCACGCCGTAGGGCGACGCGAGCCCCGCGCCGAGCAGCATCACGAGCACCGTCGCGTCGATCGCAGGGCCCCACCGCTTCATCGCGCCTCCTCGCTCCGGACGATGTGTCCCGGAAAACGTTACGCACTGTAACATAGTTCGTGACGAGGCGACACGAGCGTTCCGACACAGGCGGAGCGCCGGGCGCTCGCGCTACCTTTCGCCGCGACATGCCCAGGGCGAGCCCACGCGTGAAGTCCTCCGCCACCGAGCGCGCCGCGGGCCGTCGCGTGCCAGCCGAGGCGCGTCGGCGGCAGCTCCTCGAGCTGAGCGCCCGCATCCTCACGGACGAGGGGCTCGAGCGCCTCGAGATCACGATGCTCGCCGAGCGCGCGGGGGTGTCGCGACCGCTCGTGTACCGTCTGTTCCCGACGCGTCACGCCCTCGTGCGCGAGGTGCTCGCCGACTTCACGGCCGTCATCTCGGAGCGCTTCCAGCGTGCGATCCTGCGCGCGCTGCCGGGCACCACGACGGGCGCGAGCACGATCGAGGGGCTCGCCACGCTCTTCGTCGAGGCGTGCTGCGACGCGATCGAGCAGAAGGGCGCGGGGCCGTGGCTCCTGCTCCTCGACGCACAGGGCGCCGATCCCGAGGTCGCGCGTCTGGGGCGTGAGGCGCTCTCGAAGCTGCTCGGTCCGTGGGAGGAGCAGCTCGCCGCCTTCACGGGCTCGCCGCCTCGTCGCGCGGCCAATCATCTCTGGGTGATCGTCGCCGCCGGGCGCGCGGCCATCGGAGGCTGGATCGCCGGCTCGCTCTCGCGCAGCGAGGCCGTGAGCGACGCGACCCGCGCCGTGAGCGCGCTCGTGGAGGTGTTCCGCGCGCCCGCGCCGCCGACGCCCAAGCCGAAGCGACGCGGCTCCGCGCGGTGATCACCCGACGCGCGCGCGGGTGGCGCAGAGGAACGCCTCGACGTTGCCGTCGGGCCCGGCGAGCACGGCGTCGCGCACGTCGAGCACCTCGAAGCCGATCGCGCGCGCCGCGTCGGCCACGCGCGCGATCGCGGCGGCGCGGATCGCCGCGTCGCGCACGACGCCCTTCTTGAGGTGGCTCGGGCCGACCTCGAACTGCGGCTTGATCATCGCGAGCAGTCGCCCTGCCGGCGCGTCGCTCGAGGGCGCGCGCAGCACGGCCCAGGCCGCGGGCAGGAGCTTCTCCATGCCGATGAAGGACGCGTCGATCACGACGAGGTCGACGGGCTCGGGCAAGGAGCTCGCGTCGAGGTTGCGCGCGTTGGTGCGGTCCATGACCACCACGCGCGGATCTCTCACGAGCTTCTCGTGGAGCTGCCCGTGGCCCACGTCGATCGCGTACACGCGCGCCGCGCCGCGCTGGAGCAGGCAGTCGGTGAAGCCGCCGGTGGACGCGCCGAAGTCGGCGCACACGAGCTCGCGCGGGTCGATCTCGAGCGCGTCGAGCGCGCCCGCGAGCTTCACGCCTCCGCGCGAGACGTAGGGCAGATCCTCGCCGCGCAGCGTGATCGCGGCCTCGAGGCTCACCGTGTCGCCGGCCTTGTCGATGCGCCGCTCGCCCACGTAGACCTTGCCCGCGAGCACGAGCGCGCGGGCACGCTCACGGCTCGGCGCGAGGCCGCGCTCCACGAGGAGCTGATCGATGCGCTGCTTCTTGGGGGCCATCGCGTCAGTGCACGGTCCCCGAGGGATCGATGCGGATCGTGCGGCTGCCGTGCCGCACCACGATCGCGCGTTCCTCACGCGTCACGGTGGCGCCGCGCTCGCTCGTGATCGCACGCAGCGACTCGCCGTCGTCGGGCGTGCTCCACACGCGGCCATCGGCGTCGGTCAGCACGGTCGCGCGCCCGAGCACCTCCACGCTCACGTACGTCTGCCCGCCGCTGCGGCGCTGCACGAAGCTCTGGCCGCCGTCGCGGCTCACCCAGAGGCGCGCGTACTCACCGGCGGCGACCACGCGCAGGCCCTCCGGATCGATCGAGAGCGCGAGCGGGCTGTAGGCGCCGAGGGTGGGCGAGCCGGTCGCGGGATCCCAGCGCGACTCCTGCCAGCGCGCGCCGAGATCGTCCGTGAACACGACGGGCGCCATGTGGCCGGTGCCGAGCTGGCTGACGTTGTCGGGGATCACCGCGAAGAGCCGGCCGCGCGTCGCGCTGCCGAGCGGTGCGCGCGCGAACGTGCGGGCGCGACCGAGCACCACGTAGCTGCCGAACGCGAAGCCCACGGGCTGCCAGCACTGCGGCGGCTCGAACGCCGAGCGCGCGCGGGGACACGCCTCGACCGCCACGCCCTCGCCGAGCTCGATGCGACGCACGGGCTCCTGCGCGCGCGAGCGAGGCGCGATCGCCGTCGCGAGCACGAGACACGCGAGCAGACACGGGAGCGTCGCGGGCCGCGTCACGGCGTGGTCCCGCTCGGGTTGTCATCGGCCTCGGTGCGCGGACGGATCGTCACGCTGCCCACCGTGCGCGCGCCCGCGGTCGTCGGCGTGTCGGGGATCGTCGGTGTGTCGGTGCTGCCTGCGCCACCGCCAGTGCCGCCTGCGCCCGCACTGCTCCCACTGCCGCTTCCACCGCCTCCGGCGCTCGCTGCGCTGGCGCGCGCGCGCGCGAGCTCCGCCTCCGCGGCGCGGGCCTGTGCCCTGGCCTGATCGCGCTCCTCCGTGAGCGACGCGTTCTGTGCGGCGAGCGCAGCCCGGGCGCTCCGCTCCGCCTCGAGATCGCTCGTGCGCGCAGCGAGCTCGGCCTGTCGCGCCTCGAGCTGTCCGCGCACGCCCTCGAGCTCGGCGCGCTGGGTCTCGAGCTGGCTCCGTTGTGCCTCGAGCTGCGTCCGCAAGCCTTCGAGGTCGCTCCGTCGTGCTTCGAGCTCGCTCCGTTGTTCTTCCGAGAGCGTCCGCAGCCGATCGCGCTCGGTCGTGAGCGTGTCGCGCTCGGTGCGCGTCTCGGCGAGCTGGCGACGGGCGGTGGCGAGCTCGCTGCCGAGCTGTGTGATCGCGGTCTGCGCCTCGGCGAGCGCCGCTTGTTGCTCCTCGGCGCGCGTGCGTGCCTCCTCGAGCGCGGCGTGGAGCCGATCGCGTGCCGCGCGAAGCTGCGTGGCGTTGCCCTGCGCGCTCGCGATCGCGGCCTCGGCCTCGTCGAGTCGTCCGAGCGCCTCGGTGGTGCGCTGCGAGCTCTGATCGGCGCGCGCGAGCGCCTCGTCGAGCGCCGAGCCGAGCTGCTCCACGCGCTGGGCCTCGGCCTGCGCGCGCTCCTCGGCCTCGAGACGCTCGGTCGTCTCGGCGGCCTGCGCCTTGCGCGCGGAGATCACCTGCTGCCAGCCCCAGTAGCCGCCCACGCTCGCGAGGATCGCGCCGCCGAGCACCCACGGCGCCACGCGCCTCATCGTGCGCGCGCGCTCCTTGCGCTGCTCCTCCGGCTGCGTGAGCACCGCGAGCTCGCGCACGAGCTCGGCCGCGGTGGGGCGCTTGCTCGGATCGATCGCGAGCCAGCGCTCGAAGTGCGGCGCGAGGTAGGCGAGCCCGGGGCCGGAGGGTGGCGCGATCGGCTCCTTCGCGCGGCGATCGAGCGACGCGCGATCGAAGGCGCCCACCTCCGGTACGCCCTCGGGGTCGAGCGCGATGCGGAGCGCCAGCGCGAGCGCGAAGACGTCGGCCGCCGGGCCCACGTCGGCCGAGGGCGTGGGCCACTCCGCCGCGAGCTCGGGCGCGAAGTACTGCGGCGAGCCCGCCACGAGGATCTCGTCGTCGGTCGCGGCCACGCCGAAGTCGAGGAGGATCGGCAGCGTCTCCTCGAGGCCCGCGATCTTCGCGAGGAAGATGTTCGACGGCTTGATGTCCTGATGACGCAGGCCCTTGGCGTGCACGGCCGCGAGGCCGCCCGCGACCTGCTCGAAGACGCGGCGCGCCTCGGGTCGATCGAGCGGCAGCGAGCGCTCGAGATCCTTGCCCTCGTACCAGGGCATCACGAACCAGAGGCGTCCGCCGAGCCAGCCGTGATCCTTGAACTGCACGACCGACGGATGGCTCACGCTCGCGAGCATGCGCAGCTCGCGCAGCTGCATGTCGCGGTCGCCCTCACCGTTGGCGCGCGCGAAGAGCATCTTGAGCGCCACCACGTGGCCCGCGATCACCACGTCTTCGGCGCGCCACACCTCGCCTTGGCCGCCGGCGCCCACGTGCGCGACGAGCTTGTAGCGCTCGCCGACGATCTCCCCGAGCGGCAGCGAGCCTGCGTCCTTCGGCTCGGCCTCGACGGTCTCGGGTCGCTCCGAGCGCGGCGTGGCCCCGCGTCGGCCGCGCACCGTCGCGCCCTTGCGAGAGGCCGCAGGATCGTTGGTGGCGAGCGCCGTCGGCGCGAACGCATCGGGGCCTGCTCCGTCGGGGCCTTTCGCTTCGGGGTCGGCCATGTGCGGCGAGGATAATACCGACGCGCGTCTCGAGCCTGGAACGAGCGTCGAGGCGGTCTCGCTGCGATCGACGATCGCGGCCTCCCGTGCGAAGACCACCGCGCCGATGAGCTTCGCGTCGATCCTCGTCCTCGCCATCGGGCTCTCGATGGATGCCGCCGCGGTCTCGGCCGCGCGAGGGCTCGCCGTGCCCGCCGTGCGCCCGCGCCACGCGCTCCTCGTCGCCCTCTATTTCGGGGGATTCCAGGCGCTGATGCCGCTGCTCGGCTGGCTCGTCGGCGCGAGCTTCGGCGCGTACGTCGAGGCCTGGGATCACTGGATCGCGTTCGTCCTCCTCGGCGCGCTGGGCGCCAAGATGCTCTGGGAGGCACGCAAGAGCGACGACGACGACGACGAGGCGGCGAGGGGACGCGCCGAGGCCGAGCTCTTCGCGCACTCCGTCATGCTCGCGCTCGCGATCGCGACGAGCATCGACGCGCTCGCTGCCGGGGTGACGCTGCCGATGCTGCGCGCGCCGCTCGCGCTCTCGATCGCGACGATCGGGATCGTGACGGCGCTCCTCAGCGTGCTCGGCCTCCTCGTGGGACGGCGCTTCGGCGCCCTCCTCGGCAAGCGCCTCGACGTGGTCGGTGGCCTCGCGCTCATCGGCCTCGGCACCAAGATCCTGATCGAGCACCTCGCGGCCTGACGCCACGCTGCGCTCACGGCCCGACGGTCCCCGCGCTCGCATGGGGCGCAGTCACTCGCAGGAGGGCAGCTCGAGGTGCGTGAGGTAGTCGTCCCAGCCGCCCTCTTGGCTCACCACCGTCACCGCGAGGCGCAGCACGCGCGGCCCCTCGGGATCGCGGAAGACGGCGAGCACCATGTCGACGTGGCCGCCCTCGCCCTCGCCCGTGAGCGTCGCGGTCGCAGGCCGACGCAGGCAGCGCGCCGCTCGCACGATCGCGCCGCGCTCGGTGTGGTGTCCGTCGCGCTCGAGCGGCGCGAGCGCGCTCACCGTGAGCGCCTCGAGCGTGTCCTCGTCGAGCTGCTCGGCGGGCGAGAGGTCGATCATGATCGTGGTCTCGCCGCCCTCGCCCTCGAGCGCATCACCCTGGAAGGCCCAGAGCGCGTGCTCGTCGCGGTAGGTGTCGCCGCCGCGCTCGTAGGCCTGCTCCTCGATCCACGGCGCGGGCATGAACGGCATGTCCGGGTGCGGGAGCCGAAAGCCGAGGCGCAGGTGCTCGATGCCCAGCGCCCCGTCGGCGAGGCGTGCCTCGCGCATGGGCACGCGATCGCTCGAGGTGAGCACGGCGTGGACGCGAGGCGGCGCCATGCGCGCCAGGGCCACGAGCGCGAGGGAGAACACCGCCGCCGTGACGAGCGCGAAGCGCAGCGCCATCGCCGTGGCCCGCTTGCGGTGCAGCCACACCGTCGCTCCCGCACCGCAGGCCACGAACGCCGCGAGCGCCCACGCCGAGGCCACCGCGGCCTCGCGGGCCGGGCCGACGAGCGGCTCCGTGAGGCTCTGTGCGCCGAGCAACGTGGCGAGGCCCGCCGTCAGCCCGGAGCTCGCGGCCAGGAGGAGGTCGAGGCGCCCACGCCGCACGTCGGGGCTCGCGTCGCTCACCGAGAATTCCCCACGATCAGGGCGATTCCGGTGGATGGATTCGAACCATCATTCGTGGATCCAAAGTCCACTGTCCTGCCTTTAGACGACACCGGAAGAGGGCCGAGGGATAGCTGCCCGGGCGCGAGCCGTCGAGAGCGCGACCGTGCCGGCCGAAAAGAGACCGCTATGCTGCGTGGTCATGACAATCGCTTCTCGCGGGCTCTTCCTGATCGCGTCGATGGGGTGCGGCCTCACGCTGCTCGGATGCCCGGGCCCCGACACCGGCGATGCAGGCGCGGCCCGCGATGCCGCGGGCCTCGATGCCCCCGCGCTCCAGGATGCGCCGAGCGCGCTCGATGCGCCGTCGTCGAGCGATGCGCCGTCGTCGAGCGATGCGCCGTCGTCGAGCGATGCGCCGAGCGCGCTCGATGCGCCGTCGTCGAGCGATGCGCCGTCGTCGAGCGATGCGCCGTCGAGCGATGCGCCGTCGTCCCGCGACGCGCCCTCGAGCGGCCTCGTGATCGAGATCCGGGATCCCGCGGGCTGGGGCAGCTGCTTCGGTGGGCCGCCCGATCCGCTGCTCGCGTCGTGGACGCTCCACGCGAGCGGTCCGGTGGGCACGGCCATCAGCGTGGACAGCGCCACGCTCCACGTGGTGGTCGCCTCGCGAGGCTACGCCGAGACGCAGACGCTCACGCTCGACACCCCGAGCTTCACGATCCCCGCGGGCGGCGTCGCCGATCAGATGCAGCGCAAGATCTCGGGCACGCCGTCGGTGCCGATCTGCACGTTCTGCGGCGACACGATCACGGGCGAGCTCACCCTCCACCTCACGACCGACCTCGGCCCCGAGGTGCGCACGAGCCCCGTCGATCTCGGGTGCGTGTTCTGATGGCCGAAGATGTGATCTGATCCGAGCCGCATGGGACAGATCGACCGCCCCGAGCCTGCGCCGAGCCCCGAGTCGAGCTCCGAGGCGACGCCGGAGCCGTCCGACGGCGCGGATCTCGCGGAAGCCAGCCCCTCGGGCGCGGCTCTCGTGTCCTTGCCGCTCGTGATCGTCGGCTGGCTCCTCGAGGCGATGGTCTTCCAGGGCTTCGACGTGCTCCTCGTGCCGGGGGGCCTGGTCCTCCTCGCAGGAGCGGTCGCCGCGATCCTCGGTCTCCAAGAGACGGAGCCCAAGCGCCCCGACCGACGCGGCGGCCGTGGCCTCGCCAAGGTCGCGCTCGGCCTGCTCCTCGGCCCCGTGCTCCTGGCCTGTCTCGTCTTCGGTCTGATCCTGCTCACGTGCGCCGGGCACTGATCTCCCCCTGCGACCTGCGAGGATCTCCGCGCAGGGCGACGATTCGGACGCCTCGGCGGCAGGCTCCCCCGGCGCAGCGAGACCGAGAGACGATCGCACGAGGCGCCCTGCGCTACGCTGCGGCTCGATGAGCCTCTCTCGCTCGCTCGAGCGCGCGCTCAAGGTGCGCCTCCACACGCAGCTCGCGGCCGATCCGCGCACGCATGCGTGGACGCTGTCGCTCTACCGCGCGGGCGAGCACCACCCCGAGACGGTGCACGACTACTTCCCGCACGAGGCTGCGCGGCCACGCTGGCCGTGGCTCGCCGAGCAGCTCAAGCGTCACGCGGGCGACGAGCGGCGGCACGCGGCGCTCTATACGCGGGCGATCCGCGACATGGGCGAGGAGCCCCTCGAGCTCGACGGGCTCGACGTGCTCAACAACACGATCCGCGCGCAGACCCGCGCGACGTGGGCGATCCGTCCCGAGGACGGCCCCGACGTCGTCCGCATCCGCATCGCGCACTTCCTCGCGCACGCGCATCACCTCGAGCATCGCGTGGATCGCTCGGTGGGCTTCCACGTGGAGGCCTGCGAGCGCGTGGGCTCGGCGCGCACGCACTCGATCGCCGAGGTGGCCGCGCGCGTGCAGGCCGACGAGGTGCGCCACATCTCCTCCACGCTCGAGGCGCTCACCGAGCTCACCACGCACCGCGAGCGCACCGCGATCCTCGAGCTGCACGAGTCGGCCGAGAACGCGGCCGACCTCGCGTTCTCGTCGCGGCAGCTGCGTCACCTCGGCGTGGCCTTCCGCGATCGCTTCGGCGCGCCCGATCGCGCCTTCTATCGCCTCACCGCCGTCGCCATGGAGCTCGGCCTCGCGCTCGGCGCCAGGATGAGCTGACCATGAGCGGCGTCGCCGAGACAGCGGATCCTGTGTAGGCAGTCGGTAGCCAGCGAGACGTCATGCAAGAAGCCAGCTCCAAGCCCAAGCGACGCCTCGGCCTCGCGCTGCCTCCGCCCACGCGCGGGCAGACGATCGAGCGCCTCGCGGCGGAGCTGCGAGAGCTCGACGAGGCCCGCGCGATCGCGCACGTGGGCGCGCGCCACGTCGATCGTCTGCTCAAGAGCACCGTGGGCCTGTGCCCGAGCTGCCTCGCGCCCGTGCCCGCGCTGGTGTTCGAGCGGGGCGTGCGCGTGATCCTCGCCAAGCGCTGCGCCACGCATGGCACGAGCGAGGCCGTGATCGAGAACGATCGCCGCTACTACTCGCTCTCGAACAAGGATCGCCACGGCCGCCGCTTCGCCGACGATCGCGTCTTCCGCATCCCCGACTACACGAGCCCGATCCTCCCCAACGGTCTCTCGGGCGACGGCGCGTGCTGCGCGCCCGGAGAGGCGTGCGACACGAGCCCCGCGGCGAGCCTCGGCGAGCACACCGATCAGCTCCAGAACCGCAGCTGCACCGTGCTCGTCGAGGTCACCGACGCGTGCAACCTCGCGTGCAAGGTCTGCTACTCCGAGAGCGCAGGCGAGCGCTTCATGCCGCTCTCGACGTTCCAGTCGCACGTGCGCGAGCTCGTCGCGAAGAAGGGCCGCATCGACTCGCTCCAGATCACGGGCGGCGAGTCCTCGCTCCACCCGCGCTTCTGGGAGCTCGTCGACTTCGCGTACCGCGAGCCGGGCATCCAGAAGATCTTCGTGCCCACGAATGGTCTCCGCCTCGCGCGGGCCGAGGAGCGCGCGCGCTTCGCGCCCTACGCCGACAAGATCGTGGTGCTGCTCCAGTTCGATGCGCTCTCGCGCGAGGTCAACCACGAGATGCGCGGCGCCGAGCCCGCAGAGCTCCGGCGCCGCATCGTGGCCGACCTCGATCGCCTCGGCGTGCCGATGCAGCTCACGATGACGCTCGCCCGCGGTGTGAACGAGCACGAGATCGGCGGCGTGCTCGACGTGGCCCTCGAGCACAGGATGGTGAAGCTCGTCGCGATGCAGCCAGTGACCTGGTCGGGGCGCTTCGAGCTCGGCGCCGACCCGATGGATCGCCTCACGCTCTCGGACGTGGCGCACGCCATCCAGGCTCGCGCGCACGTGCGCATGCGCCGCGAGGACTTCGTGCCCATCCCGTGCAGTCACCCCAATTGCGGCTGGCTCACGGTCTTCCTGCGCCGCTTCGGCCTCGTGCACAACGTCGTGCGCTACGTCGATCTCGACAAGGTGATGAACGACGTGGCCTACAAGACGCTGCTCTCCACGAGCGAGCTGCGCGAGGTGGTGGGCACGGCCGATCGCGCGGTGCTCGCGCGCGTGGCGGGCTGGCTCGGCAAGCGCGTGGTGCGCTCGACCGACATGTTCTCGATCGCGATCAAGCCGTTCATGGATCGGCACACCTACGATCAGGATCGCGTGGCCAATTGCTGCCACCACATCACCGACACGCGCGGCGTCCTCCGCAGCTTCTGCGAGTACAACGCGCTCGATCGACGCGACGATCCGTGGACGCGCTTTCCCACGCGCGACGCGGTGGGCTGATCGCACACGAAGGAGGCGCGCCGTGGAGTCGCTCGCGCTCGTCTACCTCGGCCTCGCGGTGCTCGGGCCCCTCTTCGCGCTCGCGCAGCGCCTGCGTCCTGCGGCCGAAGGGGCGCCCTCGGTGTGGGCGCGTGGTCGCCTCGTCGACTGGTCGTACTGGGTGATCACGCCGCTCGTGTCGGGGCTGATCTCTCGCGCCCTCGTCGTCGCGCTCGGCGCCCTCGTGGCGATGGCGCTCGGCGCCACGATCGCGCACGCCGACGACGTCTTCGGCTTCTTCGCAGCGCGCTCGCTCCTCCGCGCGCTGCCCGAGGGCGCGCAGCTCCTCGTGTGCCTCGCGCTCGTCGATCTCCTCTCGTACGCGAGCCACCGCCTGCGCCACCACGCGCTCTTCTTCCCGCTCCACGCGATCCACCACTCGGCCGAGGAGCTCGACTGGCTGGCGGCCGCGCGCATGCATCCGCTCGACGAGATCGTCGACAACGTCGCCATCACGCTGCCGATCCTCTTCCTCGGCCCCGCGCCGTGGGTGCTGCTCTGCCTCGGCCCGATCACGCTCCTCTACACGCTCTTCACGCACGCCGCGATCGAGCTGCCGCTCGGCCCGCTGCGCTTCGTGATCGTGGGCCCCGCGTTCCACCGCGTGCACCACGCCGCCGACGTGCCGGGCGTGAATTACGCGGGGATGATCGCGCTCTGGGACGTGCTCTTCGGCACGTTCCGCGATCCGGCGAGCCACGAGGCGGGTCGCGACGGACCCGTCGCGATGGGAGCGAAGCCTGCTCCGCTGCGCTTCGGCCTGGGCGAGGAGCACGTGCCCCCGAGCGTGCGCGCGCACCTCGTGGCGCCCGTGATGCGCTTCCTCCTCGGCGACCGCGCCTCGCGGTGAGCGAGCGAGCGAGCGAGCGTGAACGGTCCCTTCTCGGGGGTCCTGCGCGCGGACGTGCGAACGCCCGCTGTCTACGGATTCGCCTTCGAAACAGGCGTTTTCGTGATGGATCCGCTCCTCGAGGCCACCGTCTGGAGGGCGTGAGAGAACTCGTGCCGCTGCGATTCGTGGCCTCCGAGGGCTTCCGCCCCGGCGGAGTCCGGAACATCCTTGCCCCCTGGCCCCGTGGGCCCTTGCCTCTTCATTCGTGGGAGCTGACGTGACCTCGACCCGTCTCCGCTCGAGCTTGCTCGCCGCCTCGACCTTCCTCGGCCTCACGGCCGGCGCCCTCGGGCTCGCCGAGACCGCGCACGCCCAGCGCGTGATCGACATCGAGTACACGCCCACGCGTCGCGCGCAGATCGCGGTGTGGCTGACCGCGGAGGACGGCACCTACCTGCGGACGCTCATGCTCACGCAGGCCACCTCGCTCTACGGCATCGGCAACCGCCCCGGCGCCATGCAGATGAACAGCGGCTTCCGCTGGCCCTATGGCCGACGCGAGGGCGTCTTGCCGGTGTGGGCCCACGCCCGTCTGACGGCGCCCGGCGCGCGTCCGTTCCGGCGCGTCATCTTCCAGGATCGCCTGAGCGAGGGCCACGCCTCGCGCTCCGCGAGCGACTTCTCGCGCGACGATCACTTCTGTCTCTCGTTCAACAACGCCACCACCCAGCGCGACGCGCTCGACGCCGTGTCATGCGCGTCGGTGTTCAACAGCGACAAGGGCCGCTACATCACGGAGGCCGACGTCGCCGAGGGCTACCGCGAGCCCGCCGAGAGCGGACCGGGCGTCTCGTCGTCGTACGCGCTCGGCCTCGACTCGCTCTATCCGCCGCGCCGCGACGTGCGTCGGTGCACCGAGCCCGGTTGCTACGACACGGCCGACGTCGATCTCTTCAACGCCGACGCGCGCGCCGTGATGCCCGAGATCGACGCCGTCACCGCGGCCACGCCGCCTGGCGAGGTCGCGCAGCACATCATGTTCACGGTGCCCGACGACTGGACGAGCGGCACCTACTACGTCTACGTCGAGGTCAACGTCGAGGGCGACTGGTCCGAGCAGTGGGGGCCCACGCAGTACCCGACACCCCACTCCGACACCGGCCTGCTCACCGAGCAGTGGGACTACTGGGCGATGAACTACGGCTATCCGTATCGCGGGCAGCCGTCGATGGTCTATCGGGTGGAGGTGCCGATCGGCGAGACCGGGTTGTCGTCGAGCGACGAGGCCTACGGCTACGGCTCGCTCGATGGCCGCGGCGCGACGGGCGGCGACATCCACCCGATCGACGCCACCATCGTCGACGACCCGACCGGAGCCCCGGGCAGCGGCGTGGATCGCCTGCATGCCGGGACGGGCGGCGCGCGCGTGCGCGTCCGCTCGATGGCGGCCGAGGCGTGTCGGCTCAACCGTCCGCCCACGGCGATCGAGGGCCTCGTGGTCTCGCAGTACCACGAGCGCCGACAGGCTCATCGCTTCGCGCACCTCGAGATGATCGCGCCCGACGACGACGAGGGCATCTTCCAGTACGAGGTCCGCTACTCCGACGAGGCGATCACCGACGAGGCGAGCTTCCTCCGCGCCCGCCCGGCCAACGCTGCGAGCCTCGAGATCGAGGCGCTCCAGGTGCCCATCGACGTGCCTGCAGGGCAGGTGATCGCGGTCGATCTCGGAGGTCTCTCGTTCGAGCGCCACTACTGGTTCGGCGTGCGCGCGATCGACGGCTGCAACACCGCGAGCCCGATCGCGGTGACCGAGTACACGACGCCGCCCATCCAGTTCACGACCGTCTCGCCCTGCTTCGTGGCCACCGCCGCGTACGGCACGCCGATGGCCGACGAGATCGGTGTCCTGCGCCGCTTCCGCGATCGTCACCTCCTCACGAGCCCGCTCGGCGCGGCGCTCGTCGACGCGTACTACGAGGTGGGCCCCGGCCTCGCCGACGTGATCCGCGAGGACGAGGATCGCCGCAGCGTCGTGCGCACGCTGCTCTCCCCGATCGTCGCGCTCGCGCGCTGGATCGACGGCTGAGCTCGCGGCAGAGCTGATCTCGCGGCAGAGCGCTCAGCGGGGGATCGCGACCACCACCGCCGTGGTGTTGTGCCAGCCATCGAGGCGGCCGCGTGAGCGCGCGATCTCGCCGTAGGTGAAGAAGCCCGCGATGGGCGTCTTGGCGAAGACCGAGCGGATCGCGTCGAGCTCGCGGCTCACCTGCTCGGCGAGGATCGTCGCGCGACACACGCAGTCGAACACGAGCACGGCGGCGGCCTCGCGGCCTCCGAGGCCCTGAGCCGCCTCCTGGGCAGCGCGTCGCGCGGCGGCCACCATCTCGTCGGGCTCGCCGTCGAGGATCGCGATCGTCGTGCCCTCCGGGATGTCGGCGGCGCAGTGGATCGCACCGGACGCATCTGCCGAGAGCGGCGCGCGCGCCGTGCGGAGCTCTCCGAGGAAGAACAGGCCGAGCTCGTTCGCGATCATGTACGGCCCCGCCGTGCCGGGCGTGATCTCGACGCCCCGCGCCTTGGCGTGTGCGCGATAGAGCTCGAACGCGGGCTTTCCGTCGATCTCGAGCACGACGTTCCCGTCGGCGCGTGTGACCTCGTGACGATCCGGATCGGGACGGAGGCCGTGATCCACGCCCACGCCCCAGCGATTCGGGCCGAAGAAGTGGAGGGCCGCGGCGCCGTCGCTCGTCACGCGGCCCCCCGCGCCCACGTGCGTCGCGAGGAACTGTCCTTCGTCGCCTGCGGCCCCGCCCACCACCTGCTGGAACGCGCGGGTCGCACGCAGCACTGCCTGCACGATGCGATCGCCCGAGCCCGAGAGACCATCGACGAGCACCACGGACGTGCTCGCCGGAAAGCCTCGCGACGTGGCGGTCTTCTGTGCGTCGGCGTAGCCCTCACAGAGGAGCGCGGCCGCGCGCTCCGGATCGATCTTCGCGCCCGTCGCGAGCCCTCGCGCCACGACCATCTCGGTGGCGAGCAGGAGCACGACGATGCCTCCACGGATCACGCCGCGCTCCGTGAATTCGCCCGCCGTCGTGCACCCGATGGCCGCGATGCCCGGCACCGCCGCGTCGACCGCCGCGAGCACGCGCGGGAGCTTGTGCTTGGGCGACGCGAAGACGATCGCCGCGCTCGGCGTCTCGCCCGCCAGGCCCGCGAGCGCTTGGCGCATCGCCTCCTCGGCCGCGACGTCCGTGCGCGCGTCCGCGCTCTGACCCGTCGCTGCACGCGTCGACATCCTCTCTACCAAAGCAGAATTCCGCGATGAGAGGAAGCCGCGTTCGTGGGCGAAGAGAGTTTTCCAACAGCATTGTAGGTGCGCAAGAGCTTGCTCACCCCGAGCGAGCGCGATGCCGACGTCCGAGTCGTCGCGCTGCGAGCCGCTCGTCGGAGGAGCCGATCAGAGCCGCGGATCGACCGGATCGCTCTCGAGCGCGAGCACTCCGAGCACACACTCGTGCACGCGACGCAGCGGCTGCTTCTTCACGAAGCGCTCGAGCGCCTCGAGGCCGAGGGCCAGCTCTCGCGTGGCGAGCGCGCGCTTCTTGCCCACGGCTCGCTCACGGAGGCGCGCGAGGTGCTCGGGTCGATCGTAGTCGGGGCCGTAGATGAGCTTGAGGTAGCTCGGGCCGCGCACCTTGAGCGCGGGCTGTACGAGGCCTCGCGGGCCGCGGGGCGCGTAGTCGAGCGGCTTGACCACCATGCCCTCGCCGCCGCGTCCGACGAGCTCCTGCCACCACGCGCTCGCCTCGGTCGCGTCGTCGTCGCGGCTCAGATCCACCACGCGGTGCGAGGTGGCCACGAGCACACCGCTCGCATCGTGGGCGGCGAGCTGCGCGAGCGTCTGCATGTGCCAGAGGTGATCGCGATCGACGTGGACGTGGCCCTCGCTCGCGAGCAGGTGGAACGGGGCGAGGCGGTGATCCGTCAGCGTCGCGATCGGCCACGAATAGCGCCGATACGCGTCGATCAGGGCGCCCACGCCGGCGCGCCGCTCGAGGGTCCGCGTCTCGAGCGCGCGCACGTCGAGGCCGCGCGCGCGGGCGCTCGCGAGGAGGCGCGAGGCGTCGTCGAGCATGCGTGTGCCCGCGTGGCCGACGGCCGCGTACTGCCGCTCGATGAGCTCGCGCGCCTTGGCCGACCACGGCATGAGCTCCGTGTCGAGCGCGAGCCAGCCGGTGCCGAGCGCCTCGAAGAGGCCCGCGCGCTCGGCCGCGTCGACGACGATCGACACGAGCCCCTGCTCCACGGCGCGATCGGCGAAGAAGCGGCGGCCCGTGCGCGTGTAGACGACACCGCGGCCATCGTCGATCACGCCGAAGCGAGCGCGGGCGACCGCCTCGTCGCGGCACACGATCACGATCGCGCGCGAGCCCATGTGCTTCTCCTCGCACACGACCCTCTGGCGGCCCTCGGGCAGGCTCGCGCGGAAGTAACCGAAGGCCTCCTCGGGACGCTCGAGCAGCGTGCCCTCGCGTGCGCTCTCCACGGGCGACATGGTGGGAGGCAGGTGCACGAGCCAGCGCGGGCTCACGGCGAAGCGGCTCAGCACCTCGAGCGCCGCGCCCACGTGGGCGGCCTCGATCGTCACCGAGGGCCCGAGGGTGGTGGTCACGATGCGCTTGCCCACGAGCTCGCCCAGATCGAGGAGCGCGTCGTCGTCGTGCTGCGCGGAGAGCGAGCCGGGGCTCTCGCGCGGAGCGAGCGGTCGTCGCGGCTCGTAGAAGGTGCGCGCGGCGGGCACCTCCACCAGCTCGCGCTCGGGCCAGCGCAGCGCGGTGAGCTTGCCGCCGAAGACGCAGCCGGTGTCGAGGCAGATCGTGTCGTTGAGCCACTCGGCCTCGAGCACCGGCGTGTGGCCGTAGACGACGGTCGCCTGCCCGCGATAGCCGCGCGCCCAGTCCGCGCGCACGGGGAGGCCGAATTCGTCGACCTCGCCGGTGGTCTCGCCGTAGAGCGCGAACTCGCGCACGGCCCCCGAGGCGCGCATCTGCATCTCGCGCTTCATGCCTGCGTGCGCCGCCACGAGGCGACCGCGATCGAGCACGAGGTGGCTCGCGAGGCCGTCGACGAAGTCGGCGAGCGTGGCGCTCGTCCGCGCGCGCTCCTCGGGCGCGAGCGCCTCGAGCTCGGCGAGCGTGCGCTCGAGGCCGTGGCTCGCCTTCACGTGGGCACCGCGCAGCGCGCGCACGAGCTTGGCCTCGTGGTTGCCCGGGACCATGAGCGCGGAGCCGGCCTCGACCATGGCCTTGGCGAGCGTGAGACACGCGATCGACGCAGGGCCCCGATCGACGAGATCGCCCAGGAATACGGCCTTTCGCGACGGATGGCGCCACACGCCGTCGCTGGGCGCGTAGCCCAGGCGCGCGAGCAGCGCGGTGAGCTCGTCGAGGCAGCCGTGCACGTCGCCGATCAGATCGAAGGGCCCGTGGTCCTCGCGTCGATCGGCGTGGAGCTTGGTGCGCTCGAGCGTGGCGGCGGCGATCTCCTCTTCGCTCGAGAGGACGAACACGCGTCGAAAGCCCTCGCGCGCGAGGGCCTTGTCGCTCCGGCCCACGCTGCGCCGGAGGCTCGCGTGCTGGCGCAGCACGTAGCCGCGGCTGTGGGGGCGCTCGGGGCGATCGGCGTTGTGGCGGAGGCACGCGTCGACACCCACGTCGAGCACGACCGCCACCGGATACGCATGGAATTCCTTGGCGATCGATACGAGCGAGGCGCGATCCTCGGGCCGCACGTTGGTCGCGTCGATCACCGTGAGGAGGCCCGCCGCGAGCCGCTTGCGCAGGAGGAAGTGGAGGGCCTCGAACGCGTCGTTCGTCGCGCTCATGTCGCCCTCGTCGTTGCGCACCATCGCGCGGAGCGCGTCCGAGCTCAGGATCTCCGACGGCAGGAAGAGGCGACGCGCGAGCGTGCTCTTGCCCGAGCCCGAGGGCCCGACGAGCACCACGACCGAGAGCGCAGGGATCGCGAGGCTGCTCATGCGCCCTCCGTGCCGCGGACGAAGACGGCGAGCTGCGTGGGCGCGCCCACCTCCGGATCGTCTGGGCCCACGAGCGAGATCGTGGCGAGGTAGCCATGGGCGTCCGCGACGCGGGCGGCCCACGCCGCGAATTGCGCGCGCGTCCACTCGAAGCGGTGATCTCGGTGTCGGAGCGCGCCCGGCGCGAGCGTCGCGAAGCGTACGTTGTGCTCCACGTTGGGCGTGGTGATCACGATCACGCGCGGTCGCGCGGCCGCGAAGAGGCTCGCCTCGAAGAAGGGCAGGCGATCGAGGTCGAGGTGCTCGATCACCTCCACGCAGACGATCGCGTCGAGGCCCTCGAGGCGCGCATCGCGGTACATGAGCGAGCCCTGGACGAGCGAGAGGCGCGCGCGCCGCGCGGGGGGCATCGAGAGCAGGTCGAGGCGCTTGTCGGCGCGCTCGAGCGACACGGGGCTCACGTCCATGCCGATCACGCGCGTGTGCCGAGGCTCGTCGAGGAGGAGCTTCACGAGGCGTCCCTCGCCGCAGCCGGCGTCGGCCACGCTCGTCACCTCGTGCTGTGCGAGCACCTCGAGCACCGCGCGCATCCGCAGGCCCTGGAGGCTCTGCGCGCGCTCGAGGCTCTGCTCCTCGCGGTCGCCCGCCGTGCTGGCCTCGTCGGGGTCGCGCGTCTCCTCCTGCTCGAGGCGCTCGAGCGCGCGTCGTGTGAGGCGCCGCTGGTGACGGAGATAGCGCGAGGTGATCAGCTCCTTGTCGGGGTGGCCCGCGAGCCAGCCCTCGCCGCGCCGGAGGAGCTTCTCGATCTCGTCGTCACCCACCCAGTAGTGCTTGTCGTCGTCGAGCACCGGCACGAGCACCACGAGGTGCGCGAGCAGCTCCGAGAGGCGCACGCGTCCGCGCAGCGTGAGCGCGCGGTACGGTCCGGTGCCCCATGCGGGAAAGGCCGGATCGAGAGGCGCCTCGTCGAGCGTCACGTCGTAGCCGAGCGGAAGGAAGAGGCGACGCGCGAGCTCGGTGCCGCCGCGGCAGGGAAGGGCGGGGATGCGCGCCTCGAGCTCGAGCGCGCTCTCGGCGAGCGCGGCGCGCTCCTTGGAACGACCCGAGAGCGCCGTGCCGAACGCGCGCGTGATCGCCACCGCGAGGAACGAGCTCGCGGCGTAGGGGCGATCGTTGACGTACTGGCTCAGCGCGCCGCTCTCGCCCTCGGGACCGCGTCGATCGCGGACGAGACCGATGGGATCGAGCTCCACGAGGAGCGCGGCGGTGCAGACCTCCTCGGAGGCCTCCGGGAAGAACACGTGCGCGATCCCATGAGGGAGGGCGATCTCGTGCACGCGCTCGGGGTGCTTGTGGAGGAGGAAGCCGAGATCGGTCGCGGTCGCGCCGCGGTACGTGAGCGTGAGGAGCATGGGCCTTTCGTCGCACGTGAGGATCGCGCGCGTCGGCGCGACGTGTCCACGACGCGCCGAGCACGCGCAGCTGACGATCGCGGCGCTTGGGTCCCACGGACCGGACCGGCGCGGCCCACTGGGGCGATGACTCTCGTGCACCGATGCGAGAGCATCGACGGATGCGTCACTCGCGGCCCGCCATCCTCCTCGCGCTCGGCCTCGGCAGCGCGGGCTGTCCCGACACGAACGTGATCGACGATGCGTCGTCGACCGATCTCCCCGACGCGGCACCGTCGGCCGACACGACGATCGCCCTCGAGGACACGAGCCTGCCCCGCGACGCTCGCACCGAGCCCGACGGCGCGCGTCCCCTCGACGACGCGGGGCCGCTCCTCGTCCCGACGACCGTGGACCTCCTCTTCCTCGTCGACGACTCGAGCTCGATGGCCGAGGAGCAGGCCAACCTCATCGCCGAGCTCCCGCGCTTGATCCGGGTGCTCGCCAGCGGAGATCGCGACGGCGACGGTACGCGTGACTTCACACCGCCCACCTCGCTCCACGTCGGCTTCGTCACCTCCGACATGGGCGCAGGGCCCTTCGGCGGCGTCCCGACGTGCCGCGCCGGCCTCGGCGACGACGGAATCCTCCGCGCGGAGAGCCGCCTCACGACGGCGCCCTGCTCGGCCGTGTATCCGTCGGGCGTCTTCTCCTTCGCGCCCGACACCGACGACGCCGCTGCCTTCGCGAGCACGCTCGGCTGCGTGGCCAGCGTGGGCACGGGCGGCTGCGGCTTCGAGCAGCAGCTCGAGGCGAGCCTCAAGGCCGTGACGCCGACGAGCGCCGCCGCGTGGACGGCGGCGGGCTACGTGCCACCCCGCTTCGTCAGCGTCGAGGGTGTGCCCGACGAGATCGCCGGGCAGGGCGACGCCGCGAACGCGGGCTTTCTGCGACCCGACTCGATCCTCGCGATCTCGTTCCTCACCGACGAAGAGGACTGCTCGGTGCGGGACTACGGGCTCTTCGTCACCGGTGATCCTCGCTTCATGAGCATCCCGCTCAACCTGCGATGCAACACCTTCGGCGATCCGGCCATGGGCTACGTCCACGCCGTGGATCGCTACGTGAGCGGCTTCCTCGGCCTGCGTCGGAACCCCGCGGATCTCGTGTTCTCCGCGGTGGTCGGCATCCCGCCCGAGACCGAGGCCGACGCCGCGGCGGGCGACTTCGCCGCGATCCTCTCGCACCCGAACATGCTCCCTCGCGTCAACGCGATGGGAACGAACCTCGAGCCATCGTGCGTCAGCTCGAATGGTGTCGCGTATCCGCCCATCCGCTTCGTGCAGGTGGCGGCGGGCCTCCACGAGGCGGGTGCTCACGTCTCGCTCTCGTCGATCTGCGCGGGCAGCTACCAGCCTGCGATCGACGGCATCGTGACGCGGCTGCTCGAGCATCCCTGACGTCCGCCACGCGCTTCGGCGCAGCTGCTCTTCACCCCACGGAAGGGCCTCGCCCGACGCGCGCGCCCTGTGCCTCGCGGCTCGACAAGAGGCCGTGAACGACGAAGACTCGTATACGACCGACAGCGGAGGTGGCCGATGAGGATCCTGGTGGTGCTCGCACTGCTTCTCGTGCCCGCGACAGCGCTCCTCTCTCCGACGGCCGCCCGCGCGGAAGACCCCGTCCAGCTTCCCGAGATCGTCATCACGCCAGCGACGCCATCCGTTCGTGTGTTCGTGGCGCGACGCCGTCCCGAGCCTCGCATCGACGATCTGCGGACGTCGTTCACCTCGGAGATCGTCGCGTCCTCCGAGCGCGCACCGTTCTGATCGCAGCCTGACCTCGGAAGGGAGACGGCGTGCGGCATCTCGCGGGGTCCCTCGTTGACGCGGCGGCTCCACTTCCAACAACGTGCGCGTCGTCTCGCACGAACACAGTGCACCGACGATGGCCGCATGAGCAGGCCATCTATTCGGCGCTCCACCAGCGCCACGTCGATGACGTGAGTCGGGTGATCGAGCAGGTGATCGCCGAGCACCCCGGCGGCTCGCTCGAGGACTTCGCGTCCGCGTTGGTCCGCGGTCTTGCGGACGTCCACATGGCCGATCCCGAGCTCCATCAGCTCGTCACCGCCCTCGTGCCCGAAGGACCTGCGGGCTTCCGCGCTGCGCTCCTCGAGACCTTCGAGGGGGTGATCGCGCCGAACGACGAGGTGGGGAGACGAAGGCTTTTCGTCCTTCCCCACCTCGTCGAGTCTCTCGTTCATGGGCTCACGCAGCGTCCTGACTTCATCTCGCGCGAGAGCGCGAAGGACGAGGCGGTGAGGACGGTGCGCCTCTACCTCGCGCCGGCCTGACGAAGTCGCGCGCGTGCTCCTCCGCCCACTGCGCGAAGGTGGCGGGTGGGCGTCCGAGGAGCCGCTCGAGTTCGCCGGTGACCGTCTCGACGCGTCCCTCTCGGATTTGGCGCACACCGGCCTCCCGAGCCGCTCGTGCGACCGCAGCATCGCGTGCGGCGAGATCCGGTCCGGTGTTGAGGAGGAAGAGCGAGTCGATGTCGCCCAACGACGCCGAGAGAGAGGCCATGTCGGCCGAGAGATCCCCGACACGGATCTCGACATCGTCGCCGAACCCCGCGCGCGCCTTGGCGGCGTCGCGCGCGAGGACCGCGGGTCGTTCGCCTCGCTCGACGAGGCGCCTCGTGACGAGGGAGCCGATGTTCCCGGTGGCACCAGTGACGAGGTAGCGCATCTACACCTCGCTCCAGCCAGCGAGGATCTCGAGGGCGATGCGCTTCTGTCCGGCGAGACCGAAGTGAAGGCCGTCGCTCGTGAGGAGCTCGGGGGCAGGTGGTGTGCCGAGACGAGAGAAGAGGTCGATCGTCGGGCCGCCGAGCCGACGGACAGCCGCGGCGACGCGCGCGACATCCTCGTTGCGGAAGCGGACACCGAAGCGGGAGAGGCCCCAGTGCGCGATGACGCGCGCTTCGTCCGCCGCAGGTGCCGTGATCCAGAGACAACGGGCCTTCGTCTCGCCCGACATGCGATGCTCGAGCTCGGCGAGGTTCCGCGCCGTCTCTTCGTGAGCGACGAGCGTCTTGGTGGGACTCGGCCCTTGCGTGCGCGCGTCGTTGACGCCCAGGAAGACCAGGACCCAGTCGGGATCGGTCGCGATCACCTCACCCGCGCGGACGAGCGCGTGGGTCGTCGTGTCTCCTGGCACCGCCCGGATCGTGAGCGACAGATCGTCGGCCTCGCGGCGCATGCCGAGCATCTCGGCCAGGATCCGCGCCCACGACTCCGGATCAGCGGTGTGGCTGTCGCCGAAGGCCACGATGCGCGCACCCTTCGGCAAGGGGAGCCTATCGACGCGTGTTGCGACGACGGGATCGGCCAGCAGCTCGCGCGCGGCGTTCCTCACGCCTTCACGCATTCCCGCGAGCGCCGCGCGGTAGAGCTCGGGGTCGAGCCCCAGGAGCGCGGCGCGGGTGCTCTCGGTCAGCGTGGCGATTCCTGGCAGCGAGCCCAGCGTGCTCTCGGGCTGGAGGATCTTGAGGAGCCATCGAATCGATTCGTCGGTCATACGCACTCCGTGTTGGCAGAGGCGTCAGAGATCCACGAACCAGGGAGTCGGTCAGCTCGCGTTCCGAGGCCGGAAACGTGGGACAATTCGCCTGCGCCGCTCGGGTTTCGGAGCCGTCCGCGCGACCCGCCCGTGCCCCTCGAGCTGCGCGTCCGCGGCGTGACGTACACGGTCTTGGCGATGTGGAAGGAGGGACCTCGATCCGCGCCTCGTGCATCTGTTCGCGTGACCGCGCATCTTCCGTCGTGACGGTCCGAGCGCGCGTCGGCTCAGCCCCTCTTCAGCCACGGAAGGGCGTCGAGATCGACGTTGCCGCCGCAGAGCACCACCCCGATGCGGCGGAGCGAAGCGGAGAGTCGGGATCTTCATGTTTACAGCGTCTCACGCGCCGGCGACTCGGCCTCTCGCTCCGGTGTGACGAGTGTGAACGACAGCGCGTTCTCACGGAGAGATTCCTGATCGCGTCCGCTCACAACGCTGCTGCAACGGCAGCGTAGTTCATTGACTTCGCTGTAGCGCGAGCCCAAAGTCGCGACCACTTGGAGGGTCGGCATGACGTGGCGAGCGCGTATCGGCTTCGCGGCGCTGGCGTTTTGCGCAGTCGCCACCGGGTGCGGGGGACGGACGGCGATGCGGGAGTTCTCGCTGGGCCAATACGACGAGCCGCCGCCGGTCCTATTCGCGCGTGTCCTCTCTGGAGTCCAAGCGCTTGGCTACGTTCCGACGAGCGTCGACGGCGCGCGCGGGACCATCGTCACCAACGCAGCCTTTCTCTCTCGGCGCGACGGCGCCGCGCAGCTCAGGGTGCAGCTCTATCGAGAAGGCTGGGTGTCCGTGACGGTCACGGGTGGGCCGGTGCGGCGCGACGCCCGCGGCGCGCTCGTGCCCGGAGAGCTTGCGAACGAATACCAGGCTTTCGTGCTCGGCCTCCGCGACCACATCGAGCCTCGAGACAGACCGTGACCCCATCTGGAACGAATGCGCCGAGGAACGCGATCCTGTGGCTGATCGCGAGCATCCTTCTGTGGACCGGTCGAGCCAGTGCTCAAGACTGCACGGGGGGCCGCGAGGCCAGCGACGACACCAACTGGCACTGCTGCTGGCCGGGACAGAGCTGGGGGCCTCAGGAGCGAGCGTGCGTCGGACCACCCATCTGCCCCGCTGGGCTCGTGATGCATGGTGAATCCTGCGTCGCGCCGCTCGGCGCCTCGTCCGCTCGTGCCCAGCTGACGCCGAGCCCGCCGCTGGTCATCGAGCCCCCCCACATCGAGGCATCTCCCACCGAGTCCGTCGACATCCGCGAGGTGCCTGTCGGTGCGCCTGATTGGCCGTCGAGCCCTCAGTCACCGACAGCGGATCTGAACCCCCGTCTTGTCGACGAGCCGACTGATCCGGGTTTGCTCGCCGCTGGTCTCGCGACCCTGCTCGCGGGCTATGTGACAAATGCGGTGGCGGCGGCTCCGTTCTTGTCATCGCCCGGAATCCTCACTGCCTGGGATCTCGACGGAAGCTCCGAACGCCGGGATCGAACCTGTCACGACGTGGTCGGGGGGCTCGAGCTGGTTCCCGTGGTCGGCGCTCTCGGAGCATTGATTGCGCTCGCGACATGCACCGTGCCGACGTACACCGTGGTTCGCTCATCGGGAGGGGCGGTGCTCGGCTACGAGCGGACGGGGGACAGCCCTGTATACGACACCGGAGCCTGGCCGGTCGTCATGGTCGCGGGCGCTGCCGTGCAGGTGTTGGGCTTCGGGCTGACCTTGGGAGGGGCGCTGGGAAGCCATCGGAGCCTGCAAGCCGGACCGTCGAGCGGATCGACGTTGACCGTACGAGCCTCCGCACCGAGCGCGGATGTCGGACTCAGCCTGGGGCTCGTGTTCTGACATCCACGCGCTGGGAGACACGACATGAGACGTTCCTTCGCCGTCGCGCTTGGCCTGTGGACGCTCATGGGGTGCTCCAAGCCGCCGGAGGGCCTCCTCGATCGGTGCAATGCGGGCGACGATGACGGAGACGGCCTGGTCGACGAGGACACTGGCGAGGCCGCCGGTTGCGAAGCGACCGAGATCTGCGTGGCTGCGCGTTGTGTGCCGAATTGCGGTGACGCCTACTGCGATCCGCGCGAGTCGTGTGGGGTGTGTCCGACCGACTGCGGGGCATGCCCGTTCTGCGGCGACGGGGAGTGCAATGGAGGCGAGGTCTGCGGGGACTGCCCAGTCGACTGCGGCGACTGCCCGTTCTGTGGCGACGGGACCTGCAACGGCTCCGACTCTTGCGCGTCTTGCCGTGAGGACTGCGGCCTGTGTCTGGGCGAGTGCGCCCCTTGCGGGCCGGGCTTCAGTTGCGGCGCTGGGCTCGAGTGCCTGCTTCGTCGCTGTGATGGTGCCGCGGGCTGCTACCTCCTCGGCGCGACCGTCGACTGTCCGACGATTGGCGGTCAGGTCTGTCCTCCGGTCAGGGCCTGGGATCACTGCATGGTCGACGCCGACTGTGGCCGACTGCACTGCATCTCGGGTCGCTGCGTGCAGGGCCCCGAGATGTTCCCGGAAGGCACCGATCCATGTTGGACCGATGCCTTCTGGTGTCCCCCCGAGCCGTCCACGCCGGCGGGGCTCGACGTCGAGTGCTCCACGGGGTGTGTCGCAGGCCGCGGCTGTTACTCCAGGTGCACGATGACCTGCACCTCGTCGTGCCCCTACGGGCTGACGTGCTCCGGTGGGTACTGCGTCGATCTGTGACACGTCTCCTCGGGCACGGTCGACGGGCTCGAGGTGAGACCGACCATTCACCAACAGGAAGGGATCGATGCACGACCAAGACTGGCGGAGGAACCTGGGTGTCGGAGCGGTGCTGCTGATCGGAGCGATGGACTCCGGCTGCGCGTCCATGTTCATCCACGGGGGCAGGTTGGTGAATGCCCAGCACCCGGTGGCGGATGCGATTGCAGTCTACGAGGTCCGGTCGTGTCACGACTCCACGGGTGCACCCAGCCGGAGCCCTGGGGCGACCTATCACCTGCTGCCTGGCGTGGACGGCGTCGCGCTTCTCGAGCGGAGCGTGGACGGGAGTGTGCTGATCACCAATCGCTGGCAGGACGCGACGGCGACACACTTCTTCGCGTGGGGAGCGGGTCTGGGTTGGGAATACACGCTGCCCTCGGATGGAAGTCCCGCCGAGCGGTTCGGCCACCGGTATCCTTCCAGCACCGAAGGAGACGACGGTAGCCGGAGACCCTTGGTGTCTCGGCCGCCTGACAGCACGTGCAGCCTGGTTCTCGTTTCGGGCGCGCCGCCCGGTGCGACCGCCGGCGTCCGCCCCGCTACCGTCCTCACGGTCGCCGCCCCGCCCCTGCCTGAGCCGACCCCTGCGGTGGAGGAGGGGGCAGTGGCGCCGGGCACGCAGGGCGACTCGAGCTGTGCTGCGGGTCGCGTGGAGACCGCCGACGGTCATTGCTGCCTGCCTGGCCAGAGCTGGGATGCATCCCACCGGAGCTGTGCGGCCCCATCCACGGCATGTGCCGAGGGTCGTGTGGAGACACGGGATGGCTATTGTTGCTGGCCTGGACAGACCTTCGATCGCTCCGTGCGCGCATGTGCGGGGCCCCCGCAGTGTCCGGCGGGGCTCGGCGCAGCCGGGCAGGAGTGCGTCCCACGAAGCGGCGCCGGCGCGGCCACGGCTGCCCCAACTGCCGAGGGGGATGTCGCGGCTCTTCGCGCCCAGGGACGTGCTCACTTCCAGGCTCGGCGCTACGGCGACTCGGCGGTGGCCTATGAGCGCGCCGCCCGGCTCGCGCCCGAGAACGCGAGCCTCTGGAGCGGCCTCGGCGCGGCACGACTCGCCGGAAACGACTATGCAGGTGCGGCCCTCGCGTACCAGCAGGCCGTGCGATTGGCTCCCACCATGGCAGCGTACCGCGTCGCGCTCGGCAGGGCTTATGCCGCGGGTGGACAGCGCGCGGCGGCGCGGAGTGAGTACGAGAGGGCCCTCGAGATCGAGCCCGACAACCGTGAGGCACGTCTCGCTCTCTCACGTCTGTAGTCGCAGATTCGGATCTGTCGTTCTCGCGCGGAGCCTCACCAACAGAAGCCTTCAGTCGCGCCCGGGTCGAGCCGGCATGTCGAGCCAGCGGGACAATTGCTGTCGGACGTCGAGCAGACGATGAAACAGTACGTCTGGAGGCCCGTCCCTTCCGAAGAGCAGTCCTGAGCGCGCGCGTCGAACGCCGGCTCGGGGCTGTTGACGCAATCGACGTAGACGTTGCTGCACGGGCGCATGCAGCGCATGCCTGGAGCGTGAGGGGCCGCCGTGCACACGACGCCCTCGCCGCAGCCGTCGGGATCGCTGTCGCAACGGGCGAATTCGGCGACGCGAGGACAGGTCGCGCGCCACGCGCCTTCGATCACGGCGCACGCGTTCTCCTGGCCCGGTGGCACGCAAGCCTCCTCGCCATCGCAGCGTCGACGCACACACTCGTAGCCCGAGGGGCAGGGCGTCGCATAGCCGCACGAGGAGCACATCGGCCCAGGAGCTGTCCCCGCGTCGAGCTCGCCCGTGGGCGATTCGCAATACGTGCTTCCTGCCGAGTTGGCCTGGGAGTAGCAGGCATCGCGAGCGGGGCAGTCTCCACCGATGCAAGAGGTGTAGTCGCACTCCGTGAGGACCGCGCCGGTCCCGCTTCGTGCCTGGTAGGTGCAGCTCGCAGGCGACTCTCCGTAGCAGAGGAGACAGCGCCGCCAGACGCGGCCGTCGGAGCAGGACTGCGGCACACAGTCATAGGCGTCACAGCCAGTCCCAGCCGCCAGCGCGAGTAGGACGACCACACAGAGGAGATTCGATCGACTCATGCGCCCTCGAGTCGGCGAGCGTACACTCCAAGGGCGCGCTCGGGCCGGCGGCCCGCTCTACGCCTCTGCTCGGGGTGCGTCAACGAACGTGGGAGTCGCCCGTGAGCTGACGAGGGTCGGCGGAGACGTACCCTCACGATCTTCTCACCAGGGCCATGGAGCAGTCGCCGACGGCGGCGTGTTCGTGCGCGCCCGGAGGCGCGCGACTGCCCCCGGGCGCGTCGGCTCAGGCCCTCTTCAGCCACGGAAGGGCGTCGAGATCGACGTTGCCGCCGCAGAGCACCACCCCGATGCGGCGGAGCGAAGCGGAGAGTCGTGACTGGCCTCTTCCGAGCGCGACGGCCACGCTCACGCCGGCGCTGGGCTCGATGACGAGCTTCATGCGCTCGAAGACGAGCTTGGTGCAGGCGACGATGGGCTCCTCGTCGACGAGCACGATCTCGCTCACGAGGTCGCGCACCACGGGGAACGTGAGCGCGCCGAGGCTCGTGCGCAGGCCATCGGCCACCGTGACCGGCGGCTTCTGCGCCACGATGGCGCCCGACCTCTTGCTCTCGTACGCGTCGGCCGCGAGCGCGGGCTCGGCGCCGATCACCTGGGTCTCAGGCGCGAGCTCACGGTAGGCGAGCGCGACCCCGCTGATCATGCCGCCCCCGCCGAGCGGCACGATCACCGCGTCGAGGTCGGGCACCTCGTCGAAGAGCTCGAGCGCGAGCGTGCCCTGACCCTCGATGACGTCGGCGTGGTCGTACGGAGGCACCAGCGTGGCGCCCGTCTCGGCGGCGATGCGCGCGGCGGTCTCCTCGCGGCTCTTCTGCGTGGGCTCACAGGGCACCACGCGGCCGCCGTAGCCGCGCACGGCCTCGCGCTTCACCTCGGGCGCGTTCGTGGGCATCACGATGTGCGCCGGGATCCCGCGGATCCGCGCCGCGAGCGCGAGCGCCTGCGCGTGGTTGCCCGAGCTGTGCGTGACCACGCCCCGCGCCGCGGCCTCGTCGGTGAGCTTCAGCACGGCGTTCATGGCCCCGCGGATCTTGAAGGCGCCGATGCGCTGGAGGTTCTCGCACTTGAAGAAGAGCGAGCGCGCGACACCGTCGCTCGACGCCCACGTGTCCATGGTGCGCGAGGTGAGGACGGGCGTGCGGTGCACGTGAGGCGCGATGCGCTCGTGGGCGGCGCGGATGCCGGCGAGGTCGGTGGCGTAGGTGGTCACGCCGCGAGCATAGGCGGCCAGCGTGCATTTCTCGCGGTGCACTGCTTGCGGGCCCTTTCTCACCTTCGGCGCATCGCTTGCGCGCCCGACCCGTTCGGCGCCCGAAAACCGTGGGATTTCAAGGGGACCAGCCTGGATCGGCCGATGCACACGGGCAGCGCCCATGAAGCGCATCGTCATCCTGGGTGGCGGCACCGGCGGCACGATGATGGCCAACCGGCTCGTGAGGGCGTTGCCCGACGGCTGGAAGGTCATCGTCGTCGATCGCGACGACGTGCACGTCTATCAGCCCGGCCTCCTCTTTCTCCCGTTCGGCACCTACCGACGCGAGGAGATGACCAAGACGCGACGGACCCTGCTCGATCCCCACGTGCAGCTGTATCTCTCGGGGATCGATCGCGTCGCGCCCGACGAGAAGGTCGTCGCCCTCACCGACGGCACTCGCCTCACGTACGACATCCTGATCATCTCGACCGGCTCGCGGATCCTCCCCGACCAGACGCCAGGCCTCACCGGCGAGGGCTGGGGCAAGAGCGCCTTCGACTTCTACACGCTCGAGGGCGCGCTCCGGCTGCGCTATGCGCTCGAGAGCTTCACCGGCGGCCGCTTCGTCCTGAACGTGGCCGAGATGCCCATCAAGTGTCCCGTCGCGCCCCTCGAGATGCTCTTTCTCGCCGACGCGTACTTCACCGAGCGTGGCATTCGCGACAAGGTCGAGATCGTCTATGCCACTCCGCTCGAGGGCGCCTTCACGAAGCCCCGGGCCTCGGCGGCGCTCGGCGACATGCTGGGTCGGCGCGGCATCCAGGTGACGGGCGACTTCTCGGTCTCCGAGGTCGATGGGGCCAAGAAGCTCCTCAAGGGCTATGACGGCCGGGAGGTGCCTTATGACCTCCTCGTGTCGATTCCGGTGCACGGCGGCGCCGAGGTGATGACCAAGAGCGGGCTCGCGGACGCAGGCGGCTGGGTGCCCACCGACAAGCACACGCTGCGAAGCAAGCAATTCGCGGACGTCTTCGTGATCGGTGACGCCACGGATCTTCCCTCGTCCAAGGCTGGCGCGGTCGCTCACTTCCAGTCCGAGGTGCTCTACGACAACATCCTTCGTCACATCGACGAGCGACCCCTCGTGCCGGGCTTCGACGGACACGCCAACTGCTTCATCGAGACCGGCTTCGGCAAGGCGATGCTCATCGACTTCAACTACACGACGGAGCCGCTCCCGGGACGCTTCCCGCTCCCGATGTTCGGCCCGTTCACGCTCCTCGAGGAGAGCGAGGCCAACCACTGGGGCAAGCTCGCGTTCAAGTGGATCTACTGGAACGTGCTCCTGGCAGGAAAAGAGATCCCGCTGGATCACCGCATGCTCATGGCCGGCAAGTGGGCCTGAACGGAGTGGGTGACACGATGGAGACCAAGAACGTTCACGTGCCCGGCCCCGAGGGCAAGACTCAGGACCACAGCCTCGCTGCGCTCCATGCGCGGCTCGATCAGCTCAGCGCCGACGTGACCTACCTCGTCGAGCGACAGCGCAAGATCGACGACTTCCTCGACGACTTCGGCCCGATCGCGAAGGCGATGCTCAACAGCACTGCGTCGCGGCTCGATGGCTACGAGAAGCGGGGCTACTTCGAGATGGGCCGCGAGGCGCTCGGCATCGTCGAGCGCGTGGCCGAGGGCTTCACGCCGGACGACGTGCGCAAGCTCGGCGGCGCCGTCGTGGGCATCCTCGAGACCGTCCGCGAGCTGACGCAGCCCGAGGTGCTCAAGGTGGCCTCCGAGGCGGCGTCGGTGCTCCAGAACGCCGAGGAAGCTGCGCCGATCGGCATCGTGGGGATGGTGCGCGCCACGAGCGATCACGACGTCCAGAAGGGCATGAGCGTGATGGTCGAGGTGATGCGCCAGGTCGGCCGCGCCGCCGCGGCGGTGCGCGACAAGCGCGCGGCCTCGCCGATGGGCCAGAAGAAGGCGAAGCTCGACGCCGTGCTCGGTCGGCGCATGGGCACCCAGAAGAGCGCGCTCGGCGTGGAACGGACCCTGCCGCCCAGGCCCCGCGAGGCCGCCTCGAAGATCGCGGCGCCTGCGTCGAAGGGCCCTGCGTGCGCCACACCCGCTGCGCCTGCGGCGACGGCCACCGTGTTGGACGGCGTCGGCTTCAGCGCCGATGGCCACATGACCGATGCGAGCCAGTGGACCCGCGAGCTCGGTCAGAAGATCGCCACCATGCAGGCCGTCGACATGACCGACGCGCACTGGAAGCTCGTCGAGGTCGCCCGCAAGGACTTCGAGAGCACCAAGACCTCGCCCAACATCCGCCGACTCACGCAGATCACCGACGTCACGACCAAGGACGTCTACGCCCTCTTCCCCAAGGCGCCTGCGCGAACGCTCGCGAAGATCGCGGGTCTCCCGAAGCCTGCCGGTTGTCTCTGAACGTCGCCGACGAACCCTGATCCGATTCCCAGGAGCCACACGATGAATGCCAGTCAGAACAACGCTCGTCGCGTCGCGATCATCTGCTCTCACGGCGGTCTCGACGAGGCCTATCCGTCTCTCATCCTGGCCAATGCAGCACGCCAGTCGGGCATCGATGCCTTCGTGTTCTTCACGTTCTGGGGCCTGGACGTGATCACCGAGAGCAAGCTCGATCACCTGCACGTCAACATGGTGGGCAATCCCAGCGCGCCCGTGCCCACGATGCTCGCGGGTCTGCCGGGCATGGAGAGCCTCGCCGGCTCCATGATGATGAAGCAGATGAAGGAGCTCGAGCTGCCGACCGTGCGCGAGTTCCTCCAGATCCTCGACGAGGCGGGCGCGGAGCTCTACGCGTGCGAGCTCGCGATGAAGATGTTCAAGCGCGAGAAGAAGGATCTGGCCAAAGAGGTGAAGGACGTGATCACGGCCGGTGACTTCTACGATCTCGCAGAGGGTGCGCAGATCATCTTCACCTGATCGCGGATCGAGAGGCCTGTCCCTTCGGCGCCGAGATCGACCCATGGAATAGGACGATCGCACCAGCGCCGATCCCGACGGTCACCCCTGACGCGGCGGGCTCGTACGCTACGCTCCGCTCCATGTCGGACGCGCAGCGGCTGAGTCGGAGAGCGGCAGTGTGGCTGGTGCTGTCGAGCGCCTCTGTCGCGGCGTGCGATGGCGGCCAAGCCATGGACGCAGGGGCGCACGAGGACGCACGCGCCGTCGACGCGGGCGCCACGACGGACACGGGCGCCACGACGGACACGGGCTCCACGGCGGACGCGGGGCCGATCACCGACACCGGCACGGTCACGGACTCGGGCACGGCGACGGACTCGGGCACGGACGCGGGGACCGTCACGGACGCGGGCTCGGATGCGGGCTCGGCCGCGGATGCGGGCTCGGACGCGGGGCCGGTCTCGCGCGCGAGCTGCGACCTCGACAGCGACTGCGCGGGCGGCGCGAGCTGCATCGCTGGCCTCTGCTTCGCGAGCGCCACCGTCTCGGACGCGACGCCCTCGATCGGCTCGATCGCGCGGATGGTCGTGGGCGCGGACGCCGACGGAACGCTCCGCCTGCTCACCGTCGACGCGACCGATCACTCGTTCGAGGTCGTGGGACATCCCGGCGCCTTCACCGTGACCGCAGGCGGTGTCGCGAGCGACCTCCTGCCGCTCGAGGAGACCGGTCGCGCGGGCACCCTCGTCGCGCACAGCGCGTTCGCGAGCGCCGACGAGCGCTGGATCTTCGCCGACCAGGTCGCGACGGTGCGAGAGGATCGGCCGATCTACGGCTTCGGCGTCGTCCACGCGCCGGACGGCGCGATGCACCTCCTCACGACACCGCTCGTCCCGCGCCGCCCCAGCGAGCTCTACGACCCGTATCCGCTCCACCTCTGGACCCTCGTGGGTGGCACGTGGAGCTCCGAGGAGCTCGTCCGCAACGCGGGCATCGATCGCGACCTCCACGTGCGCCACGAGGCGAGCGGCGCGCCCGAGGTGCTCTACACGGACACCTTCTGGATCAAGCGCTGGCGGCTCGAGGCCGCGGGCTGGATGAGCTCCATCGTCTACACGTTCGCGCCCGCGCCGAGCCGCTCGGGCTCGTCGCTCTGGATCGACGACGCGCTCGGCCACACCCACCTCGTGCACGTCCTCCACACCGACGCAGGAGACGAGCTCGCGTACGTGGAGCTCGACGACGGCGGGATGGTGCGCGAGGCGGCGATCGACGGAGCGGGCGTCTACGCCCTCACCGGCACGCTCTCGTTCGACGACGCGGGCGATCTCTTCTTCCTCTCGCTCGGCGAGATCACCTCGCCCAATCGCCGCCCGTACTCGCTCCACCGCATCGCGACCGACGGCACCGAGCACCGCACGCTCCTCGGCACGCTGCGCACGGACTGGTCGCAGTCCGCAGCGCTCGCCGTCGCCCCCGACGGCACCGCGACGGTGTTCGTCTACGCGCCCGCGCAGCCGATGGAGCTGCGCACGCTCAGCCCGCGGTGATCGGGGACCACTTCGTCACGAGCGAGCGTGTCGGCAGGTGTGCTCGACGAGCACCTCTTCAGAGCGAGGCGAGCACCGCTCTTCGGAGCGCGAGCTCGCGCGGGTCGCTGTTCAGCCAGAACCCCATGCGGTTCGGCACGTACGCGAAGCCGATGCCCCGGTCCGGGTCCGCATAGCCGAACGAGCCGCCCGCGCCCGGCGTGCCGAAGGAGCGCGGACCGAACGAGAACGTGCGCGTGGAGCGCGAGAAGCCGAGGCGGTAGAGCGTGTCGACGTGGAGCACGCGGTCGCGTGCGCCGTGTCGCGGCGCGGTGGCCGGGGCCGTGAGCTCGTCCATCACCTTCGGGGTGACGCCGAGGTCGCGCCCGCCGGTGGCCATCATCCCGTAGAGGCGCGCGATGGCGCGCGCGCTGCCGACCCCGTTGCTCGCTGGCAGCTCCACGGCGCGGAGCGCGGGCTTGCCGAGGTCGGCGGCGTTCTCGATCTTCGGGTTGGCGAACGCGCGCGCCGCGAGCGAGCGCTTGCGCATCATCGCGAGCACGAAGCGAGGCGGCAGCGAGCGCGGGTGAAGGAGCAGGGCGCGCCGCTCCGCGCGTCCCGTACGCCGCCCCACAGATCGACCACGACCTCGCCGCGCCGTACCACCGAGCACGCGGCTCCGAGCTCACCGCGCTCGGCGAAATTGGCCGCGAAGACGTCGCGCACACGCTCGAAGCCCCGCGCGACCGTTCCCTGGATCTCTGCTCGTGTGCTCACGCCCGAGAGGATAGCCGTGGCGGCTCGCCAGTGCTGAGGCTCGATCCGCGCGCCGAGTGGCGGAAGCGTAGGTCCTCGCGATCAGAGCTCGAGGCGGATCGAGAGGCCGGCGTCAGCCCCCTCGGCCGCAGGCAGGACGCGCAGCGAGAGCGGCGCGGGGTCGGGGCGCGCTCGGCGCGTGGCGCGGAGATCGGTGACCTCCAGCTCCGTGGTCTCGTTCGAGAGAGAGATCCCGATCATGAGCACACCGACGACCTGGAGGATCAGCGAGGGGATCCCGAAGGCGAGGGCGGCGACCCAGCTCTGTGAGACGAAGCCGTAGGTGATGGAGCCCACCACGGGCACCAGGCTGATCGTCGCGGTCGGGGCGCTCGACGGGTTGCCGAGGACACCGATCGCAGTGCCGATCCACCCGAGCGCCCAGCCGGCGTCGAACACGCCCAGAGAGAGGGCGATGAGGGCCTCGTCTTCTCCGCGGGACACCCGCACGCTCGCGCGCGCCCGATCGGGGTGAGTGGCCTGCGAGGGCCACGACGAGCCCAGGTGGGGAGCCCGCGCCGAGGTGCTCGGCTCCGAGGTGCTCGGCTCCAACATGCTCGGAGGCCACGGGCTCGGCGGTGCGGTGCTCTCGATGCTCGGCACGCAGTCCTCGCCGTGCTCGACGAGCCCCACGGGACACTCGGGCACTCCCGTACAGCGATCGAGCTCCGCAGAGCGCGTGAGCCCGGGCCAAGGGCATGGAGCACGGGGCCCCGCGAGCTCCTGACCCGCTAGAGAAGACTGATCACAGGCTTCTGGGGAACGGCACTGCGCCCACGCCGACGTGCTGACGAGAGAGACGAGGCCGGCCATCGCGACGAAGAGGCAGGCGCGACGCAACACGTCAGAAGCTCATCGAGAGGGTGAGTCCCGCGTCACCGCCCTGCACGGCGGGCGAGAGGGTCGCGGAGAGGCCCTGATCCGTCTGGAGCAGGCGAAACCCGAGCTCCGTCGTCTCGTTCGAGAACGCGATCAGCGACATCACACCGCCGACTGCATTCAAGATGAGCGCTGGGATCGAGAAGCCGATGCCCCAGCCCGACGAGTGGAACGCGCTCGACGGCGTGGTGAACGCAGAGGCCATCGCGCCGCCGAAGGGCGCGAAGCTCCAGGCCCATCCGCCGCACGAGACGCGGCGCCCGGGCGAGGTGCCCGAGAAGGTCGTACAGCCACCGCCCTGCGCCTCGTCGATCAGCGTGCCCAGCCAGCCGAGGATCCAGCCCACGTCGAAGACGATGAAGGCGGCCATGATGAGACCTTCGTCCTCGCCGCTCACCGTCACCGCGGATTGCCGTGGTGCCGCGATGTCTCCCGCCACACGAGGCCACTGCGCAGCGCTCTCCGCGAAGCGCCTGCGACTGCTCGCCCCGCTCGCATAGCTCGAGGGGATGCTCGAGACGGGGGGCGGCAGGGCGCCTTGCGTCGGCTCGGGGACGACGCTCGGGAGCGCCATCGACGTCGCGACGCACGCATCGCCGTGCTCCACGAGCGAGGCCGGGCAGTCGGGCGCGCCCACACAGCGGCCGACCGCCTCCGAGAATTGCTGGCCCGGCCAGCAGCAGCGCCCGCTCACGCGGAGGCGCCCCTCGGCGCACGGACGCTCGGCGGTCTCCGTGGGCTGGCTCGAGGCGGGGAGCTCTTGCGCGCGCGTCGACGTGCTGGCGAACAGCAAAACACCCAAGACACCCACCACACCCAACACACCCGACACGCTCGACACGCTCGACACGCTCGACGCGCTGTTCCCCGCGACGACGCGCGAGGACCTGCTGGCGCACCCCGATCCTCGCGGGCTCACGGGCGCACCTCGATGGCGTTCGACACCGCGGTCGCCACGCGCAGGTACTCCTCTCGGAGTCGGCCCGAGAGGTGGAGATCCTCGCCCACACGCTCGACGGCAGGGCCCTCGGGCACGACGGACACGTAGCCTTCGCGGAAGCACTGCACGCGGAACTGCGTGGCGCCGCTCCGATCGCTGCGGGCGATCACGACGAAGCTCCCTTGCTCGGGTCGGAGCTGCGTGGGCTGATACGAGAGCGTCCGCACGCCGCGGAGCGCGTCGTCGAAGATCTCCGGATCGCCCGCGCGGCCGGGGCCACCACCGAGGATCGGCGTCCGCTGCGCGCCGCACGCGACGAGGAAGACGACGAGGATCCCGAGCCCGAGGGAGCGTCCCATCCTCCGAGGATCGCCGCGCGACGAGCGAGGCGAAAGGGGATTCGCACGACGCTCGATTCGCACGAGGCTGGGGGCGTGAGGTCGCGCGGTGATCTCTGGTATGCCTCTGCCCATGACGCGCCACCTCCTCGCGATCGATCAGGGCACCACGGGCTCGACCGTTCTCCTCCTCGCCACCGACGGCCGTGTGCTCGGCCGCGCGACGAAGGAATTCCCGCAGCACTTCCCGCAGCCGGGCTGGGTGGAGCACGCGCCGGGAGAGATCTGGGAGAGCGTGCTCTCGGCGCTGCGCGCGGCGTATGCGGCCGCGAGCGAGACGCCGAGCGAGTGCCTCGGCATCGGCATCACGAACCAGCGCGAGACGACGGTGCTCTGGGATCGCGCGAGCGGTGTGCCCGTGCACCGCGCGATCGTGTGGCAGGACCGCCGCACCGCCGATCGTTGTCGCGCGCTCAAGGACGAAGGCCACGAGGCGCTCTTCCGCGAGCGCACGGGCCTCGTGCTCGATCCGTACTTCAGCGGCACCAAGATCGCGTGGATCCTCGATCACGTGGACGGCGCGCGCGCCCGCGCCGAGAAGGGCGAGCTCGCGTTCGGCACGATCGACACGTTCCTCGTGTGGAAGCTCTCCGCGGGCGCTGCGCACGTGACCGACACGTCGAACGCGTCGCGCACGCTGCTCTTCGATCTCCACACGCGCGCGTTCTCGGACGAGCTCTGCCAGGTGCTCGGCGTGCCGAGGGCGGTGCTCCCGAAGGTGGCCTCGAGCTCCGAGGTGTACGCGACGACGAAGGGCGTGCCGGGCCTGCCCGATGGCCTTCCCATCGCGGGCATCGCGGGCGATCAGCAGAGCGCGCTCTTCGGTCAGACCTGCTTCGCGGAGGGCGACGCGAAGTGCACCTACGGCACGGGCGCGTTCCTCCTCGTGAACACGGGCGAGCGCATCGTGCCCTCGAAGAACGGCCTCGTGACGACGGTGGCGTGGACGCTCGGCGGCAAGACGCACTACGCGCTCGAGGGCTCGAGCTTCATCGCGGGCGCGGCGGTGCAGTGGCTGCGCGATGGGCTCGGTCTCATCGGCAAGAGCGCCGAGGTGGAGGCGCTCGCGGCGAGCGTGCCGTCGAGCGACGGCGTGGTGTTCGTGCCTGCGCTCTCGGGGCTCGGCGCGCCGTACTGGGATCCGGATGCGCGCGGCGTGATCAGCGGCCTCACGCGAGGCACGACCAAGGCCCACCTCGCGCGCGCCACGCTCGAGGGTGTGGCCTTCTCGGTGGCCGATCTGGGCCGCGCGATGGAGGCCGACATGGGCAGCCGCATCGCGCGCCTGCGCGTCGATGGCGGCGCGAGCGAGAACGGCCTCCTCATGCAATTCCAGGCCGACGTGCTCGACGTGACGATCGATCGCCCCGCGAACGTCGAGACCACCGCGCTCGGCGCGGCCTACCTCGCGGGCCTCGCCGTGGGCGCCTTCGACGGCCTCGACGCCGTCCGCAAGGCCCACAAGGTCGCGCGCACGTTCACCCCCTCGATGAGCGAGCCCGACCGCAAGGCCCACCTCGCGCGCTGGGCCGACGGCGTCCGCCGCACCCGCTCGAGCTGAGCGAGCGAGTGGCCCGCTCTTCGGTGTCGCTCTCCAGAGCGCCGTCGCCGTCCATGGGCGGGCGTTTGCCGGAGGACGTGCCATGGTCGAGGTCACATGCGGACAACCTCGGGGACTCTGCTCGCGCTGTCGCTCGCGAGCTTCGGCGTGGGCTGCTCTTGTGACGAGAACCTCGGCGCCGACGCGGGCCCATCGCTCGACGCTGCCGAGCCACCGGACGCCGTCGGGATGAACGACGACGCCGCGCGCGCGGACGCTGGCACCGACGCGGCGTCGTCGGCGGACGCTGCCTCGGATGCGGCGACCGACGGCGGTGGTGATGCGGGCACGGTGTTCCACTACGACTGCGGGGCGTTCTCCGAGGCGAGCGGATGGGTGGTGCGCGAGGGCTACCGCGCCGTCGTCGTCGCCGACGTGGCCGATGGGCTCTCGGAGCCTGTGGCCGTGACCTTCGCCGAGGGCGCGTACGGAGGGATGCTCTTCGTGGTGTCGTCGGGCAGCGACACGGTGCATCGCGTCGACGTGGCGACGGGCACGACGACGGCGTTCACCACGGGCGCTGCGTGGGGCGCGACCGCGCCGTCGGTGCTCACGACGATCATGTGGGACGCGACCGGCGTGCTCGACGGCGCGCTCTACGTGGGCGATCAGGGCGGCGATGGCGACGCCGACAGCGTGCTCTACCGCGTGGCGAGCGACGGCACCGCGAGCGTGGCGACGCGCGCGCCGGGCGCCGGGCTCGACGACATCTACGCGCTCACGTTCTCGCCGCCGGGGTCTGCCTATCCGCCGGGCCTCTACCTCGCCGGAGATACCGACGGCAGCGGTGTCGACTGGGGCGTGTTCGACGGGACGACGGTGAGCGCGTTCTCCGAGGTCACGGGCGTCGAGGGCGCGTCGTTCGATCCCACGGGCCTCTACGGAGGAAGCCTCTGGGCCTCGCGCCCTGGTGGCGGTGGCTACGCGGGCGACGCCTCGATCACGCCGATCTCGGCGGCGGGCGTGGCCGGCACGCCGATCTTCATGGGCGACACGGGCATCCACGCGGTGACCTTCTCGGAGCGCGGGACCTTCGGCGCGCGCATGTACGCGGCCAGCTGGTCGACGGGATCGCTCTTCGAGATCGCGCCCGAGGGCACGAGCACGACGCTCGCGACGGGCCTCTCGCTCACCAACTACGACGGCAACATCCTCGCGGTCTCGAGCGACGGCGAGGTGATGTTCGTGGCCGACCGCCTCGCCAACCGCGTGGTGTGCATCGAGCCGATCTGACGCGGCTCGATGGCGCTGCGCGGATCCTCGATGGCACTGCGCAGATTCCCAGGGGCAGATTCCCAGGGGCAGATTCCCAGGGGCCGATGCCCAGGGGATCGGATTCGCAGGGGCGACTTCGTGCGCGGGGCTGCTACCATCGCCGGTCCCGGTTCCTCCGACCTCTAGAGACCCATGGCCGACGAACAGAAGACCACCCCCAACGCGCCCCCCAGCGGGCCCCTGCGCAAGGTGCCGATCGCGTGGGAAGCGCTCGAGGATGCGTTCGAGAACAACGCTCCGGCCGTGCACTCGTACCTCCACCTCGAGAGCGGCGAGGTCGTGCGCATCGTCGATGGCGTGGCCGATCCGACGATGCACCAGCGCGTCTCGGGCGACGCGAACTATCTCCGCGTGGATCCCGTCAGCTCGCGCGAGCAGTACCGCTGGATGGAGCGCTTCATCGCCACCGTCGAGGAGGGTGAGCTGCGCGACAAGCTCGTGCAGGCGATCGACGGAAAGGGCGCGTTCCGCCGCTTCAAGGACGTGCTGATGACGTTCCCGGTGGACCGCGAGCGCTGGTTCACCTTCCGCTCCGAGCGCCTGCGTGCGTGCATGGAGCAGTGGCTCGGCGCGCACTCGATCGAGGCCGTCGCGCGCACCGAGTGGCACGTGCCCACGGCCGACGAGATCCAGAAGCCCGTCGAAGAAGAGAAGCCGGCGCGTCGTGTGCGCGCGCTCGCGGTGGAGCAGCAGCGTCGTCGCATCCAGGAGCTCGCGGAGCTCCTGCCGGCGCGCGAGCTCGACGCGGCCGTGGCGTTCCTCGAGTTCCTGCGCGAGCGCAAGCACCTGCCCCGCACGCGCGTGAAGGTCGAGGGCGAGCGCGAGGTCGATCTGGACACGCCCGAGCCCGAGTGAGCGGAGGGCGGGGCGTCGCGGAGGCGCGAGTGCAGTCGAAGCTCGGCACGGAGGTGTGCTCGACGCGCGTGAGGCTCGTCGCGATGGCCATGGCCGTCGGTGCGTGGAGCGCGCCTCCGGCGAGCGTGTCGATCGCGCGCGCACAAGACGCCGCGCCCGAGAACCGCGTCGTCGACACGCGGCCCGTGGAGGCGCTCGTCGCCGTGGTCGGCGCTCGCACGCCGAGCGGCGGCAGTGACGTCGTGCTCTTGTCCGACGTGGAGCTCGTGGCAGCGCTCGCGCTGGCGCGCGGTGGCGCGACGGACGTGCGGCCCACGCCGGCGCTGCTCCAGGCCGCGCTCGATCAGATCGTGGGCGAGGTGCTCATCCGCCGCGAGGCCACGCGCCTCGGGGCGGTCGCGCCCACGGGCGAAGAGATCGCGCGTCAGTCCGACGCGATCGCGCGCTCGATCGGCGGACAGGACGTGCTCGAGGCGCTCCTCACGCGTCACCACGCGAGCGCCGCGGAGATCGGGATGCTCGCGGAGCGACGTGCCATCGTGGAGCGCTTCTTGAGCGCCAACCTCGAGGGCGCGAGCGAGGTCACCGAGGCCGACGTGGAGGAGGCGTACGCCGAGGCCGCGCATCCCTTCGCAGGCAGGCCGCTCGAGGAGGTACGCGAGGCGCTCCGCGCGTGGCTCCGCGTGACGCTGGTGGATGCGTACGTCGCGCGCTGGCTCACGACCCTACGTGGTCGCGTCGAGGTGAACGTGCTCCGGCCCTTCGTGCAGACGGAGCCGGCCACGACGGACGGGACCCCCGCGGCGGGGCCCCACGCAGGAGGGACGGGCGATGTCGGCTCCCGGTGAAGGCAACAACCTGCGCGTCGTGTTCGCGGCGCTCGCGGGCAACTTGTTGATCGCGATCTCCAAGTTCGTCGCCGCGTTCTTCTCGGGCTCCATCGCGACGCTCGCCGAGGCCGTGCACAGCGTGGCCGACACGGCGAACCAGGTGCTGCTCGTGGTGGGGATCCGCCGTGCGGAGAAGCCTGCGACGAACCTCCACCCGTTCGGTCACGCGGTGGAGAGCTACTTCTGGCCGTTCATGGTGAGCATCCTGATCTTCCTCCTCGGCGGCGCGTTCGCGCTCTACGAAGGGGTTCACGATCTCATCGGGCTCTTCTCGGGGCAGGCCGAGCACGAGCACGGCTCGCGCCTCTGGAGCTACGGCGTCTTGGGCGTGTCGTTCCTCTTCGAGAGCTACTCGTACTCGGTCGCATACGGCGAGTTCAAGAAGTCCAAGGGCGAGCTGTCGTTCCGCGAGGCGCTCATGCGCAGCAAGGACCCGACGATCCCCGTCGTGCTCGCGGAGGACACGGCGGCGCTCTTCGGCCTGGGCATCGCGCTCGTCTCGGTGGGCCTCTCGGATCTCACGGGCTGGGAGGGATTCGACGCGATCGGCTCGACGCTCATCGGGGTCGTGCTCGGCCTCGTCGCGTACTTCCTCGCGAGCCGCACGCACTCGCTCCTGCTCGGCGAGGCCGCGTCTCCGGAAGACCGCAAGACGGTCGAGGCGATCGCGCCCACGGTGAAGGGCGTCGTGAAGGTGACGCAGCTCCTCTCGATGCACCTCGGGCCCAAGAACGTCATCCTCGCGCTCAAGGTCGCCTTCGATCGCGATCTCGACGTGGCCGAGATCGAGAAGATCATCGACACGCTCGAGACGCGCATCCGCGAGGAGCTGCCACAGATGCGCTACATCTTCGTCGAGCCCGACGGGGACTACACCGCGCAGCTCGACCCCGCGCGGCCCATCGAGACGCCGAGCACGACCGGCCGCTGAGGGCGAGGGCCGTGGCCTCCACGCTGGAGATCCGACCGCTCGCCGCGGACGACGTCGCGCTCGCGAATCGCCTCGGTCGCGACGCGTTCGCCGCGCCCGCGGAGCAGCCCGACTTCGGCGACGAGCTCGGGCGCTCGATCGCGCACACGTGGGTCGCGGTCGTGGACGGCGTGCTCGTGGGCTACGCCCTCGGCTGGCTCGCGGCCGACGAGGCGCAGCTCATGTCGATCGCGGTCGACGCCCGGTTCCGTGGGCAGGGCCTGGGTCGCGCGCTGCTCGAGCGCTTCCTCGACGAGCTGGTGCGCGTGGGCGCGCGCACGATCGTGCTCGAGGTGCGCAAGGGAAACGCGCCAGCGCGAGCCCTCTACGTGGCGATGGGCTTCGAGCTCCTGGGCGAGCGGCGCCGCTACTACGCCGACGGCGAGGACGCGATCACCTATCGCTGGTGCGCAGCGACCTGAGGAGCTCGAGCGTCGAGCGTATCCGATTCGAAGTCGGAGATTCTCTCTCCCTCCCTCAGCTCGACAGGAGGCCCGCGATCACGATCCACGCGAAGGCCACGAGGAGCACACCGGCTGCGATCCCGAGCGGGCGGAAGCCCCGCACGCCGAGGCGATCGGCCAGGTGCATGCCGCCGAAGGCGCCCGCGAGGAAGGTGACGAAGGTCGTGGGCGTGGTCGGGTAGCTCTCGCCGATGGCGAGGAACAACGCGTAGTTCACGAGCAGACCGAGGGAGCCGCCCGCGACCCAGCCGAAGATCGTCGTCATGCGACGCTTGAGGTCGTCGTTCGCCTCGGGAGCGGGCGTCGTCTTCTCTTCGGCCATCGACCATCTGTTACTCGAACGTGGGCGAAAAGGCACGGCAGCGGTACCGCCTGCAGGCCGCGTCGAGGAGCCCGGAACGGAGCTGCGGCAGTGGTGCGGGTGCGATGGCTTGCCAACCGCGGAGGGGCGCTCCATGAAGGGGCGCCGCCGGGTTGCCCGGCGCACAGCTCAGCTAGCTCCTCGCGCATGCGCGAGACCGGAGGTGGTTCGATGTCCGTCGCGATCCAGAAGCCCGCTCCCGACTTCGAGGCCGAGGCAGTCCAGGGGCTCGAGTTCACGAACGTCAAGCTGTCGGCGCTGAAGGGCAAGTACGTGGTGCTCTTCTTCTACCCGCTCGACTTCACCTTCGTGTGCCCCACCGAGATCATCGCGTTCGACCAGAAGCTCGAGGAGTTCAAGAAGCGCGGCGCCGAGGTCATCGGCGTGTCGGTCGACTCGAAGTTCTCGCACCTCGCGTGGAACAAGCAGCCGCGCAAGGAAGGCGGCCTCGGTGGCGTGCGCTACCCGCTCGTGGCCGACATCACGAAGAAGATCGCGCGCGACTACGGCGTGCTCTTCGAGGACGGCGACGACGCGGGCCTCGCGCTGCGCGGCACGTTCGTGATCGACAAGAAGGGCAACGTTCGCCACGCGACGCTCAACGACCTGCCCCTCGGCCGCAACATCGACGAGTACCTGCGCCTCATCGACGCGATCGAGTTCAACGAGAAGCACGGCGAGGTCTGCCCGGCCAACTGGCACGCGGGCGAGGACGGCATGAAGGCCGACCCGAAGGGCTCGCAGGCCTACTTCCAGAAGCACGGCTGAGGGATCACGGCGCCACGCGCCGCCTCGATGGCCCACTGAACGCGGCTCCAGGGATGCAAGCCCTGGGGCCGTTTTCTTTCGCGCGCGGAAGTGATCCGAAACGATCGTGCGGTGAACCGTCTGCGTGACGGGCGCGTCCAAGCTCGGACGCTGAAGCACCGTCAGAGTCGTGGAGCCCGCCGACGATCCGATCGCAGGCGCGCCGTGCTAGTGTGATTTCCCATTCGCCGAGGTCGTACGCCGTGAGCAAGGAAGCCAAGAAGAAGTCCGACGACGAAGAGCTCGATCTCGGAGCGCTCTCCGCGCTGGTGCGCCCTTCGCTGGCGCCGCCCAGCGCCGACGACGGTGACGACGCGAAGGTCGACCTTCGTGCGCTCGTCGCGTCCGTGCCGCCGCCCGCTGCGAGCGAGGACTCGGCCCGCGAGGACAGCGGCGTCCAGGCCAAGAAGCCCGACGACGCGAAGAAGGACGAGGCCAAGCCCAAGGACGAGGCGAAGAAGGCCGACGGGAAGGGCAAGGACACGAAGCCGGCGGCGAAGGCCGAGCCCAAGAGCGAGCCCAAGGCGGTCGCGCCCGTCGTCGCGCCCGCGCCTGCGCCCGCGAACAACAGCGGCATGTGGATCGGCCTCGGGATCGCGGTCGCCGCGATCGTGGGTGGGCTCATCTACATGCAGAGCCAGAACGCTGCCGCGGGCAGCGAGACGAGCGAGCGTCCGCCCCGCACCACGGCCTCGCACGAGACGCGGCCGGCCACGACGACGGGCAGCGAGCCCACGGCGATCGAGGCCGAGGACGAGCATCCGCCGAGCACGACGGCGACCGCCGAGCCGGCGACCGCCTCGCCGACGACCGCCGAGCCCACGACGGCGACCCCCGAAGGCGCAGGCACCGAGCCCGCCGCGATCGGCGCCGTCGCCACCGTGCAGCCTGCGACGGCCGAGGACGACGAGGACGAGGAGGGCAACGAGGAAGGCGGAGGAAGCAAGCGTGGGGAGCGCGTGCG
>JAIBCE010000303.1 GCA_019694315.1 Sandaracinaceae bacterium
GGCGAGCGCGCGCGGCTCGGTCATCTCGCCACGCGCGACAGGGCCCGCGAGCGCCCACGCCACGACGACGATCCCGCCGAGCGCCGCGCCCTGCACGAGCGCGAGCGTGAGCCCGGCGGCGTCGCGGGCCGCGACCGAGGCCTGCTCGAGGCTCGCGAACGAGCTCGCCGCGGTGCGCGCCAGGGTGCGGCGGGCGCCGAAGTGGCGAAGCACCGTGCGCGCGGAGACGAGCTCGCTGACGGCGCCGAACATGCTGCCGTAGCGCGTGCGGGCGTCGTCCATCCTGCGAGACGAGCGGCGCATGCCGAGGAGCGCGAAGGGCAGCGTGAGGAGCACGGGGCTCGACGCGATCAGCATCGTGCGGGCATCGACGCTCGTCGCGTAGGCCACGAGCACGAGGGCCGTGAGCGCGTCGGCGAGGCCGCTCGGCAGGCGAAAGGCCGCGAAGGTCTGGAGCGCGTTCGTGTCGTGCGCGATCCGCGTGGTCAGCTCGCTCGTGCCTGCGTCGGCCTCGAGCTGGAGCGCGTGATCGAGCGCGAGCGTGCGGAGCTCGGTGCCGAGGCGGTGCGCCACGCGGATCGCGAGCCGTCCCTGCCCCCAGCCGAGCGCGATGCGCAGCGCGCCGAGGCCCACGAGCGAGGCGAGCGCGCGCGTGTCCACCGTGCCCGCGATCGCGGCCCCGAGGAGCGCTGCCGTCACGCTCGCGAGCGCGAGGGCCAGCGCCGCGCTCGCGATCGCCAGGAGCGACGCCAGCGCGAGCGACGCTCGGTGAGGCGGCAAGAGCGAGCGGAGCTTGGGCACGGAGCGAGGACGCTATCGCATCTTCGCGAGCGCGTTCGGCGAGACCCCTCTCACGCCGCGCGAGCCCCTCGTCGGCGGCGCTTTCGTGTCGCGCACCCCGGCTGGTATGGTCCGCGCCGTGTCGCACCTCGCGTCGCTCCGACTGCTCGCGCTCCTCCTCCCGCTGGCCGCTGCGTCGCATGCGCGCGCGCAGGACGCACCCCTCGAAACGGCCGAAGGTGACGACGCGTCGGGCGGCTCGAGCGACACACGGCTCCCCGAGGCGCGTCTCGACGAGCGAGCCGCGAGCGCGGAGCCCGAGAGCCAGAGCGAGAGCAGCGCCGCGAGCAGCACGCCGAGCGCCACCGATCAGGCCGTGCGGCAGTTCCTCGACGGTTTCCACTTCGGCTCCTACGGCCGGATCATCGCGGCCTCGGATCTGCGCGGCGCCTCGGGCCACCAGAGCCGCATCGTGAGCTTCGCGCCGCGCGTCGACGAAGAGGACACCTATGCGGAGCTCGAGCTCCGGCGAGAGGATCGCGTGCTCGGGGTGGACACGCGCATCGTCGCCACGGTCGCGTACGCAGGCCCGCTCTTCCACTACGACGGCGAGTTCGCGGAGCGCATCGCGATCCGCAACCTCTTCGCCGAGGCGAACAACATCCTCACGCCGGGCCTCTCGATCTGGGGCGGCTCGCGGATGGTGCGCGGCGACGACCTCTACCTCATGAACTTCTGGCCGCTCGACAACCTCAACATGGTGGGCGGCGGTCTGCGCTACGCGCTCGAGGACGATCTCGAGCTCGCCGTGCAGGTCGGCATGTCGGAGCCGAACAACCCGTTCCAGCGACAGACGGATCTCGTCCCCGCACGCACGGGCTTTCTGCCCGACGAGATCTTCGTCCTCGATCGTCCGCGCACCGTGCTCTCGGGGCGCCTCACGTACTGGCCGCTCGGTCGCATGGAGCGCGACGGCCTCAAGGGTGTGCTCTATGGCGAGCAGCACTGGCTGGGCGCCGGTCAGCGCACGCGCACAGACGGCACGACCGAGACGCTGCCGGAGGACTCGGGCTTCGTGCTCGGCGGACAGGTCGGCGGCTACCTGAGCGACTCGCACACGTTCGCGAACCTCTTCTTCCGGTACGCCCGCGGCCTCGGCGCCTACGATCCGCTCGGGGTGCCGTTCCGGACGGGCACCGTGATCACGACGGGCCGCGCCGAGCAGATCCGCCTCGCGCTCGCCGCGAACTGGGAGTGGAACGAGAGCCCCGACGTGGCCATCGGCGTGCAGCTCGGGGCGTGGTGGCAACTCTTCCACGACGCCGACCCCGCCGTGTGGAACCGCGGCGCGCTCAGCGAGGGCGCCATCTCGATCCGCCCCCACATCTGGTTCGGCCAGCAGGCAGGCGTGGCGCTCGATCTCTCCTACCAGGGCATGCAGTCGCTCGCGCTCGACGAGCTCACAGGCAACGGTGAGGGCGGCAGCCTCTTCAAGCTGGCGATCATGCCGTTCATCTCGCCGTGGGGACGAGGCACGTACACCCGTCCGCACATCCGCCTGCTCTACGTGGTGAGCGGTCGCGACGCGGGCGCGCGGCGCCTGCTCAACCCCGCGGATCCTCGCGCCTCGCGCGACGTCGAGCACTTCCTCGGCGTCAGCGTCGAGTGGTGGTTCTCCTCCTCTTCCTACGCTCCGTGAGCCCGCCATGACGAAGACGAACACCACGACCTCGCGCGTCGCCTCGGTCGCCTCCGTGCTGGGCGCCGCGGCCCTCTCGATCACCGTCGGCTCCTGCGCCCAGGACGATCTCGGAACGCTCGGTCGCGTGACGCTCTCCCCGCACGTCGACGACTGGCGCGACGAGATCATCTACCAGCTCCTCACCGATCGCTTCGCGAACGGCGACGCCGCCACCGACTACCGCGTCGCGCCGTCGGCGCTCGCGCGCTACCAAGGCGGCGACTGGCAGGGGATCATCGATCACCTCGACTACCTCGAGGATCTCGGCATCACCTCGATCTGGATCAGCCCGATCGTCCTCAACGTCGACCATGACGCCGGCTTCGACGCCTACCACGGCTACTGGGCCGTGGATCTCGAGCGTCTCAACCCGCACTTCGGTGATCTCGCGACGCTGCGGGCGTTCGTGCGCGAGGCCCACGCCCGCGGCATGTCGGTGATCCTCGACATCGTCACGAACCACCTCGGGCAGGTCTTCTACTACGACATCAACAACAACGGTCAGCCCGACGACTCGCTGATCGGCGGCGGCGTGCGCAGCCCGCTCACGCGCATCACCGAGTACGACCCCGACTACGATCCGCGCGGGATCCAGGCCTTCACGTCGCTCGGCGAGTCGGGGCCGGCGCCCGTGCGCTTCTTCGACATGCCGGAGATCTTCCGCGTGCCGCCGAACCCGCCGCTCTTCCAGGACCCGAGCGTCTATCACCGCCGTGGTCGCGTCACGAGCTACGACGTGCGCGAGCAGGTGCTCTTCGGCGACTTCCCGGGCGGTCTCAAGGACCTCGCGACCGAGGACCCGCGTGTGCGCGACGAGATGGTCCGCGTGTACACGGACTGGATCCTGACGACCGATATCGACGGCTTCCGCATCGACACGCTCAAGCACGTCGACGACGGCTTCTGGCTCGATTTCGCGCCGCGCATCCGCCAGAACCTCGCCGCGCACGGCAAGACGAACTTCTTCATGTTCGGCGAGGCCTTCGACGGCGACGACGAGCTCATCGGCTCCTACACGCAGCCGGGCATGCTCGACTCGGTCTTCTACTTCTCGCACAAGTTCTGGGTCTTCTCGGACGTGTTCCAGAACGAGGGGCCGACCACGCAGATCTCGCGCCTCTACGCGCAGCGCGACACGAACTACTCGTCCATCCCGCAAGAGGGCGGCATCGGTGCGCGACCGCGCGACGTGCTCGTGAACTTCATGGACAACCACGACGTGCCGCGCTTCCTCTACGACCGGCCCGATGCGGGCGGTCCGGACGCGCTGCGCTCGGCCCTGGCCTACCTCCTCACGGAGGACGGCATCCCCTGCATCTACTACGGCACCGAGCAGGACTACGCGGGCGGCAACGATCCTGCGAACCGCGAGCCGCTCTGGTGGTCGGGCTACGCGACGGACGGCGTGACCTTCCAGTGGATCGCGCGCCTCACACGCATCCGTCGCGGCTACGCGGCCCTCACGCACGGGAGCTTCGACGTGGTGTGGGCGACCGATCACGTGGCGGACGAGAGCGACGCGGGCGTCGTGGCCTTCGAGCGTCGCATCGACACGGGCGACTACGCGCTCGTCGTGATCAACACCCAGGGCCGGCACGCGAGCCGCACGAGCGCCGATGGCAACACGATGACGACGAGCCAGGCCGCGGGCACGACGCTCGTCGACATCCTCTCGGGCGAGCGCTTCACGGTGGGCGCGGGCGGGAGCCTCGAGGTGGAGGTCGGCACGGTGGTGGTCGACGACGATCCGGCGACGCCCCCGCGTGTGCGCATCCTCGTGCCCGAGAGCCAGGTCGTCGCGGGGTTGTAGTCGAGGGACGGTGTGCGTGCGGACGCGCGCGCCCTGTTTTACCGAGGCTTGACGGTGCGCAGCGCGTCGGACGCGTATCACCGCGTGTGGAGGAACCATGCGATCCACACGCGCCACCAAGCTCACGATCTTCGGCATCACGCTCGCGCTCGGCGGGATGCTCCACGCAGGCTGCGCGGGCACGCGCGACACGGTGATGAGCGCTCGCGCCGATGCGCCGCTGCACCTCGAGCGCGTCGTGCTCTACGAGAACGGTCTCGCGCACTTCGAGCGTCGGGGGACCGCGCCGAACGGTGAGCTCGACCTCGTGGTGCCCGCATCGCAGGTCGACGACGTGATCCGCTCGCTCACCGTCGTCGGAGGCGAGGGCACGGCCGTGACGGGCGTGCGGCTCTTGCCGACGACCGAGGGACAGGACGTGACGCTGCGGGTGGGCATCCGCTCCAACGATGGGGGCGACGAGGTCCGCGTGAGCTATGTGACCGAGGCCTCGAGCTGGCGGCCGAGCTATCGGCTCGTGGTGGGCGAGGCAGGGCACGTGCACCTGCAGGGCCTCGCGGTGGTGGAGAACCCCACGAGCGAGCCGTGGCAGGACGTGGCCCTCACGCTCTCGACCGAAGTGCCGCTCTCGTTCCGCTTCGATCTGCGCCACGCCGAGACGGCCTACCGACCGCGCTTCGACGCGAACGGGCATCTGCTCCGTGAGGCGGCCGACGACGAGACGCAGCTCACGAACGTCGCGCCCTACGTGCAGGGGGCGCAGGGCGTCTCCGAGGTGAACCTCGCGTACGGGCTCGCGCAGCGCGGCCTGCCTGAGCGCTCGACCCGCGCGGGCGTGCGCGTGGGTGACGAGGGCTCCGGCGAGGGGAGCCCGGGGCGCGCGAGCGAGGAGGGCGCACCGAACGCGACGCTGGTGTTCGAGGAGCATCCGAGCGAGGAGGGCGGCGTGTTCAGCTCCGTGCCGGGCTTCGATCTGGGGCGCGGCGAGTCGGGCCTCGTGCCCTTCGTGGACACCGACACCGACGGCGAGGCTGCGCTCGTCTTCAAGCCCTCGCCCGGGGGCTCGCTCAGCGGCATGCACCCCTACCGCGCAGTGCTCTTCCGCAACCCGAGCGACGCGGCCCTCCTCACCGGGCCCGTCGCGATCTATGCCGAGGATCGCTTCGTGGGTGACGGCGTGACCGGCACGATCGCCGCGCACGCGCACGCCTTCGTGCCCTACGCGATCGAGCGCTCGGTGACCGTGTCGCGCACGAGCCGCACGCGCGAGGACGAGCTGCGCGCGACCAGCCTGACCGCGGGCGTCCTCACGCTCTCGCTCCGCGCCGTGCGCGAAGAGCACGTGACGATGACCGCCACACACGCGATCGAGGAGACGGCGTACGCGTTCGTCGATGCAGTGCCGGGCTTCGAGCCCCGGAGCCTCCCGGAGGGCGCGATCGTGACGCCGCAGGGCTACTTCCTCCCGGCCTCGCTCGCGGGGGCCGAGGCGCGCGCGGAGGTGGCGATCGATCTGGTGCAGCAGACCAGCAGCCAGGTGAACGTGGCGAGCGAGCCGGATCGTCGCTACGTGCCGGCGCTGCTCGCCCTGCTCGGTGATCGCGCCGAGGTGCCGCGCCTCCGCGCGATCGCCGATCGCCTGCTCGAGATCCGCGACGAGCTCGGGAGCGTCGACGCGGATCTCCAGGTGGAGCGCGCCGCGCTCGACGAGCGTCGCGAGGCGATGGACGCCCTCCGAGAGATCTCGAGCGCCACGGCGGTGAGGGCGCGACTGTCGTCGTCGATCGCACAGGGCGTGGCCCACGTGGACGCCCTCACGGCGCGCTCGACGGGCCTCCACGCCGAGGAGATCGGCCTGCGCCAGGAGTGGTACGGCCTGCTCCGCGCGCTCCGCGTGTGAGAGAAGGAGAAGAAATCTCCGACTTCGAATCGGGCCGCGGGGGAGGGGGTCCGATGCTCAGACATACTCGGCCTTCGGCCTGCGTAACTCGCCCTGGACCCCCCGCCCCCGCGTCCCTTCGGCTCGCGAATCGATTGTTTCTCGGTCTCTCCGAAACCCGGGTCGGCCCTCGTTCAGCGCCGAAGGCGCGGGAAATACTCCGAGCCGGCGCGGCGATCAGAAGGGCACGCCGAGGTGGCCGTAGACCTGATCGATCCCGCCCTCCATGAAGCCGCGCGCGTAGCCGACGCGGAGCGAGAAGCCGAGCAGGTAGAAGAGCGTGAAGTCGAGGATCACCTCGGCGCCTGCTCCGACGCGCAGCGTGGTGACGTCGAAATTCCCGTAGAAGGCATCGCCGACGTCGCAGAACACGCCCGCATAGAGGCGATTCACGTAGACGGGCAGCGTCGCGTGGCCGAGGTTGAAGCGCACGATCGGGAAGCGGTACTCGACCTGGGCGAGGTGGTACTGCGAGCCGATGCGCACGCTCGGCGGATAGCCGCGCAGCGCCGCGCCGCCGAGCACGACGGGCGCGAGGATCGAGTCGAGCGGGTTCACCTGCGGAAAGCCGCCCACGGAGTAGAGCCCGCGGTGCGCGAGGTCTCCACCGCTGATGCCGCCCGCGTAGCGGAGCGCGAGCACGTGCAGCTCCCAGAGCGGCACGAATTGCGTGATCGACCAGTCGAGGGTCACGACGCGGTACTGGCTGCCGATCACGGGATCCGAGACGGAGCCGGAGATCGAGATCGCGCGCCCGTTCGAGGGGCTGATGTCATAGCCGTAGCGCTCGAGATCCGAGTAGTGGAAGCCGAAGCGCAGCGTCGAGAAGAAGCCCATCTCGGGGAGCACGGGCGGCGGCGTGTTCGGGTCGAGCTCGTCGGCGCGCGCGAAGGGCTCGGTCGCGCGCGTGTAGGTGGCTCCGTACGAGAGCCCGATCGACGTGGAGCGGAACGACGCCGGGAACGTGTAGTTGAGGGCGGCGCTCGCACCGACCGCCTCCTGCGTCCACTGTCGCGCCTCGCCCGCGATCTGCAGGCCTCCGACCCGCGACTCGTTGCGGAACACGTGCGCGGACACGCCGAGCGGTGAGCGGTTGTAGGCGTAGCCAGCGTCGAGGCGCCAGCTCCCGCGCGAGAGGCCCAGCCCGAGCCGCGCGTTCCAGCGATGGAACGACAGCACGTCCTCGCCCGCGAAGGAGATGCCGAGCTGCGGGCCCCACGAGTCGGCGCCCAGGTCGAGCATGTACGAGCGAGGGTAGAGCGTGGGCAGCGGATCGTAGTCGCGGCTCTCGGCGTCGAAGAGCGCAGGCGTGCTCGGCGGCGGTCGCGTGTCGAGGTAGGGCGCGGCGGCGCGCGGAGTGACGGTCGTGAGATCGAGCTCGAAGAGATCGAAGCCGAAGCTCGTGTAGCCCACGTACACGATGCGTGCTCCGTCGTCGCTCACCGCGGGCTGATAGGCGCCCGAGACCACGTTCGTGATCTGCGAGAGCGTGCCGGTGGGCAGCCGATACGCGTAGAGGTTGGCGACGCCGGTGCGATCGGAGGAGAAGTAGATCGTCTCGCCGTCGTGGGACCAGGTCGGCCCCGAGTCGATCGCGCGATCGTGCATGAGCTCCGTGACGCGATCGTCGGCGAGGTCCACGAGCACCACGTCGCGGTAGCCGCCGGGCGCCCACCGCGAGCATGCGATCGTGCGGCCGTCGGGAGAGAACCGCGGCGTGTAGAACTGCGTGTAGGGGGCGCCTCGCGCGAGCTCGCGCATGGTGGCGCGGACGTCGCGGCGCTCGGCCACCCAGAGGTGCGCGGCGCCCGCGCGCGAGGTGACGAACGTGACCCAGCGCCCGTCGCGCGACACGTCGGGCTCTCTCGCGCGAAGGCCCTCGGTGAGCCGCCGCTCCTCGCCGCTCTCCAGATCACGCTCGAACAGGTCCGAGAACGCGTAGATGTCGCGGTACGCATCGACTCGCGCGTAGAGCAGGGTGCGACCGTCGGCGAGCACCGCGGCCTCGCCCCCGCCGTTGATGCGCACGATCTCGCTCTCGATGTCACCGCGCGGATCCACCACGACGAGGCGGGTGCGCGAGCGCGCGTCGCCGCGCATGTAGACGAGCCGGCCATCGCGGAGAAAGCGCGGCGCGCGCGCGAGCTCGCCGTGTCGCGTGAGCCGCCGACCTTCGACGCGTCCCTCCGACTCGACGCGCGCGACGAGCGCCTCGGCGTCGGCCCGCCTCTCGGCGAGCAGCTCGTCCCACAGCGCCTCGATCGTGTGGCCGGTCGCGCGCTCGAAGACCCGGTTGAGGCCGTACGGGAGCACTGCGTCGGCGTAGTCGTGCATCACCTCTGCGAGGGCCTCGCGCCCATGACGGCGCGCGACCATCTCCACGAAGGCGCTCCCGTAGAGGTACTGCGCGTTGCCGTGAGGCCAGCGGTCGGCCTCGTTCGTCACCTGCGAGAGGGTCCAGAAGCGGTCCTCGAGCGCGTCCATGCGCAGGTACATGTTCCACTGGGTCGAGCGAAGCCGACCGGCGGAGGTGCGGTCCGTCTCCTGCCAGACGGCGATGCCCTCGAGGAGCCAGCGTGGGCTCACGTGGTTGGGCATGTAGACGCGGCCGAGGATCGCGTTGAGGAACGAGGCCAGCCCCGTGGCCTGATCGAGGTGCAAGATGTGGGTGTGCTCGTGGGTGACGAGCATCGTCATCCAGTCGTCGTAGTCCGCGAGGGGGGAGAGATCGTCGGGCGCCTCGGCGTAGAGGCGGATCGTGTCGAAGGGCAGGGCGGTCGCGGAGCCGTTGGCGGAGTCGGACTCGTCAGTGAGCACGAGCTCCACCTGCGACTCGGGCGCCGAGCCCATCACGTCGGCGAGCGTGCCATGCGCTCGCTCGGCAGCGGCCGCGGTCCTCCGGGCCAGCAGGGCCAGGGGCTGGTGGTAGTGGATGCGGAAGTGGGGCGTCTCGATCGTGCGCCAGACCAGCTGCGGATCGGGCGCCTGGGCCTCGGCCGACCCGGGCAGCGCTGCCAAGAACAGGAGCCCTGCCAGCGCCGCGACCCAGCCGCCGACCACGTGGCGGATGATCAGTGCGCTCCCCCGGGAGGCTGCGAACGAGGCGGGAGAAGCTCCGGAGGCCGGCACCCGGAGATGATGCCCAAGAGCCGCCCGCGAGCGTAGCGAAGAGAGGTTCCGGGATCTTCGCAGGAGCCTTGACCTCAGTGCTCCGAGTTCTCTAGGATTTTCGCACCGATGGAGCCTCCGGTTCCGAAAGTCCCACCGCCGCCCTTGAGCATGAGGCAGCCCGCTGCGAAGCAGTACGCGCT
>JAIBCE010000022.1 GCA_019694315.1 Sandaracinaceae bacterium
GTGCGCCCGCCCGTGCCGCCGCCGCCCGAGACCGAGTCGTCGATCGAGCCTCGGCTCGCGCCCGTGCTCGGCGTGTCTCCGCCGCCACCACGTCCCTCACCGTCGCTGTGCGCCGCCGCACCGCGGGGCGCCGCGCGACGCGCCGGACCGCCTTGAGGCCCCCAGTCGGATCCTTCGGCCGACACGCGAGAAGCTTCGGGCTGGCCACGAGAAGCTCCGCCGCCACCCATCAGACCAGTCGTGGACGAGGCCGCGGTGGTCGGTGCAACGGCGCTCGGATCTGCGCCGCCCGGCGTCACGGGGGCCGCTGGGGCCACGGCGGGCGGCGGGGCCGGCTCCGCGACGGCCGCCTCGGCCATGCCCTGACCGAGCCCGACCTCGTCCTGGCTCGGGCTCTGAGTGGGCGACACGACGGGCGTAGACTGCGTCGCCGCCGGCGAGACGCCCCCCACGGCCGATGCGGGCTGCACGCTCGTGGGTGCGGCGCCGTTCATCGTCAGCGAGCCGACCCCGATCACGCCGATGCCGATGGCTGCGGCCGCGAGGATCGCCGGCAGCCAGCTCCTTTTCGCCTCCTCGCGCGGAGGCGGAGCCTTCGACTTGCCTCCCTCGAGCAGCTCGAGGCGCGGCCCTTGCGTGAGCGGGATCGGGATGGACACGCGATCCTCGAGCTCCGGGGCCTTGGCCTCGGGCTTCGTCGGCTTCTTCGCGTCGGGCTTCTTGGGATCGCCCTTCTTCGCGTCCTTCTTCGCCGCGGGCGGAGGCGGAGGCGGCTCGTGTTCACCCTTCTTCGAGGCAGGCGGCGGAGGCGGCGGCCCGTGGTGCGCCCCGTGCGCCTCATCGCTCTTCTTCGCAGCAGGCGGTGGAGGCGGCGGCTCGTGGTGCGCCGCGTGCGCCTCGTCGCTCTTCTTCGCAGCAGGCGGCGGAGTCGGCGGCTCGTGGTGCGCCGCGTGCGCCTCGTCGCTCTTCTTCGGCGCGGCGGGGCTCTCCGCGACGTCGTCGCTGGCCTTCGCCGTCGCGGTCGGGTTGCCCAGCACCGTCGTGGCCCCCGCCCGCGGCGCAGGGACCTTCGGCAGCTTCGCCTTGGGCAGCGCCGCCGGCAGATCGTCATCGTCCGTGGTCGGCGCGAGCGCTCCGCGCGGCGGCGGGACGGCGCCCTTCCTGAGCGGCACGCGTGCGACGGGCTGCGCGCTCGCCTGCTCGTTCACGTGGTCGGCTAGCTCGGTGATCGCAGACATCGTGAGATCGAACGACGAGCTTGCGTCGGCCTCGAGGTCTCCGGGCTGGAGCAGCCCCGACGTCACCGACGCGAGCTCCTCGTCCTCCTCGAAGTCGGGCGCGCGCGTGTAGTCGCCCGAGAACTTCTCGCCGAGGCGCGCATCGATGTTTGCCGCGAGCCCCTCGAGCTCCGCCTCGCTCGGGTCACGGATCGGCCATGCCGCGAGCCAGCGCTGCATGCGTGAGAGGTGCTTGGCGTAGCGCGCCGCCTCGGGTGACGTCGCCAGGAGCTGCACGAGCTCCGGATCGCCCGCGAGGCCGTCCTCGGAGTCGATCGCGTCGGAGATCTTGCGCATGAGCTCGTCGTTCATGGCGCCCTCCTCGCACCGGGCGCCGCAGCCGTGCCCGCCGACGAGCTCTTGCCCGTCGCCTCGTCCAGCAGATCACCGAGCTTCTCGCGAAGGCGCCGTCGCGACTCGTGCACGCGCCACGCGATCGTGCCCTCCGAGCAGCCGAGCACCTCGGCCGCATCCTTCTGTGGCATGCCCTCGAGCAGCACCAGGACCACGGTCGAGCGTAGCGACGGCGAGAGCTCGTCGAGCGCCGCCGCGAGCCGACGATAGAGCTCGGCGCCCTCGAGCGCGTGGCGTGGATCGCTGTTGCCCTGGGCCGGATCGGCGGCGGGCTCGGGCACGCGCGGATCGTTCACGTCGGCCGCGTCGGTGCGCTTTCGACGGCGCAGCGCGTTGAGCGAGACGTTGATGCAGATGCGATAGAGCCAGGTGGAGAGCTCGGCGCGCCCGTCGAAGCGCTCGATGGCGCGGTAGGCGCGGAGGAAGGTCTCCTGCACGGCGTCCTCGGCCTCGGCGCGATCCCCGAGCATCTGCGCCGCGCAGGCGTAGATGCGGCGGTGATGGAGCCTCACGAGGCGGCTGAACGCGGCGCGGTCCCCCTTCTGGGCGCGCTGGATCCACTCCGATTCTTCGTTGTCCGCCATGCTGTCGGGTCGGGGCGCCGCCGACCAGACGTCGCGCAGCTCCCATCGGGGCAGGACGTAGACCGGATCGAGCACCGACACGTCCCACCGAAACCGGGGCCAAGCCCCCGATCGGGCGCCGATGCTAGGCGATCGCGACCTATTGCACAACTGAACGACCATGACGTGGACAGCGCCTAGACCGCGGCCACACCGCGCGGCTTGGCTCGCTCGTGCGTCGAGCTGCGCGTTCCTGGCCCGACCCGCGCCCCATCGATAAGCTGCCCCTCGCGATGGCGATCGAGCTGACCGTCGAATACAAGCGGCTGAACGCGTTCTTCGCGGACTACACGAAGAACATCGGCCGCGGCGGCACGTTCATCCGCACCGACAAGCCGCTGCCGATCGGCACCGACTTCGTGTTCCGCCTGGTCGTGCCGACTCTCGCCGAGCCGCTGCGGCTGCACGGCCGCGTCCAGTGGATCGTCGGTCCCGGGCAAGCGAGCGACGAGCAGCCGCCGGGCATGGGCATCGGCTTCGTCTACAGCAACGAGGCCGAGCGCTCGCGCATCGCCACGGTGGTGGAGGGCCTCATGAGCGAGCAGCTCGGCCGCCCGCTCTGCGAGAAGCTCCTCGGCCTGCGGCGCCCTCGCGAGTAGCCGCGAACGAGCGCGCCGCGCTCGCCGTGTTCAGAAGACCTTGCCGGGGTTGAGGATCCCTCGCGGATCGAGCACGGCCTTGATCGCGCGGAAGATCGCGATCTCTTCGGCCGTGCGCGTGTAGCCGAGGAAGTCCTTCTTGAGGAGGCCGATGCCGTGCTCGGCCGAGATGCTGCCGCGGTGGGCGCGCACGAGCGCGAACATCTGCTCGTCGGCCGCGTGCGCGTGACCGAGGAACTCCTCCTTGCTCATGGCATCGGGCTTCATCACGTTCACGTGCAGGTTGCCGTCTCCGATGTGGCCGAAGAGGCAGATCTCGAAGCCGGGCCACTCGCGCGCGAAGAGGCCCTCGAGCTCGGCCACGAAGCCCTCGAGCTCCGCGATGGGGAGCGCGATGTCGTTCTTGTGGGGAAGGCCCGTGGCCGAGAGGCTCTCGCTGATCCCCTCGCGCAGCTCCCAGATCGCCTGTGCGCGCGCCACGTTCTCGGCGAGCGTCCCGTCGAGCACCACGTCCTCCACGAGCAGCGACTCGAGCCACGCTTCGAGCGCGGCCGCATCGCTCGTCTCCACCTCGACCAGCACGTAGTGGCTCGTGCGTGTCGCGATCGGCAGCGAGAGCCCGCGGTGGCGCTGGACCCGTGCGTAGCAGCGCTCCGTGAACACCTCGAAGGCCGAGAGCACGAACGGCCCCGACCGTGCGCGCTCGAAGAGGCGCAGCACGCCCGCGAGATCCGAAACCGCGAGCAGCATCACGTCGAGACGCTTGGGGAGCCGCGTCAGCTTGAGCGTCGCGCGCGTGACGATGCCGAGCACGCCCTCGCTCCCGATGAAGAGCTGGCGCAGATCGATGCCCGTGTTGTTCTTCTCGAGCGCGCCGTTGAGCCGCAAGAGCTCGCCCGTGCCAGTGACCACCTCGAGGCCCAGCACCCACTGGCGCGTGAGGCCGTAGCGGATCACCTTCACGCCGCCGGCGTTGGTCGCGATGTTGCCGCCGACGGTGCTCGATCCCTTCGATGCGAAGTCCACCGGCCACGTGAGCCCGTGCGGCTCACACGCGGCGTGCACCGCGGCCGTCACCGCGCCGGCCTCCACCTCCACCGTCAGCGCGCGCGGATCGACGGCGCCGATCGAGCGCATCCGATCGAGCGAGAGCACGACCTCCCCGAATGCAGCGACGGCCCCCGCCGCGAGGCCCGTGCGCCCCCCGGAAGGGACGACCGGCACCGCGAGCTCGTGGGCCGTGCGCACGAGCGCCGCCACCTCCTCGGAGGTCCGCGGCAGCACCACGGCCGACGGAGCGGGCGTGTGCACCTTCGTCCAGTCGCGCCCGTACGTCGCGAGATCGTCGGCGTTCGTCGTCACGTGCGAAGCGCCCACGATCGCGGTTGCGCGAGAGAGGAAGGCCTCGAGCACGGTGGGGTCGGGAGCAGTGCGCATGACGGCCGCGATCTAAGCAGAATCGCCGAGACAGTGGATCCTCCGCGTCGAGGCGATTCCGTTTCGCGGAGCGGAGTCGGGTGGGGGGCCCCGAGCCGGCTCTGCCGGACGGGGGGCGGGTCGGCATCAGTCTCGCCGATCCGTGTAGCACCACCCCGCGACGGAGCCGCATCTCGGCGTTGAACCGGGGAAACGGCCCGTCGTACGCTGCCGCCGTGCGCCAGACGCGGCGACTGGGCCGTTACCACCTCACGTATCGCATCGCGTTCGGCGGCATGGCCGAGCTCTACCGCGCCTTCACGTTCGAGGACGACGGCCACAAGCGCGACGTGGCGATCAAGCGCCTGCTCCCGCACTTCCGCGAGGATCGCGCGTTCGTCGACATGCTCACCGACGAGTTCAAGCTCGTCAGCTACCTGCGCCACCCGAACATCGCGGAGGTCTACGAGCTCGTCGAGGTCGAGGAGGCGATCCTCATCTCGATGGAGTACGTCGACGGCCGCGATCTGCGCAGCGCGGTCGAGCGGGCGCGCATGCTCGACCTCGCGCTCCCTGTCGACGACGTCGTGTACGTCATCGCGCGCAGCCTCGAGGGCCTGCACCACGCGCACGTGGCCCGCGACGCACGCGGCGAGCCGCTCCGCATCGTGCACCGCGACTTCAGCCCGTCGAACGTGCTCGTCGGCTACGACGGCGTCGTGAAGCTCTGCGACTTCGGCATCGCGAAGGCCTCGCACAACCGCATCCAGACCAAGACCGGCATCATCAAGGGCAAGGTCAAGTACATGTCGCCCGAGCAGGCCTTCGGGCGAAAGCTCGACTGGCGGAGCGACGTGTTCAGCGCGGGCTCCGTGCTCTACGAGCTCTGCTCGGGTGAGGCGCCCTTCACCGCGCCCAACGAGATCGACCTCATCTTCGCCGTGCGCGACGCGCAGCCGCGGCCCATCCGCGAGGTCGCGCCGCACCTGCCCGACGAGCTCTGCGCGATCATCGAGCGCTCGATGGCGCGATCGCGCTCGGCGCGCTTCCAGAGCGCCCTCGAATTCCGCAACGCGCTCCTCTCGTTCCTGCGCCGCCACAACCCGAGCTATCGACGCACCCGCCTCGCGGGCTTCATGAAGCGCATCTTCCAGGACGAGATCGAGCGCGAGCTCCGGGCCATGGAGGACTTCGTGCTCGACGTGTCGGTGCGCGGCGAGGACTTCGGCCGGAACCTCATCGCGAGCGCCCTCCCCAAGGACGCACCGTTCAACCGCTTCAGCCCGAACCCCACCGCGAGCGCCGTCGCTGCCCCTGCCATCGCCGCCGCGCCCACCCAATCGCTCGATACGCGCGGCCGCAAGCGCCCGTCGCGCGTCAGCGCCGATCCCGCGCCGCTCGATCTCAACGATCCGGTACACCAAGAGAAGACCGTGATCGCCGATCGCCGCGGCCCGCCGCGCATCCCGCCTCCGCGCATGCCTCCCGGCACCATCCCACCTCCGCGCGCGCCGCTGCCCAAGCGCTGATCGATGCAGGTCCACCTCGTCGACGGGACCTACGAGCTCTTCCGCTCGTTCTACGGCGCGCCTTCGTCGCGCACGAGCGATGGACGCGAGGTGGGCGCGGTGCGCGCGCTCGCCCGCTCGCTCTGGACCCTGCGCGCCGACGCCACGCACGTGGCCGTGGCCTTCGACACCGTCATCGAGTCGTTCCGCAACGATCGGTTCGCCGGCTACAAGACTGGCGACGGGATCGATCCCGCGCTCTCCGCGCAGTTCCCGCTCGCGGAGCGCGCGGCCGACGCGCTCGGCCTCGTCGTGTGGCGCATGGTCTCGGTAGAAGCCGACGACGCCCTCGCCACCTTCGCCGCGCGGGCCGCGCGCCATGTCGAGGTGGAGCGGGTGCTGCTCTGCTCGCCCGACAAGGACCTCGCGCAGTGCGTCGTGGGCAGCCGTGTGATCGGCTGGGATCGGCGCAAGAAGCTCGCGCTCGACGACGCCGGCGTGCGCGAGAAATTCGGTGTCGCGCCGGCCTCGATCCCCGACTTCCTCGCCCTCGTGGGCGACACGGCCGACGGCATCCCGGGCGTCCCGCGCTGGGGCGAGAAGAGCGCTGCCGCCGTGCTCGCCAAGTTCGGCGAGCTCGAGTCGATCCCCGCGCGCGCCGACGCGTGGGGCCTCTCCGTGCGCGGCGCCGACGCGCTGGCCGCCTCGCTCGCGGCGCATCGCGACGAGGCGTTTCTGTATCGCGAGCTCGCCACGCTCCGCCGCGACGCGCCGCTCGCTGAGCGCGTCGAGGATCTCTTGTGGCTCGGACCTCGTGAAGAGCTGCTCCGCGCGCTCGTGAGAGACCTCGAGGACGACTCACTGCTTGCGCGTGTCTCGGGCACGCCAGCGCGTTGACCTCGCCGGCCACACCCCCTATACGCCGAAGAAGTCATGCGTCACGAAGCTCCCGCTCCCAAGGCCGCACGCTCGATCACCCGCTCGCTGCGATTCGGTGCGCGGCTCCTTCCACTGCAAGGGCTGCAGGGCGCCCTGCGCCCAGTCCTGCTGGGCACGCTCCTCGGCCTCGCGAGCTGCGGCGGCAGCGCGCCCCGCATCGTCGTGACGCCCATCACCACCGCGCAGCGCGCGGTGTTCGAGAACGGTGTCGACTTCATCGACGACCCCACCCTGCTCGAGGGCAACTGGCTCGAGACGTGGGAGCAGGAGATCGATCTCCGCGTGCGCTCCAGCGACATCGTGGCCTACGTGCGCGTCACCACGATGCGCACCGACACGGATCTCGAGCGTCACGAGACGCACCGACTCGTGGCCCACATCGACAGCCTCCGCCACGGCACTGGCGTCGACGACGAGCTCGAGCTCGTGGTCCGCCAGGGCGATCCGGGCTTCGACACGGTGCACGATCAGGATCGCCGCATCCTCAACCAGCGCTTCGTGGCCTTCGTGAAGTGGACGCAGGACGGGCCTGACGATCCGATCGTCGCGCGCTGGCACCTCTCGCCTGCCTCGGAGCGCGTCGTTCGTCGCGTCAACACGCTCATCGAGTCGCAGCACGCGCCCGACGAAGATCGGCGGCGCGTCATCGTCCACGATCAGCCGGCCGACGACGAAGAGCAGTGACCTCGGGGCGCCCTCGAATTCGCACACGGATCGCGCGAATTCCCCCCGGCGCGGCCCCCGTCAGTCCCCTTCGGCGAGGAGCGCGACGAGATCGCCCGGCAGCGGTGACTCGAAGGTCACGCGCGCGCCGCTGCTCGGATGATCGAACGAGAGACGGTGTGCGTGGAGCGCGTGCCGTTGATGGCCGAGCAGCGCGCGCATCGCGTCGGTCATCCCGTGCTCGATCACCGTGAAGAAGACGTCCTGCGCACCCGGTCCGTAGAGCTTGTCGCCGAGGATCGCGTGCCCGATCGCCGCCATGTGCACGCGCAGCTGGTGCTGCCGCCCCGTGCGCGGCGTGAGCCGCACGAGCGTGCGATCCCGACGGAGCTCGAGCACCTCGAGCTCCGTGATCGCCTCGGCGCCGTCGGCATGCGTCTCCATGCACATGTGGAGGCCCGACGTGGCGCGACGCATGGGGAGCGAGATCGTCTGCGTGTCTCCCTCCACCCGTCCGCGCACGATCGCGAGGTAGACCTTGGAGACCGTCCGCGCTTCGAACTGCTTCTTCAGCCGCACCTCGAAGGGCCCCGGCGGCGCGCACGCCACGATGCCGCTGGTCTCCTTGTCGAGGCGATGCGCGATGTGAGGCGCGCCCGGCCCGAAGCGCTCGCGGAGAAGGTTCGTCAGCGTGTTGCGGTGATACGTCGCCGAGGGGTGCACGGGAAGGCCCGCCGGCTTGTCCACCACGAGCAGAGCCTCGTCCTCGTGCAGCACACCGAAGTCTCGCGGCGCATCGGGCTCGCGAAAGCGCTCACGCACGAGGCGCACGATCTCGCCGGCGCGCACGCGCTCGTGCGGCGCACGCGCAGCGCCGTCCTCGCGGCGCGCGCAAGCCTCGATGATCTCCTGGGCGCGCTCGCGGCTCAGCCGCGGGATGCGCCACTCGAGGAATCGATCGAGGCGCTGCCCCTCCAGCTCGCCGGGCACGCGAAAGGTGAGGACGACGGTCTCGTCCTCACCTTCCTCACGCGGCTCGTCGCCCAGACGCACCACTGCGTCCGCGTCCCGCAGGGGCGCCTCGGAGGTCCCGAGCGGCTCGGGGGCGACCTTCGGCGGCGCCTTCAGGCGGCCTTGGTGATCTTGTTCGACCGGATGCAGCGCGTGCACACGCGCGCGTGGGTCGGCGAACCGTCGAGCACGATGTGCACCGGCTGAAGGTTCGGCTCCTGCCACTTCCGCGACTTGCGGTTGGAGTGGCTGACGTTGTGGGCTGCCTGAGCACCCTTGCCGCAGACCGCGCACCGATGGGCCATGGGATCAAACTCCGTCGAAAGGGCGCGCTTCCTAGCATCGGCGCCGCAGACGATCAAGGATCGTCGCACCCCCTCCGGGAATGGGCGCCCCGAGCATGCCCGTTCTCGCAGCGCGCTGCGAGCGATGACCAACCCCGCCCCCACCCCCGCGCCCCGTCGATCCGCCCTCTGGCGGCTGGGCACGCTCGCGTGGGTCGCGCTCTCCGCCCTCTTGCTCCGCGACGCGACGGCGGGCGCCCCGCTCGTGCCCACGCCGGTGGCCGCCGCCCCCGCCGTTCCCGCTCCTCCTTCGATTCCTGCCGCACCCTTTCGAGTGATCCTCCAGGCTCCCCCCACTGCGGAGGGAGCGCCGCGGGCGCTCGTCGGGTCGCTGCTCGTCGAGACCGACGAGGGCGAGCGCGTGCGCGAGATCGAGGTGCACGACGCGCTCGTCGCGATCGACGACGTCCGCGCGGGCCCCTATGTGCTGCGCGCCCAGATCGCCGGCTTCGCGCGCCTCGCGCGAGCGATCCGCACACCTTGCGACGACGTGACCATGACGCTCACGCCGATCGCGCGCGTCTCGGGCCAGCTCCAGGGCCCCGACGGCCAGCCCCACGCGGGCACGCTGCGCATCGTGGGCTCGGGGATCTGGCCCGGCCGCGAGCTCGTCGCCGACGCCGAGGGTCGCTTCGTCTTCGAGGACGTCCCGCCGGGCGTGTACGAGGTCCAGGCCTCGAGCGACACGCTCGTGGCCGAGCCGCGCCGCGGTCTCACGGTCGATCCGGAGGCAAGCGTGTTCGTGCAGCTCCGGCTCGCCGAGGGCGGCTTCGTCGACGGCGAGGTCGTCGATCGACGCGGGCGCCCCATCGCTGCGGCCGAGGTCGTGGCGTCCACGGCCTCGCTCTCCACGAGCGCGCACGCCGCGCTGAGCGACGCGGCCGGGCGCTTCCGCGTGGGGCCGTTCGAGCCCGGCTCGGTGAGCGTCGATGTGCGCGCCGGCGGCTTCGTCTCCGCCGTGGCGGAGGGCTGCAGCACCGACGCTCCCTGCCGCGTGATCCTCTCCGAGGGCGCGGTGCTGGAGGGCCGCGTGCTCGACGAGGCGCACGAGCCCATCGCCGATGCGTGGGTCGAGGTCGTGGGCGATGCGAGCGATCACGCGCCGATCGCGGTGAGCGCGACGGTGCAGCCGATCGCATCCCTTCTCTTCTCGGCCCCCGCGCCCGTCGACAGCGCGCTGCCTGCCCTCCCCACCCTGCCCTCGCTCGATCCCGCTCTACCCGAGTCGATGCCGGGCCTCGGGGTGACCGACGAGGTGCCACCGATCCCCCTCACCGAGGGCGAGATCGCCGAGGTGTCGCTCTCGCCGGGAGGCACGGGCGCGAGCACCCCCGCTCCTTCGAGCACCACCGCCGCGAGCACCTCCGTGCGACGCACCAGCCTGCGCACCGACGCGCAGGGTGCCTTCGTGGTGAGCGGGCTGCCCCCTGGCCGCGTCGAGGTGATCGCACGCGCGCCCGGCTATCGCGCCGCGCGCTCGCCGCGCCTGCAGCTCACCGCGGGCCGCGCGAGAGAGAACGTGGAGCTCGTGCTCTCGCCCGGAGGCTCCGTGGCGGGCACGGTGCTCGACGAGCACGGTCGCCCTGCCGACGCACGCGTCGAGGCCCGCATCGAGAACGATCCGATCCCGCGCTACCTCGCCACCGACGCTCGCGGTCGCTTCCGCCTGGACGACGTCGGCGGCACCGTGCTCTTGCTCGTGACCGCCGACGGCCGGCCCGCGGTGGAGCACATCCTCGACGTGCACGGCGGAGGCACCGAAGACGTCTCCGTCACGCTCGACGCGGGCCGACGCGTGGTGCGCGCGCGCGTGCTCGATCCGCAAGGTGATCCCCTCGAGGACGCCCTCGTTCGCATGGAGTCGCTGCGGGCGGGCACGGGCCAGCCGCGCACGCTCGTGACCGACGCCAACGGCGAGGTCGAGATCACGGCCGCACCGCCGGGCGCGCTCGCGCTCGAGGCCTCACACCCTTCGTACGTGGGGCCCCGCGTGATCGCGTCCGGCGACGACACGGTGGTGCTCACGATGAACCGCCCGCTCGACGTCGTCACGACGCTCCTCGACGCGTGGACGGGCGCGGCGGTGGGCGACGCGGAGATCACATGGACCTGTCTCGACGGCGATCCCTGCTTTCGTACGACGGCGAGCACGGCCGACGGCGTCGTCGAGCTCCGGCGGGCCCGCGCAGCCCGCTATCGCGTGGAGATCCGTCCGCGAGGATATGCCCCGTTCGTGCGTGATCTCGAGATCCGCGCGCCGCGTCGTGGCGACGTCGTCGAGCTCGATCCCTTCGTGGTCGAGCCCGGGCTTCGTGTGCAGGGCGACGTGGTCGATCGCTTCGGGCGCGCCGTCGAAGGCGCCGAGGTGACGCTGGGCGAGGCCGACGCGCGCGACGCGATCGCCACCACGACCGACGAGCGAGGACACTTCGAGCTCGGGGGCGTCCCCTCGGGGCGCCGCGTCGTGCACGCCGTGCATGCGAGCGCCGGCGAGGCCGCTCACCGACTCGAGGTGCGTCGCGACCGCGATCCTGCGCCGTTCGTGCTGCACCTTCCCGAGCGTGTCGACGACGATCCGGCCCACGGCGATCGTGCGCGCCGAGTGGTCGGGGTCGGCATCGCGCTCGAGCGCGACGGCGAGCGACTGATCGTGTCGCGCGTGATCGCGCGCGGCGCCCGCCGGGCCGGCCTCGTGCGCGGCGACGAGCTGCTCGCCATCGACGGCGTCCCCGTGCGCGACCTCGACGCCCCGGATCGCGCGCTCCTCGGTGCCTCGTTCCTCCCCGCCCTCCTCGAGCTCCGCCGCGACGGCGCCCGCCGCTTCGTCCGCGCCCCGCACGAGCTCCACGACTGACGCCGACGCACCCGAGGCCACGAGCCTCAGAGGAGGGCGTAGCGGGGTCCGTCGTGCACGACGTCGCCGTCGTCGATCAGCTTCACGAGGTGCGCCTCGAGCGAGAGCGCCGCGATGGGCCACACCGTCGGCGGCGCGTCCGCGTACACGAGGGGCACGAGCGCCGCGAGCTCGCTCGGCCCGTGTGCGCGCAGCGCGTCGCGTACCTTCGACTCGCGCGCGAGACGGTGGGCCACGTAGTGCTCGAGCACGCGCGGCGCGTGAGGGAGCGGATCGCCATGCGCGGGAAGGAGCAGCGCCGCCTCCGTCGAGAGCCGCGTCAGCGACGCGAGGTAGCGAGCCATCGAGCCCTCCGACGGCTCGATGAGGATCGTGCCCACGCCCGCGACCATGTCGCCCGCGATCAGCGTCGCCTCGTCGTCGCGGAGACACACGTGTCCGGGCGCGTGCCCGGGCGTGTGGAGCACACGCCACGCGCGACCTCGATCGTCGTCGAGCTGCTCGCCTTCGACCAGCGCCCGGTCGACCGCGAACGGCACGCGCTCCGCCGTCTCGGCGTGCGCCCACACGGGCACGCGCAGCTCCGCCACGAGACGCTCCACCGCGCCGATGTGATCGAGGTGGTGATGCGTGAGCACGATCGCCCGCACCTCGAGCCCGGCGTCGAAGAGCGCGTCGAGCAAGCGGCCCTGCTCACGACGCCGCGGGCTCGCGGGCTCGACGAGGATCACCTCGCGCTCACCGAGCACATACGTGTTCGTATGTGTGGCCGGCGGCAGCGTGGGCGTCTCGAGCGCGATCACGCGCACCCCGGGCGCCACCTCGCGAAGCGCGCTCATTCGTCGTCGAAGCTCGGGACCTTCGGGGCGCCCGGCAGACGCGCACGCGAGGGCCGCGGCTCGGGCTCGCTCTCGCGATCGCGCGGAAACATCGAGGCGCGCGCGCCCGGCAGGATCGACGGAGAGCGCCCCTCCTTGGCGTGCTTGGGATCGCCCACGAGCGCCAGGCACTGCTTGAGCACCGACTTCATCGTGTCGAACACGCCGACGCCTCGCACCGCGATCGCCTCGAATTCCGGCACACCGCGCGGCACGCGCAGCGCGCGTCGCAGCTCCGTCACGGCGGCGATGTCGTCGAGATCGCGCTTGTTGTACTGGACCACCAGCGGCAGCCGATCGGGATCGTCGCCCTGCTGGCGCAGGTTCGCGTCCAGATCGATCACCGACTGCACGTTGTCTTCGAGGCGGGCGCGCTGCGAGTCCACCACGAACACGATCCCGTCGACGTGTCGCAGGACGAGGCGACGCGTCTTCTCCTGTGCGATCTGCCCCGGCACCGTGCAGAGGTGGATGCGCACCTGGTAGCCCTTGAATTCGCCCAGATCGACGGGGAGGAGATCGAAGAAGAGCGTGCGCTCCGACTCGGCCGCGAGCGAGATCAGCTTGCCGCGGCGATCGGGCCGCGTGTGCTTGTGGATGAACTCGAGGTTCGTGGTCTTCCCGCCCAGCCCAGGCCCGTAGTACACGAGCTTGAAGTGGATCTCGGATCGAGAGTGTTGGACGAGAGGCATCGAGGAGGCCCGACGGCTCGCCCAGCATATCACCGTGCGCGCGGGCACGGCCTGCTCGCGAGCGTGCTGGTTCTCTCGTGCGCCACTGCCTGCGGCGCCAGCCCGCCCCCCGACCCGAACACCCGCTACGGCGCGATCCAGCGCGAAGAGGCGGCCCTCGAGCGCGCCCTCGCGGCCGAGGCCAGCCTCGGCGACGAGATCGCCCGGGAGGGCCCGCGCGATGCGCGCTGCGATCTCGCAGCTCAGGAGCGAAACGAGGCCGTGCAGGCGGCCGATCGCGTCTGCGCACTCGCGCGCGGAGCGCTCGGCAGCGACGGCACCGTCCGCTGCGAGCGGGCCCGGGCGCGCGCCCACGAGGCCAGCGTGCACGTCTCGGCGTGCGATGGTCGTTGACGCCTCCGGGCGCCACGCACACAAATCCGCCGATGCTCGCCCCCGATGCGTGGATCGCCGAGGCACGCGCGCTCGCGCGCGGCCGTGATCGCACGCCTGCCGGCTGGGAGGTGCTGCGCGGCACGTTCCCGCCGGTGCTCGAGGGTGACGGCGTTCGCGCCCTCCTCGCGCCGCTCGTGGCCGGCGTGGCGTGGCTCGGCGGGATCTTCCGCGAGATGGTCGCTCACACCGCCATCGACCCGCTCGCGCTCCTCATGCGCCTGCTCGCGCTCGGGCTCACCACGCGCGCGCTGCTCCTCCTGGCCGAGCTCGTCCGACGGCTCGTGATCGCCTCCAACGCCTCGCGATCCGCGCTCGTGCTCGCGCCCGAAGGGCTCTTCTTCAGCGACGGCACCTCGGAGCGTGCGATCGACAAGGACGCGATCGTCTCGATCGTCGAGACGGGCGCGTGGCAGACGCGGCGCACGGGACCGCGCTGGGCCGACGTGTTCGTGGTGGGCTCGAGCCGCGACGCGCTCTACCTCACGCTGCCGCCGATCTTCGAGCACAGCCCGGGCGTGCTCGCGGAGCGCCTCATGCGCTGGCTCGGCCCTCAGCCCTACGACGAGGATCGCACCTTCCCCGCGCCCGCCGCCCTCGCCAGCAAGGTCTACGACGACGCTGCGCGCGGCATCACCGACGACGGGACGCTCGTGGTGCCTCACGGCGCGGGGTGGGCTCGCCGCGGGCCGTACGCGACCATCCTCCTCGCGCTCGTGACGATCGAGGGCCTCGCGCGCCTCGACGTGGGGCTGCCCGCCGAGCTCGTGCCGCTGGCGGGTGGGGCAGTGCTCGTGGCGCTCGTGTTCCCGCTCGGCTGGTGGTGGATGACGCGACGAGAGATCGGGGTGCGCAAGGGCATCGCGCTCGTGCTCACGCCTGCAGAGCTGCTGCTCCGCACACGCACCGGCGTGCACCGCGCGCGCTGGAACAAGCTCCAGCGCGTGTCGATCGACGCGCGTCGCGCGTTCAGCGTGCTCGACGGCTTCCACGAGGCCAAGGCGCTCGTGCTCAAGCGCAAGGACGAGCCTCCGATCCGCTACGACGAGGCGTTCCTCGGGCTGCCGGCCGAGGTCGCCCAGGTCCTGCTCGACGGGTACCGCACGGGCCAGCTGCCCCGGACCCGCGCGTCAGAGCGCGAGGCGCTCGATCGCCGGGCCGACGCGGACACGGGAGACGCGCCCGACAGCGACACCGACCGAGGGGCGGAGTCAGCCGCCGATCAGGCCCCGGAGCTCGTTCAGGCCTCGACCGACGCCGAGTCGGATCGCACGTGAGAGCACGCGGGTCACGCCGGGGATCGGCGAGACCATGCGGATGTGCCATGTGAGGTGCGAGCCAGCGCCACGCGGCTCGATCAGCACCTCGCCGCGGTGGTGCGAGAGGCCCGCGCCGCGCACCACGCGGTACACGAGGCGTCGCGGGGCATCCGCGTAGACCACCTCTTCGTCGACCGAGGTCGGCCCGAGGCGCACGCGTCGCACGGCGCCCACGCCCGTCTCGTCGCCGCGCTGGATGAGGCGCACGCGCGCGCCCGTCCACTTCGACATCGAGGCGTGCTCGGTGAGCGCGTCCCACAGACGCTGCGGCGGCACGGCGAAGTCGAGCTCGAGCGTCAGGTCGCGCTGGCTCATCTCAGGCCGTCCACGCGACTTCGATGATCTCGTACACGCGCTCACCGCCCGGCGCGTTGACCGTGACCTCGTCGCCCACCTTGCGATTGATGAGCGCGCGCGCGATCGGCGACGTCACCGAGATCGTGCCCTTCTTCAGGTCGGCCTCGTCGGGGCCCACGATGCGGTAGCGCGTCTTCTTGCCGGAGTCGGTGTCCTCGAGGCCCACGTAGGCACCGAACTTCACCTTGTCGCCGGTGAAGGTCGAGGCATCGATCACGTCCGCACGCGAGATGCTGTCCTCGATCTGGTTGATGCGGGCCTCGATCATCCCCTGCTTCTCTTTGGCCGCGTGGTACTCGGCGTTCTCGCGCAGATCGCCGTGCTCGCGCGCCACGCCGATCTCCTTCGAGATCCGGGGCCGCTCGACGGTCTTGAGGTGGTTGACCTCGGCCATGAGCGCCGCGTGGCCTTCCGGGGTCATGGGGACCTTCTCCATGCCATCGTCTTAGGACGAGCCCCCCGCGCCCGCAACTTCTGGAGGCTCGCTGGCCGGGGCACGACGCGCACTCCTCGCGCGGCCCCCCTCACGCCGCGCGCGAGAAGCAGCCGTGGTGAAAGCGCAGGAGCTCGATCGAGCCCGGCCCTCGGTTGAACGCGTACCCATGCGGCCCCTGGTACTCCACGAGCTCGTGGCGCACGTGGCGCGCACGCCATGCGGACGACAGTTCTCGCGTCACGCGAAGGAACGGATCCCGATCGCTGGAGGCGAGGCGCAGACAGCGCGTCGCATCGGTCGCCAGCGCGCCGTAGGCCTCCACCCTGCCCCGCACCGCGGGCTGGATGCCGCCCACGCTCGCGAAGATCTCGGGGTGCCGGAGGCCCACGTCGAGGGCGAGCATCCCGCCGAGAGAGACGCCATCGATCGCCGTGTGGCTCGCATCGGCGCGGAGCGCGGGCAGGCTCGTGCGCACGGCAGGCAGCATCTCGGCGACGATCCAGCTCGAATAGGCCTCCATCGCAGCCGAGCCTGGTGTCTCCTCGATGAGATCCGGCGTGTACGGCATGACGACCGCGACGTCGCGGAATGGGTGGGCACGGAGCGCACGCGTCATCGCCGTGAGCTGCGCCTCGGAGGCCATCGACGCCGCGTCCGACGCACGCACCCGGCCCCGCGAGAGCGCCGCGAACGCAGCCTCGAGGTGGTAGTCGTCGAGCCAGCCCAGCGCACCACGCTGCGGTCCGCGCACTGCCTCTCCTCGCCCGTGCAGGGCCACGATCACGCTCAGGCTCTCGGGCGCGCGCACACCCGCGGGCAGAAGGACGTGCACCTCCTCGACATGCCCCTCGCGCGTGACCGACACGGACACGCGCCTCGACCGAGCGGGCTCCTGCCCGTGCACGGGCTCACGAATCGCTACGAGCGAGAGCAGGACGCACACACACGGGGCCCAGCACAGCCACGAGGCCCACCCCACCAGCCGCGCGCGCAGCGGCCAGCGCCGCTCAGTCTCTTCGCGCTCGGCTCGTCGTTCGTTCACGGTGCCAGGCTGCGACGACGCTTCACGTCCTCGTGGTATTCCTGAATCGACCGCACCGCCAGCGGCCCCTCACGCCGCGCCTCGAGCGCGTCCACTGCCGCCACCGCCGCCGCGATCGTGGTGAAGTACGGGATGCCCGCCACGAGCGTCTGCCGGCGCAGCGAGTAGCTGTCGCGGATGGCCTGCGCGCCCTCGGTCGTGTTGATGACGATCGCGATCTCGCGGTTCGTGAGCTTGTCGACGATGTGCGGGCGTCCCTCGCGCACCTTGTTCACGCGCTCGCTCGTGATGCCCGCGCGCTGAAGTGCCTCTTGCGTGCCGCCCGTCGCCACCACCACGTAGCCGAGCTCGCTCAGCCGGAGGGCGATCTCGCAGGCCGCCGGCTTGTCGTCGTCGCGCACGCTGAGGAACACGCGTCCCTCGTTGGGCAGCTTGCTCCCCGCCGCGAGCTGCGCCTTGAGGAACGCGCTCGGAAGTCCCGTCGAGAGGCCCATCACCTCACCCGTCGAGCGCATCTCCGGCCCGAGGATCGTATCGACGCCGGGGAACTTCGTGAACGGGAAGACCGACTCCTTCACTGCCACGTGGCTCGGGACGATCTCGCGCGTGAAGCCGAGCTCCGCGAGGGTCTTGCCCGCCATGACCTTCGCGCCGAGCTTCGCGAGCGGCACGCCGATCGCCTTGCTCACGAAGGGCACCGTGCGCGACGCGCGCGGGTTCACCTCGAGCACGAACACGGCGCTGCCCTTGATCGCGAACTGCACGTTCATGAGTCCCACGACCCCGAGCTCGAGCGCGAGCGCACGCGTGGAGCTGCGGATGCTCGCGAGGACCTCCGGCGGCAGGGCATGCGCGGGCAGCACCATCGAGGAGTCACCCGAGTGCACACCTGCTTCCTCGATGTGCTGCAGGAGGCCGCCGATCACGACCGTCTTTCCGTCGGAGATGCAGTCGACGTCGACCTCGATCGCGTCCTTGAGGAACTGATCGACCAGGATCGTCTGCTTCTCGGCGTCCTCGACGGCCTGGAGGGCCACCGCGAAGTACTGCGCGAGGTCCGCCCGCGAGTGCACCACCTCCATCGCGCGCCCGCCGAGCACGTAGCTCGGCCGCACCACGACGGGGAAGCCGATGCGCTCGGCGATCTCGAACGCCTCCTGCATGCCGCGCGCGATGCCGCCCTGCGGACGCTTGAGCGCGAGCTTGGTGAGGAGGTGATCGAACTGCTCGCGATCCTCGGCACGATCGATGGCCGAGGCGCTCGTGCCGAGGATGGGAACCCCCGCGCGCGCGAGCGCCATCGCGAGCTTGAGCGGCGTCTGTCCGCCGTACTGCACGATCACGCCGTCGGGCTTCTCGACGTTCACGATCGCCAGCACGTCCTCGAGCGTGAGCGGCTCGAAGTAGAGGCGATCGCTCGTATCGAAGTCGGTCGAGACGGTCTCGGGGTTGCAGTTGACCATCACGGTCTCGAACCCGAGCTCCTTCAGCGCGAACGAGGCGTGCACGCAGCAGTAGTCGAACTCGATGCCCTGCCCGATGCGGTTCGGCCCGCCACCGAGGATGATCACCTTCTTGCGGTCGGTCGGCGCGGCCTCGCTCGCGCGGCCCGAGGTCGAGTAGAGGTACGGGGTCTTGGCCACGAACTCGGCCGCGCACGTGTCCACGCGCGCGTAGATCGGCTGCACACCGAGCGCCCCGCGCGACGCTGCCACGGTCGCGCGGTCTTCGCCGCGGAGCGCTGCGATGCGCGCGTCGGTGAAGCCCATCGCCTTCGCCCGGCGCATCGACTGCGCGCTCACCGGCGCGCCCTTGCCGGCCGCGAGCGCTCGCTCCTCGTCGATGATCTCGGCGAGCTGCGTGAGGAACCAGGGATCGATCGCCGTCGCGCGGTGCAATTCCTCCACGCTCGCCCCGAGCCGCATCGCGTCACACAGGTACCAGACGCGGTCGCCGAGCGGCGTGGCGACGATGTCGAGGATCGCATCACGCAGCTCGTCGTCGCTCGCGTTCGGCAGGCCCTCGTTCTTGCGCGGCGCGCCCAGCGTGATGGGCGTGCCCGGCGGCAGGGCGCGCATCGCACGGACCTCGCTCGCGAGCTGGAGATAGTCCGCGCGCTCGAGGAGCGACACGAGCCCGTCTCGCCCGATCTCGAGCGAGCGGGCCGCCTTCTGGAAGGCCTCCTTGAAGGTCTTGCCGATCGACATCGCCTCGCCGACCGACTTCATCTGCGTGGTGAGGCGTGGGTCGGCGCCGCGGAACTTCTCGAACGCGAAGCGCGGCCACTTCACGACCACGTAGTCGATCGTCGGCTCGAAGGCGGCGCTCGTGCCCGTGATCGTGTTCACGAGCTCGTCGAGCCGATAGCCTACCGCGAGCTTCGCCGCGATCCGCGCGATCGGGTAGCCCGTTGCCTTCGACGCGAGCGCCGAACTGCGCGACACGCGCGGGTTCATCTCGATCACGATCATCCGACCGTCGGTCGGGCTCATCGCGAACTGTATATTCGATCCGCCCGTCTCGACGCCGATCTCGGAGATCACCGCGCGCGCTGCGTCGCGGAGGATCTGGTACTCCTTGTCCGTCAGCGTCATCGCGGGGGCGACGGTGATCGAGTCGCCGGTGTGCACGCCCATCGGATCGAAGTTCTCGATCGTACAGATCACCGAGAAATTGTCGGCGCGATCGCGGATGACCTCGAGCTCGTACTCCTTCCAGCCGAGCACGCTCTCCTCGATGAGGCACTCGTGCGTGGGGCTCTGCGAGAAGGCCCAGCGGATGGCAGCGTCGAACTCCGCGCGGTTGTAGGCGATGCCACCACCCGTACCGCCCATCGTGAACGACGGGCGCAGGATCACGGGGAAGCCGATCTCCTGCACGGCGAGGTCGGCCTCCTCGAGCGTTCGCGCGGTGCGCGCGCGACAGACGCCAAGACCGATCTTCTCCATCGCCTGCTTGAAGAGCTCGCGATCCTCGGCCTTGCGGATGGCTTGCACGTTCGCGCCGAGGAGCTCGACGCCGTACTTCGCGAGGGCACCGCTGTCGTGCAGTGCGAGCGCGAGGTTGAGCGCCGTCTGTCCACCCAGCGTGGGCAGGAGTGCCTGCGGGCGCTCGCGCGCGATGATCGCCTCGACCACCTCGGGGACCAGCGGCTCGATGTAGGTCCGATCGGCGAACTCCGGATCGGTCATGATCGTCGCCGGATTCGAGTTCACGAGGACGACCTCGTAGCCCTCTTCTTTCAGCGCCTTGGCGCCCTGAGTGCCGGAGTAGTCGAACTCGCAGGCCTGACCGATGACGATCGGGCCGGAGCCGAGGAGGAGGATCTTGCGGATGTCATCCCTGCGCGGCATCGGGGCCGCTGGTACCAGGCACGCCCCCACGCCGCAAGGCATCCGTGCGAGTCGACGCGCTCGCCGCGCTCGAACACGGCTCCGTCCGCGGAGTCGCCAGCGGAGGGCTCGGCAGCCGACGCCCCGTCAGCGGAGAGTGAGCGCCGAGAGGATCTCGCGTCCGCGAGATCCCCGGGCCGTGAGGCGAGCCTGCCGTTGTCCCGCGCGCATCTCGAGCGTGACGAGCACTCCGTCACGCCCGAGCACGTCCCCGAAGCGGGCCCCCCACTCGATGAGCCCTACGGCGCCGACCAGCGCCTCGCTCAAGCCGAGCTCAGAGACCTCGCTCGCCTCGGCGAGCCGGTACAGGTCCGCGTGCACGATCGGCACGCGGCCCTCGTGCTCGTGCACGAGCGCGAAGGTGGGGCTCTGGATGGGAAGCTTCGAGGGCACGCCCAGCGCTCGACACACGCCTCGCACGAAGAAGGTCTTGCCCGCTCCGAGCGGTCCCTCGAGGAACACCACGTCGCCCACCTCGAGGACCGAGGCGAGCGACTTCGCGAAGCGAAGCGTCGCCCTGCGCGTCGGCAGTGGAAGGACGAGCGGTTGAGCTGAAGCCACCGACAATCCGAGCGAGCCGCGCGAGCTAGGCGAGCGCGAGCGAGTGGGGCTGGGGCCCCACGCGCAGCACGGAGCGGCAGCGGTGGAGCGGGAGGGGCCCCGCTACGCGGGGGAGGGGTCGCACGACCCCTCGGGCTACGTCAGCGCGATCTGGATGCCGAGCGCCTGGCGGAGGCGGAAGTACTCCTCCGACACGCTGAAGAGCACGAGCTCCTTGACCTTCTCCTTGGGCGCGAGGTCGACGGGGCCCGTCGCGCCGAGCGCCTGGACCATCTTCGCCGCGGTGTCGAGGTCGTTGCAGACGAGGAAGCCCGCGCGGCACGCGGTGATCTCCACACCCTGCAGCCACTTCTTCACGTCGGTGCGCGCACCGGCCTGCACGAAGCGTCGGCCGAGCGTGCCGATCGCGTCGAGCTGAGGCGCCTGGAGGTACTTGCGGATATCCTGCGCCGTCTGGTCGATCTGCGCGTCGCCCGGAACGAGGTTCGCCAGACGAAGGGAGGCCATGAGCACCGTCTTGAGCTCGGTGTTCGAGGGCAGCAGCGTCCGGATGTAATGCTCGGGGCGGTAGTCCGCGAGGTGACGCGCCGCGATGAACATGAGATCGAGCGGCTGGAAACCGGTGAGCAGCGTGGAGCCGCAGAGCGACGCCAGCGGGAACACCCGGAGGTGCGTGAGTCCGCCGGGCACGTCCTGCCGGAGGAAGAGGCGCGGCGGCGGCAAGCCGAGCACCTGCGACACGAAGCCGAACGTGCGCGGGAACGCGCCCGTGTGCGTGTTCGGATCGACCTGGTACTTGGGCGCGAGACCCGCGTCGCGATCCGACTGACCGCGCATCGAGAGGATGGCAGGCCAGACCTGCGAGAAGATCTTGGAGACGACCAGGTCCTCGTCGGGGTGCGCGAGATCCTTGAGCCAGCGCTCGTCGTCGAGGCGCGAGGTCGGACGGATCGGGCCGCGCGTCCGGTACTGCTCGAAGTACTGCTGCTGCTCTGCGTCGGCCTTCTTGAGGAAGCACAGCGTCGAGGCCAGGCACCACGCCTTGTCGTACTGGCGCGCCTCGAAGTAGAGCTTGTAGAGGGCCTGGTAGGACTCCACCCGATGCGGGTCCTGCTTGAGCAGCCACTGCTGCTCGGCGATCGCGTCGTCGACGCGTCCGGGGATCACCGCGTAGAGCTCGGCGAGGATCTGGTGCTCCTGCGCGCTCTCGGGGCGGATCTGCGAGGCCATCTTGAAGGCCTCGACCGACGTCTCGGGCTGCTGCATCCGGTCGCGGTAGATGACGCCGAGGTTGTGCCAGAGCGTGTGCTCGAGCTCGCGGTTCTCGTTGCCCGTGAAGACCTTGCCCGTCACGCGACGGAGCATCTTGCGGAACGCGCGCTCGAGCTGCTTCCAGTCCTTGCGCCCGTTGAGGATCTTGTTGACGGCCTCGAAGGCCTTGAGCTGCGAGGGCTCGAGATCGAGCGCGGCTTCGAACTCCGCGAGCGAGCGATCGAGATCCTTCACCTCGTCGCGGAGGATGACGGCGATCGTGTACTTGTACTTCGCCTTCTGCGAGCGCTTGGACTCGTCCGAGGAGTCTTGGTCGTCGACCAGCCCCGAGATGCGCTCGATGACCTCGATCGCCGAGTCCCACTGCTTCGTCGTCTGGTGGAGGATGAGCAGCTTGTGGAGGAGCTTGTGCGTCTTGGGACGCATCTCGAGCGCTTCGTAGTAGGACTCGACGGCCTTCGAAGCGTTCTTGACCTTCTCGTTCCAGAGGTCGCCGATCTGCTCGAGCATCTGGAAGCGCTCGTCACCCGAGAGCTGATCGAGGATCTGCTTCTTGAAGTGGATGACCTGCTCCCAGTCGTTCTGCGACTCGTAGAGGCCCACCACTGCCTCGAGGGTCGGGCGATGCGTCGCCGTCTCCTCGAGCGCCTTGTCGAACATGTTGAGCGCCTTGCGGCGGTCTCCCTGCTCGCGCTTGATGACGCCGAGTCGGTAGAAGACGTCGGTGAGCTGATCTTTGTCGACGTCGTCGCGATGGTGCGCGAGCACCATCTGGTAGTACTTGAACGCCTGCTCCCAGTTCTGCGCAGCGTAGTAGGCATTCGAGAGCGCCAGGAGCGTCGGCAGGTGCTGCTGGTCGAGCTGGTAGGCCTTCGACAGCGCCTTGATGGCGGCGTCGGTGTTGTTGGTCTTCTGAGCGGCCTCGCCGAGCATGAAGGCCAGGCGCTGCTGCTCGGCCGGCTCACGCTTGGCCGAGCGCTTGACGAGCATGTCGAGGAGCGGGAGCGCGTTGTCGAAGTCCTCCGTCCGCATCGCCTCCTCGGCGAGCGGAAGCGCTGCGTCCTCGTTGTCTTGGTCCTGGCGGAACGCCGCCTGGAAGCACTCGACCGCGCGCTCGTGCTCGTCGAGCTTGTCCTCGTACAGCCGGCCGAGCTCCACGAGCAGGCGCGCGATGAGGCGCGGCTGCTGCTGGTGCTGCGACTCCTGCTCCAGCATCTTGGCGGCCGCGAGCCAGTCGCCCGCGTCGAGGTGGATCTTGCGCATCGCCTCGAGCGACGGCAGGTGGCCCGACTCGACGTCGAGCGCGCTCTGGTACTGGTCCACCGCGCTGGCGCGATCCCCGATCTTCTCGTCGAGGAGCTTGCCCATGCGGTAGCGCAGATCGACGACCTGCTGCGGATCCTGGAGGAGCCGCGAGAGGTGCATCATCGTGTCGAGCGCCTGACCGTGATCGCCGCGCTTGTCGTAGATGCGCGTGAGCGCGTCGAGCGCCGTCACGTTGTCCGGGTTGATCGACGTGATGTTGAGGTACGCGTCGACCGCGCGGTCGGCGTCCTTGATCTCCGCGTTGTAGACGTCGCCGATCGCGGCGAGGAGCAACTGCTTCTCGGTGCGGTCGGGCGTTGCAGCGACGTGCCGCTCGTACGTCTCGATCAGCTGCTCCCACTTCTGCATGCCGCGGTAGATGCGCTCGAGCGCGCGGTACGCGGTGTCGTTCGTGGGATCGATCTCGACGACCTTCTCGAGGCGCTCGGCAGCCTTCTCGGGCTTGACGAACTCCTCCTCCCACATGGCCGCGACGCGGAGCAGGATCGCGATGCGCTCCTTCTCGGTCGTCACGCACTCGTACTGCTGCTCGAGGATCTGGAGCAGCTCCGGCCAGCGCTCCTTCTGCGAGTAGAGGCGTTCGAGGCCCTTGAGCGCGCGGAGGTTCGTGGCGTCGGTCGCGAGCACCTGTCGGTACGTCGCGATCGCCTCCTCCACGTCGCCGGTGCGGTCCTCGTAGGCCTCGGCGATCTGGAGCTTCGCGCGCAGCACGTCATCCGGCGTCTGGAGCGCGTCGGCCTTGCGGCGCAGCACGTCGAGCAGCGAAGCCCACTCCCCGCTCTCGCGGTACACACGCTCGAGCGCCTCGAGCGCGCCGATGTGCGTCGGGTCGGTGTCGAGGGCCTGCTGGTAGTACGAGCGCGACTGCTCGGGCGTGTTCAAGTGGCTCGCCGCGAGATCGCCCATCTGGACGTACACGCCGGCCTTGTCCGCCGGGTTCGACGTGATGTCGACGAGGCGTCCGAGGACCTGCTTGAGCGTCTGCCACTGCTGTGTGGACCGGTAGAGATCCGCCATCTGGCGCATCGCCGGCACGTTCGCCGGGTCGAGGCCGAGGATCTGCTGGTAGTACGGGATCGCGTACTCGGGGCGGCCGAGCTCGGCGCCGTACCACTTCGCGCAGGCGAGGCAGATCGCGATCTTGATCTTGGGCTCGGTCGCCTCCTGGAGCGCGGCGTTGGCGGCGCCGAGGAGGTCGTTCCACTTCTGCGTGAGGCCCGCAACGCGCTCGAGCTCGTCGGTGTTGGTGTCGGTGTAGTCCACCTCCCACGCGAGCTGCAGGGCCTCGAACGCAGCGTCCTTGTCGCCGAGGTGCTTCTCCTGCACCTCCGCGATCTTGCGGAGCAGCGCGACGCGCGGCGCCGTGTCCTCGGTGTTCTCGAAGCGCGTCGTGTAGAGCTCGGCCAGCTCTTCCCAGCGTTCGGCGGCCTTGTGCAGCTTCTCGATCTCGTCGAACGCCGTGACGTGCGTGGGATCGAGATCGAGGATCCGCTGGTACGCGCTCGTGCCGCGGTCAGCTTCGCCCTGCGGCTCCGCCCAGGTCCGCGCCACGGTGAGCAGCGTCGCGATCTTGTCGTCCTTGGACTCGAGCGCATCGGCGCGACGCTCGAAGATCTGGATCTGCTCGACCCAGTCGCTGTTCGCGGCGTGCAGCCGCTCGAGCGCGTCCATCGCCTCGAAGTTGCGTGGGTTCAGATCGAGCGCCTTGTTGAACGCGTCGATCGCATCCGCCGGCTGCTGGAGCGTCGTCTCGTAGAGCGCGCCGAGCTGCATGTAGCAGGTCTCGATCGTCGCATCGTCGAGCGTTGCGGCACCGACTTCGATCACGCGATGGAGCGAGTCGACGAGCTCGGAGGTCTGGCCGTTGGTCCGGTAGATCTCGATGAGAGCGAACAGGGCGCCCGTGTTCGTCGGGTCGATGTCGAGGACGCGCTGCCAGTTGTCGACGGCGTTGCGCTCGTTCTTGAGCTTGCCGTACCAGATGCGGCCGAGATCCGTGAAGATCTGGACGCGCGTCTCGTCTTCCGCGGCGATCGCGGCCTCTCGATCGAGCACCTCGACGAGCTCCTGGAAGCGGCCCGCGCGCGCGTGGAGATCACCGAGCGCGTTGAGCGCCTCGGGATCCTCACCGCGGAGCTCGAGCACCTGGCCCCAGAGGCGCGTCGCCTGCGCCTCGTTCTGGAGGTAGCCGTCAGAGAGCCGCGCCATCTTCGCGAGCACGTCGGCGCGCCCCGAGTCGCCGAGCGCCACCTTCAGCTCGCGATCGAAGGTCGTGTAGAGGTTCGCCCAGTCCTGCTTCTCGACGTAGATGTTCGCGAGAGCCTGGATCGACGCCTCGTGCTCGGCGTCGAGGCCGTCGAGGATGCCGAGGTAGACGCCGATCGCTTCGTCGATGCGGCCGAGATCGTTCTCGAGCACCTGGCCCCGACGGAACGAGAGCTCGACCTTGTCGCGCGGATCCTCGGTGATGCCGATGCGGCGCGCGAGCACCTCTTGCAGCGCTTCGGCCGCGCCGTTCTCCGCATAGATGCGGTCGAGCGCCTCGAGGGACTCTGCATCGCTCGCGCTCGCCGTCAGCACGAAGAGGTGCGTCTCGACGGCGCGCGGCACGTCGTTCAGCTCGTTCTCGTAGATGCGCGCGAGACGGTGGCCCACCGTGACGCGCGTCTCGCCGTCGGTGCGCTGCGTGAGCACGGTGGCGAGGGTGTCGGCCAGCGGCTCCCAGCTGCCGAGCGCGCCCGCGAGGCGCTCCGAGTCTCCGACCGAGCGATCGTTCGCCGGATCCTCGAGCAGCGCCCGGAGGTGCCACTCGTACGCGATCTGCGGCTCCGCCGCGCGGTCCTCCGCGATCTCGGCGATGCGGTGGATCATCGTCATGCGCTCGGCGGGCTCGGTCACCTGCTCGAGCTCGACCTGGTAGACGCCGACGAGCCGATCCCACGACTCGCTCATGCGATAGAGCGGCTCGAGGATCTGGGCCACCACGAGCGGCTGCACGCCTCCCGCGAAGAGCTCCTCGAGCGCGCCCAGCGCCTTCTCGTGCTCGGGCGCCGCGGCGAGGATCTCCTTGTACTGCTCGATCGCGAGGTCCACGCGGCCGAGGTGCTTCTGGTACGTCTGTCCGAGCCGGAACTGGAACTCGAGGACGTTGTCGGGGCTCGACGCCAGCTGCGCCTGTCGAGAGAGCACGCCCGACAGCTCGGTCCACTTCTCGGTGGCCTCGTACAGCCGATCGAGCGCGTCGATCGCCTGACTGTTCGTGTCCTCCGCCGTGAGCACGCGGTTGTAGCGCGCGATGGCGGACTCCACGTCGCCGACCTGCACCTCGTAGAGCTGCGCGACGCGCATGCCGAGCTCGACGATGCGATCGGGGCGATCTGCGAGCTTGTCGAGCTCCGCATCGTAGAGCTCGGTGACTCGCTTGAACGCGTCGAGCTCGGCGGCGAGACGCTCGAGCGAGCCCAGCGTGTGATCGTCGGCGTTGTCGAACGGCAGCGCGCGCGCGAACGCATCGAACGCCTGCTGCGCGCTCTCGAGCTGCGTCTCCGAGAGCTCGGCGATCCGATGCAGGAGCTCGACCTTGCGGCGAGCGTCCTCCTCGTGGCTCACCTGGACCTCGAGGACCGCGACGAGCTTCGCCCACTCACCGAACTGCTGATAGACGGGCTCGAGGGTCGTGGCCGCGCGGACGGGCTCCTTGCCCTCCTTGATCATCGCCTCCAGCGCGTCGAGCGTCGGCTGGTGATCGGGCACCACTCCGAGGATCTCGCCATAGCCCTCGACCGCCTTCGAGGCGTCGGAGAGCTGGTGGTGGTGGAGATCGGCGATGCGGAACCGATACGAGATGACCTCGTTCGGATCGGAGGCGAGATCCGCCTCGCGCTCGAGGATCTGTCGCAGCTCCTGCCAGTTGCCGGCCGCCTGGTAGAGCACGTCGAGGCGCTGGATCGCGGTGACGTCGTCCGGATCGATCTCGAGGATGCGCTGGTAGGTGTCCACGGCCTTCGCCGCGTCCTGCAGCTCGTGCTCGTAAACGGCGCCGACCTCGACGAAGAGCCGCTTCTTCTCGTCGGGATCGCCGACGACATCGGCCTTCTGCGTGTAGACGCCGAGGAGATCGGTCCACCGCTCGAGCTTCAGGTTGAGCTCGATCAGCTTGTCGAGGGCCTGGACCTCCTCCGCGTCGACGGTGAGGACCTTCTTGTACACCTCGATCGCGTCGGTCGGACGCTCGAGGATCTCTTCGTAGATCGCGGCCGCACGGAAGAGGTGCTCCTTCTTCTCCTCCGGCGAGTCGAGCATCTCCGCCTTGCGGAGCAGGATGAGCGCGAGCGGCTCGTACTGCTCGACGCCCTGGAACAGGCGCTCGAGCGACGAGGCCGCGTTCAGGTTCGAGCCATCGAGCTCGAGGATGCGCTGGTGGTGTGCGATCGCCGTGGCCACGTCGCCGAGCTGCGACTCGCGCACGTCGGCGGCCTTCGTGAGCAACGCGTTCGCGAGCTGGATCTCCTCTGCGACCTCGCCCTCTGCGCCCGCACCAGCCTGAGCCGAAACGAGCGCGACCGAACGCTCCTCGTAGACCTTCGCGAGCGACTCGAAGTCGCCCGTCGTCGCGGCGAGGCGCTCGAGCTGCTCCTGAGACGTCGTGTTCGCCGGATCCTCACCGAGCGCGCGGGCATACGACGTGAACGCGTTGCCTCCGTCGTCGAGCGCGATCTCGTAGAGCTCCGCGATGCGATGGAGCAGCTCGACCTTGCGCTCGGCCGAGGTCGCGTGCTGCGTCTGGATCTCGAGCACGCCGATGAGCTTCTGGAACTCGTTGGCGTCGCGGTAGATCGGCTCGAGGATCTCGGTGATCGCGAGCTGGTGCTGGGGGCTCGCGAGCAGGCGTTCGAGCGCAGCCAGCGCGTCGGCATTGGACGGATCGCGGCTGAGCACGTCGCGATGGATCTCGATCGCAGCGTCGGCTGCGCCCATGTGCGTCTCGCGCAGCGACGCGAGGCGGAGCATGAGGACCGTCTGCTCGTCGGGGGCGGTCGCGAGCGAGAGCTGACGCTGCACGTTGTCGGCGAGCTCGGTCCACTGCTGCTGTCGCTCGAAGAGGCGATCGAGCGAGGTCAGGCCGCGCTTGCTCGTGGGATCGAGCTCGAGCACCTCGCGGTACACGGCGATCGCGTTCTGCGGCTCCTCGAGCACCGTCTCGTGGATGTCGGCCACGCGACCGAGCAGCTCCTCCTTGGCCTCCGGATCGTTGGCGAGGTCGGCCTTCCGGCGCAGCACGCCGAGGAGGTCGCGGTGACGAGCCGTGCGCTGGAAGAGCTCCTCGAGCGCGTCGAGCACCTCGGCATCGGCCGGATCGGCCTCGAGGACCTTCTCGTAGGCCTGCACCGCCGCGTCGGTCGCGTTGAGCTTCGCATCGTGGATGCGCGCAGCACGGATCCACAGCCGACGCGAGAGATCCGGATCCTCGGATCCGGCGGCGAGCGAAGCTGTGAGCGCCACGAGATCGGGCCACCAGCTACGCGCGTCCGCGATCGCCTCGAGACGCTCGATGGTGTCGGCGTGCTCGGGCATCTCGCGCAGGGCCCGCCCGAAGGCGTCGAAGGCCCGGCGCGCGTCACCGATCTGCGCACCGCAGACCTCGCCGATCTTGCTGAGCAGCTCGAGCTTTCGCTCGGGCTCCTCGGCGCCACGGACGAGCACCTCGAGCGCGCGCACGAGCGACTCCCAGTCGCCGCGCATCTCGTAGATGGGCTCGAGGATCTGCGCGGCCTGGACACCGAGCTCCGGCAGATCGAGGAACGCCTCGAGCGCGTGACGAGCACCATCGTGCTCGGGCAGGATCGTCACGACCTCGCGGAACAGCTCGAGTGCGCGCGCCTTGTCGTTCAGGTGCTGCTCGAGAACTCGGGCGAGGCGGAACTTGAACGCCGCGAGCTCCTCGTCGGACGAGGGCCCGAGGTCGATGCGGCGCTCGAGCGTGGCGGCGAGATCGGTCCAGCGCCCCTGCTTCTCGAAGAGGGCATCGAGCGAACGATAGGCGTCCTGCTCGTCGTCGCCCCACTCCTCGATGATCCCGCGGTAGGCGGCAATCGCGACGTCCGGCGCGGCGAGCTCCGTCTCGAGCAGCGACGCACGGCCGTAAGCCATCCGCTTCTTCGCGTCGGAGTCGGTCTCCAGATCGAGCCGACGATCGTAGATGTCGAGGAGATCCTGGAAGCGCGAGGTCTCCCGGTAGAGCCCGTCGAGCGCCTCGATCGCCGGCATGTTGCCCGGATCGGCCTCGTGAACGCCGCGGAACTGCGCGATCGCATCGTCGATCTTGCCGACGGCCCGGAGGACACCCCCGAGCTGGAGGCGCAGATCGATCTGCTCCGTCACGTCCGCGGTCGCCTCGATCGCCGCCGCGTAGGTGGCGATGACGCGATCCCAGCCGTCGACCGCAGGCGCGAGGCGCGCGACGTCCTCGCGGAGGATCTCGCGCATCGGATCGAGCGCGAGCCCCTCGAGGTACTTGGAGAACGCGACGTCGGGCTTCTTGAGCTTCTCCTCGTAGAGGACGCCCGCCTCGCGCAGCAGCACGATGCGCTCCTCGCGCTCGGTCAGGTGCTTGAGGCGAACTTCGTATGCGCCCGAGAGCTTCTTCGCGTCTCCCGCCGCCTCGTAGATCGGTGACAGCGCGAGCGCCGCGTCGTTGTTCTCGGCGTCGAGCTCGAGGACCTTCTCATACGCACGAGCCGCGCGATCGGACTTGTCCTGCACCTGCCAGAGGCGTGCGACGCGGAAGTAGAGATCGATCTGCTCTTCCTTCGGCGCGTCCTTGTTGCCCGCCTCGCGCTCGAGTGTGCGGATGAGCTCGTCCCACTTGCCGCTCGGCGCATAGAACGCCTCGAGATCGTCCCAGGCCTTGATGGCCACGTAGCGACGCTTGAGCTGCTCCTGCGCGCGCTTGTCCTCGGGGTCGAGCGTGAGCAGCCGCTGAAAGGCGCTCACCGCGCCGTGATCATCCGTGAGCTTGTCGGCGTAGATCATGCCGAGCTTGGCGAGCAGCTGCTTGAGCTCCTCACCGTGCAGGCGCGTGCTCTGCTTCTCGAGCACCTCGGCCAGCGGCTTCCACTCGCGCGCACGTTCGTAGAGGCCGCCGAGCGCAGCGAGCGCGTCCGGCTGCTCCGCGTCGAGCTCGAGGACCTTCTGCCAGAGGTCGATGCAGATCTCGGGCTTGCGGAGCTTCTCGGTGGCGAGGTGCGCCATCTCGACGTAGCGGATTCCGCGGTCGGACGGATCGAGCAGCGCGGCCTCGCGCTCCATCACGCGAACGAGCTTCTCCCAGTCGCGGCGCTTCTCGTACATCTCCTTGAGCTGCGAGATGGCCTGGAGGTTGTGGCCATCGAGCTCGAGGACCGCCTCGAAGCACTTGATCGCCTCGGCCTGGTTCGACGACTTCTCCAGGTACATCGAGCCGGCCTGCGCGTAGAGAGCGACCTTGTCCTCGGCGGACACGACGATCTCTACCTTGGCGAGGATCGTCTTGATCACGTCGGACCAGCGCTTCTGGCCCTCGAACTTCGCGATCGTCTCGTCGAGCTCGGCGAGGCGTGCACGTTCCTGGTCGGTCAGCTCACGCGCGGTCATCTCGTTCTCCACCTGGACCTCCAACAACAACCGAAACGCCGGCCCGCGACGCGGACCGGCTCAATGAACAGCGCTCGTGCTCAGGGCCCCTCGAGCTCGCCGAGGCGATCGCGGGCCGCCTTCAGGTAGTGCTCGGGCACGTTGGCCGCCGCGCTGTCCACGAAGCGCTTGAGGTAGCGCCGCGCCTCCTCGCGGTTGTTCTGCAGCGAGTACGTCCAACCCAGCGAGAAGAGCGTGTCGTGCATCGCGGGGTCGATGCGAAGCGCAGCCTGGAACTCCTGGACCGCGCCGTCGTAGTTGCGCTGCTGCTGGTAGACGGTGCCGAGCAGATGGTGCAGCTCCGCCTCGTCCTCCGTGCCGGGGATGGCGACCTGCAGCCCGCCCTGGAGCACCTGCACGGCCTCACCCAGGTAGCCGAGATCGGCGTACAGGCGACCGAGCGCGCGATACCCTTCGATGAAGCGTGGCCCGTGCTGGACAGCCTCCGTGTAGCGCTGGAGCGCGCCCTGCGCGTCGTCCTGTCGCTCGAGGATCTGGCCCAGTTTGAAGTAGGCCTTGAAGAGGTTGGGATCGAGCTCGATCGCGTGCTCGAACGCCTCGCGCGCCCCGTCCCAGTCCTCGAGCTCCATCAACACCGTGCCGAGCTTCTCGTGGTAGCCCGCACGCGTGCCGTTGATGTCGATCGCGCGGCGGAGATCGTCGCGTGCCGCATCGAAGCGCTGCATCTCCATGTGCACGATCGCGAGGTTCCAGTACGCCTGGTCGTTCGTGGGATCGAGCGCAGCGGCCTGCTGCAAACGCTCGACGGCGTCGAGGTAGCGCTTCTGCGCGGCGAACACGACGCCTTCGTTCATCGCGTTCAGCGACTCGACGCGCTCGCGAGAGCACTCGCCGCCACTGAGCCACATGAACACGAAGAGCCCGCCCAAGAGCATCTGGAGACGGGGCAGGCCTTGCATGCGTCGCGCCTTCGGGGCGCGAACCAAGAACGAGATCATCGACACGACTCCCTCCGCTGCGCTTCAGCGGCCGCGATACTAGACAAACTCCTTCGCGCGCCTCAACCGCAAAACGAGGCCACGGAACGTTTTCGAGCAGGTCGAAGCGAGGCCCAAAAAACGAAGAGGGCGAGCCCGTCGGGCCCGCCCTCTCGAGGCGCTCGGTCGCGAGGGTCTCAGCCCTGCGAGTCGAGAACGAATGGATAGTTCACGAGCACCGCGCCACCGCCGTCCGGCGCGGGGAACGTCCAGCGGCGAACCGCCTGCGCCACACAGCCCTCGACGCGAGCATTGTTCAGCGTCGTGTTGGCCACGCTGGCCGTCTGCACCGCGCCCGTCGCCGAGATGATGAAGCTGACCGTGACACGACCCGCGAGGTCGGGGCGCTGCGCCAGCTCCTGCTCGTAGCAGAAACGCACCTCGTTGATGTGACGGCGGATCACGCGACGGATGACCTCGCGCGACAGCGAGCCGCGGACGTCCGCCTCGCCAGTGCGGATGCGCGGAACCGAGGCCGCACGGCCGCGGAAGCCACCGGCGCCCGAGCCGTAGCCGGAGCCCGAGCCAGTGCCAGCGCCGTGCCCGATCGTGCCCAGGTTGCCGAGACCGATCGTGCCCTCACCCGTACCACCGCCACCGCGACCCGTGCCGCGGAGCCCGAGGCCGCCGAAGCCGAAGTTGCCGCCGATCTGGTCACCCATGAGGGCGCCGAGAGCGCTCATCGGATCCGTGCCGAGCGCGGTGTCCTGGCCGTACGGCGAGGTGGGCGAGTTCCACGCGCCCGCCATCTGCTGGAGAACGCCGATCGCGCCGGCCGTGCGGGCCTGGTCGATCGCCTGCTGTCGCGCCATGTGCGGGTCCTGGTTGTCCTGCGGACCCTCGATGCCGTAGCGATTCGTCGTCTTCTCGTGCGACTCCTCGCCCATCGCGCCTTCGTCATCCTTGTGGCGCTTGCCTGTGCCGCCCTCTTGGTCGTCGTTCTGCTCCTGCTCCTGGAGCCACTCCGGGGTCTCCTCTTCGACCGTCTCGGGCGGCTGCATCAGGTACTGCACGAGGCGCGAGTCCTGCGAGAGCAGGTCGAGCGACAGCGACGCCGGACGCGGCGGGAGGAAGTAGAACATCAGGAGGAAGGCGGCGTGGACGCCGAGGGACACCATCGTCCACACCTGCTGTCCCCACTGAACGCCCTGGCCGCCGACACCGACGCGACGTCCCTCGGAGGTGGGCTTCACGACGAACGTGAGCCCGCGGAACGACACGCGCGCCGTCGCGCCCGCCGGCAGAGTGTACTGCATCGCACCCGCCGCCTCCGCACACGGCTGGAGCTTGCCCTGCGACTGGAGGTCCGCGATCGCCATGCTCTGGTCGCCGACGGTCACGGTGCCCGTCGCGCCCTGGGGGATGACCACCGCCGCGTTGCCGCCGACGTCGACGACGAGGGGCATACGCGAGGTTCCGAGAATCTCGGAGCCGATGAGGTAGTCGGGCTTCGCGTCCGACTCACCCACCAAGAACGTGCGCGGCGGCGAGAGGTGAGCGACGTGGAGCACGCTCAAGTCGCCCCACATGATCACGACCTCGACGGCGCTGTTGCCCGTCTCCACGTCGGCGGGGTTGACCGGGGCACCGCTCGCGGCGATGCCGTAGCGAATGTTCTCCGAGTCCTCCTCCTCGCCGTGCCCGTGCCCGCCGTGCCCGCCGTGCGACGACGCCGGAGGAGCCATCGGCGCCGCGGGAGCTGCGAACGGGTTGGGGAGGCCGCCGCCCGCGAACGGGTTGGGCAGAGGGGCCGCCACAGCCGCGGCTGCCGGCGGCGCGGGGGGGGCGACCGCCGCAGCCGGAGGAGCCGGCGGCTTGGCCATCGGGGGACGTGCGCCCATCGTCGTGGGCTCGTCCTCCGCCTCGGCAGCGGCCATCTCGACGACGATGCGGGTCCCGCCCAGCAGGATCTCGTCGCCGTTCTGGAGCTTGCCCTTGTTGACCTTCTTGCCGTTCACGATCGTGCCAGCCGCGGAACCGAGGTCGATGATGTAGACCTCCTCCGGGCTCGTCACCTCGATCACAGCGTGCATACGAGAGACGTTTTCGTCCTCGATGCGCAGGTGGCTCGACGGCAGCTTACCGACCTTGATGATGTCCTGGGCGAGCGTCTCGGTTCGCACGAGATTCTCACCGTCGTAGATCCGGAAGGTCATCGAGACCTTGGCGTTCTGACTCACTTCAGCCTCCCTGCGGGGCGCAGTCGATCATCGGGGCCCGACCCCGACGCCGGTCGGGGCTCACACGTCGAATGACGTGCTGTCTCATCCCTGCAATGCCGCGAATCTCGCGGGAACTGCAGGCTTTCGCGTCCTCGCACCGCCTCAGACAGCGGCGTGCGAGCGAGGTTCCCGCTCGCGCGAGCAAGCCATCAAAGGTTCTCGACGGACTTGAGCATCTCCGGGATGAAGTGCTCACGAACGCGGATCAGCGACGCGCGACGGCCACGCCGGCGGACGTTGAGGAGCTCGCCATCCGGGCGCACGAGGTCGCCCTGGACGAGATCGTCCTCGAAGTCGTAGGTGGTCGTCTCGCCTTCCTGGGCGAGCGCGATCTGCGCGAAGGAAGCGGTGCCAAAGGCAATCAGACCAACGACAACGAGGCGGCGCATGGTGACCTCCGAACGGACGGCGGGGACTCTATCGATTCAGCGGTGCGGGGGTCAACACCCACCGCACCGCTGTCGGGGACGGACCTACGAATTGTGGATCACTGCGGAGCCGGTTGGCCCTCGGCCGGCGGCGGAGCCTGACCGTCCGGCGGGGGCGTCTGCTGCTGCTCCTGGGCGGCCTGCTGCGCAGCGGCCTGGGCCTGGATGCGCTCCATGTCCGCCTGCATCTGCGCGGCTTCGTGCATCAGCTGGATCGTGTTCTCGATCTGCTGGAGCCGTCCCATCGCGCACGCCGTGCGCTGCCAGCGGCGGCGACGCTGCGCCCGCGCGTCCGTCGCGCATCGGTGCGTGACGCTCTCGACGGCGCTTGCGTACTCCGCACGCGAGCCCGCGCGCTGGAGGAACTGCTGGTAGAACTGCGTCGCTTGGTTGAGCGTGGGCTCGGTGCCGTCCTTGTAGTCCTGATAGAGGAGGCCGAGGTTGAAATAGGACTCCGGACGCGTCGCATCGATCTGCTGCGCGTGCTCGTACGACTGCTGCGCCCCTTCGACGTTGTTGAGGCCGCGCTGTGCAGCACCGAGGCCCACCCATGCGTCGAAGTTGGTGGGCTGCAGCTGCGTGGCGCGCTCGAAGGCGCGCGAGGCATCCTCGTAACCGCGGAACGAGAGCGTGAGCTCGCCGAAGTTCATGTACGCCTCGAACATCGAGGAATCGAGGGAGAAGGCGCGCTCGAACTTCGCGAGGCCCGCGATGATGTTGCCCTGGCGGACGTTGATGAGGCCCCACGTGTTGTAGATGGGCGCGTAGTTACCGTTGATGAGCTGAGCCTGGCGGCACACGACCTCTGCCAAGTCGAGCATCTGGTCGCCGGCATCGCGTCGCGCAGCCGCAGCCGCCCCACCCTCTTCCTGCTGACCACTGCCCGAGAGCTGGGCCGTTCCGCCCGCGACGCCCTGATCACCACCAGCACGGCGGATCGCCTGCCCGAGGTAGAGGAGCGCCATCTGGTTGAAAGCGGGCAGGTAGGACGAGTCGATCGCGAGCGCACGACGAAGGTTGTTCAGCGACTCGCGCGTCGCCGCCTCCGTGCCATCGCGCCGCTGCAGGATGGCGAGGTTCACGTAGCCCTCGGTGCAGCGAGCGTCGTCGCGGATCGAGCGCTCGAACTCGCCGCGCGCCTGCTGCATGCGACCGGCGCGGAAGTGCTCGAGGCCCGCCGCCACACGGGCGCCACAGAAGCGCTGGTTCGCCTCGAGCGTCCGGTTGTAGAACTCGCGTGCCTGGTCTGCGTGCCCACAACGATCGTGGGTCACGCCGATCATGTAGATCGCCTCCGTGAAGCGTCCGCCCTGCGAGCTGTTGGCACGCTCGAAGCCGGAGATGACGGACGTGCACTCCTCCGCAGTGAAGCCGTCCGCGGCAGCCGTGTTGTACGCGGTGAGGGCGTCGGCCCAGCGGGTCTGCGCCTCCTGTGTGAGCTGCGTGCCGCTCTCGGTGGTCATCGCGCCGGAGCCCTGCTCGCCGCCCGAGCTGCCTCCTCCGCCCCCACTTTCGCTGCCACCGCCACCGCCGCCCCCGCCGCCACAGGCGGCGAGCGCAGTCAGCGCGAGGGCTCCCATGGCCTTCGCCAGAAGGCCGCGATTCACGAACGTCTTGAGCATGTTGTTCATGGGTCGGGTCTCCTCGGCTCAGGTCTCGCCGGCCTGCGGCACGCCACTCTCGGTCGAATCGCTCTCCACCTCGTCGTCCGTCGAAAGCTCGACCGGGCCCGGATCTGCGACCTGATCCTGAATGAACGAGGCCGTTCCGCGGAGCTCGGCCGCGAGCGCGAAGCGGGCGCGATCGAGCTGGTTGAGCTCCTGCTCGCACTGCGCCGACCACTGGTTGAACCAACGCACGCGCGTGGCGAGCGTGAGGCAGTACTCGAACGCGCCGAGCGCGCGCGGAATCGGAGCGCCCTGACAGGACTCGCTGCCTGCACCTTCGGAGCAGCGCACGTCGTCCTCGGTCTCCCAGCGTCCGTCGGGGCCGGGGTTCGAGCCGTTCAGCACGTTCTCGAGGGCGTCGAGGTAGATGCCCTCCAGCTCGGGGTCGCGAGCGATCTCGTCCGGAACGGGGGCGCTGCGAACGTCGTCGATGATCGTCCGGTACATCTCGCCAACGCGCGCGGCGGCAGCGATCTGCCACTGCGGGATCTGGAGCGGCTCGATCAAGTTGTAGGCGCCCTCCGCCGTGCGGAGCGCCTCGAACTTGTGCTGCAGCCACGGGAACAGCTCGGTCTGCGACCAGCGATTGACCGCGACGAGCGTGGTGGGTCCGCGATAGTGCGGGAAGCGAACGGCGCGGAAATCCGCGTAGCGGTACTCGGCCAGGTAGAAGAGCGCCTCGGACGTCGCCTCACGCGCACGCGCCAGCCAGAGCTCGCGGTCCGCGTCGGAGCCCTCCGCCTGCGCGATCTGCTCTGCGCTGCGCTGCCACGCCTGCGTCGCCGCGCGGAAGTGCGGCTCCGCCTGGTCGCGATGATCGAGCTCCCACTGCGAGCGGCCCATCTGGACGTTCGCGCGGATCACCTCGTGCGGCAGCGCCGTGCGACCGTAGTTCCGGAGGAACGTTCGGTAGTGGTCGAAGACGCGGTTCCAGTTGCCCTGACGCTCGTAGATCGAGCCGAGCGAGAACACGACCTGGGAGGTCTCACGAGCTCGTGTGCGGCGGTAGCTTCGCTCGTAGAGCTGTGCATCCTCGATCGCGGTCTCCTCTTCACCAAGACCCAGACGGAAGAAGACGGCGTTCTCGAGAGCGACGTGCGCGATGGCGCAGGTCCCCGCCGTGCGCTCGGCCTCGGTGCAGCTCGAGCCGTCCTCGCCCGGGAAGCGGCGAGCGAACTGCTCGTAGAAGCTGGCCGCCTGCGAGTAGATCGCGAGGGCGTGGTAGTTCGCGCCCACGAGGTAGAGCGCGCGCTTGGCGAGCTCGCTCTCGGGGAAGCGCTCGATGAGCACCTGGCGCACACGAATGGCGCGGCCGAGCAGACGAGCCGACTCGTAGTTGATGGCGGCGTTGTAGAGGACCTCGTCCAGTCGACCGCACTCGCGGTAGCGCCGGAAGATGTCGACGTAGACCGCGGCGGCCTCGCGATACTCGCGATTTCGCTGGTGGATTTCCGCTTCCTGTCGGAGCACGTCGCAGCGAAGCTGCTGGAGCACGCCACAGAGATCAGCGTGGGCATCGAGTTGCTCCTGCGTGTTGCAGTAGAGCTGGTACATCGGCTCGATGTTGTTCTTGATCTCGGTGACGCAGCTGACGCGTCCCTCGCGACGCGAGATCGCGTTGAGCGAGTCGAGGTAGAGGTTCGCGGCGAACTCCGCCAGCTCGTGCTGCGGATGGTTGAACGCGATGTCGCGGAAGATGACCGCGGCCTCTTCGAAGTGGTTCGCCTCGTAGAAGATGCGGGCGCGTCGGTACTTGACCTGCGGCAGCTCCTCGCTCTGGCTCACGAAGCACACGAAGCGCTGGAACGCGTTGAGCATGCCCGTCTCGGTGGGCGAGAACTCGCGGGCTGCGAGCCGCTGCTCTTCGGTCTGTTCAGGCTGCTGCTCTGCCTGCCGGCCGCGGCGTCCACGTCGCCCGCCCTGCTGCGCTTGTCCCTCAGCGGGTCGCCGCTCACGTTCGGTCGACGCGTACTGCTGCTGGTAGAGGTTGTTGTAACAGAGCACGGCCGCGTAGGCGGCGTCGGACGTGTACTCACCCTGCGGGTTCAGCTCGACGACGTGATCGAAGGCGGGACCGCAGCGGTTCCAGTCCTCCATGCGCCAGAGGAGCTCGGCGTAGAAGTAGGACACGCGGTACAGCGTCGGCCAGTCGTCGCGCGAGATGTCCGGGAACTCGAGCTGCTCCATGTCCGGGAAGTGCTCGATCGCCAGTTCGTAGAGATCCGTCGCCTGTTGCATCGTGCGGCGGTCGTTCGTGCCCGGCTGCTCGTCGGTGCCGATCGCCTCGCGGTGCCAAGCAACCGAGAGCTCGAAGAGGACTTGGGCCGTCGCCTGACGACACTCGGTGATCGACTGCTGCGGATGGCTGCCAGCGGTGCGGAACGCCGTCTCCATGTCGACCAGGCGCTGGATCTCCGTGACCTGCTCGGCCTTGGGCCGCGACGACACGATCGCGTTCGTGACCCTGGATTGCCAGTAGCATAGCCGGTCGGACTGCGGCCGTTCGGCCATCAGCGTGTGGTAGATCTGAATGGTCTCTGGCCACTGACCTGTGTCGAAGTAGAGCTCGGCGAGGCTCTCCAGCATCTCGAACGACTGGTCCTCGCTGGTGGCGTAGCGTTGGAAGAACTGGAGAGCTTGGTTCGGTCTGCCGACGCGAGCGTACGGCATGACGAGCTCACGCCGCGTCTGCCGCGCCATGTTCTCCGCATCGCGTGCGTCCGGGTGCTGCTGCACGAACTCGAGCACCTGGACGAATTGAGCGAGGGCGCCCCGGAAGTCCTCTAGGTTGTAGAGAACCCACGCCTGCTTGTAGAGCGCGAAGCCGTAGACGGGGTTCTGCTCGGGCGGATACTCGAGCACCTTCGAGTAGAACTGGCGGGCGGCGCCCATGTCGCCCTCGCCGAAGTAGTACTCGGCGAACGACAGCCACGCGTACGGAACGAAGCGGCTGTCCGGGTGCCCCTTGATCAGGCGCATGTACACCTGACGGGCGCGGTCGAACTGCCGCATCTCCTCCAGGCCGAAGGCGAGGGAGAAGAGCACCTCGTCCATGCGGCCGTAGTTCGGGTAGTCCTGCACCAGGCGGGCGTAGGTGCGGATCGCGTTCTCGCGAGCGCTCGTCAGTTGCTGCTCGGACTCCTGCTGCTGGCGCTGGAGCTCGCGGACTTGCTCCGCCTGGTTGGCCTCCTGGGCCTGGAAGATCTGCTCGTCGAGCGAGCGCGCCCGCGTGTTCCAGTAGGTCTGGAGCTCGAAGTACGTCTCTGCCAGGCGGAGGAGGTAGTCGGCGCCACGAACGTCGCCGGCGCGAAGGCGGCCGACGATGCGCTCCGTCGTCTCGATCTCACGGCGCAACAAGTCGAGCGCGCGCTGCTGGCCAGCCGCGGTACGACCACGACGCTCGGCCGCAGACAGCTCGACGCCCGGCGCAGTCTGCTGCTGCTTGGCAGGCTCTGCCTCCTCGCGGGCGTGCGTGGTCAAGTGGCTCGCGGGTGCGGCAGCACCGGCGCGCCGGTCCGGAGGCGGCGCACCCGTCGGACAGGCTTCGACGACCTGGCGGGCCGCGGGCTGGCGGCGCTGCGCCCCGGCTGCGCCACCTTCTTGCGCACCGACGGCGAGAGGCAGTGCTCCCGCGAACATCGACGCGACCAACAAGATCGTCAGTTGCTTACGGCCCATTCTCACCACCATCGTCCTTGGAGAGAGAGATCGGTCGGGGCGCCGAGCGGTCTCGATGCCCGTGCGAACGGAAGCCCCGCTCGCCTCATGCCAAGATCCGGACGCAGACGTCCGTCACACACGATCCATCGTCGAGAGACACCGCCGGGGCCCAACCATTGGCCAGACCTCCCGAATCGGCGGGAACTTGAGCGCGTGGGGTGCCTGCACCGAGACCGGCACAGAGCCCCCACGCACCGTCACGTCAGCGACCGCACTGCGAGGTGACCTGCTGACGGTAGAAGCCCAGCTCGTCGCGCCAGTACTCACCATCGAAGGGCCACATCTGGTGCTCCTCGTCGACGTTGACCTGGAGACCGCCCGAGCGCTGCAGCTCGCGCTGCTGCTCTTCCATCTCGGCCGAGATCTCGCCGCGGCGGTACGTGTCGATCTCGAGCGAGACCGTGTCCACCTGCGTCATGAGCTCGTTGAGCTCGTCGATGAGGCGCGTGTAGCGGCCGCGCGCGAGATCGCCCGTCTGGTCGACGGCGAACGAGCGGGCCACGAGGATGTCCTGGCGGATACGGTCACCGAGCGGCGAGTTCTGGAACTCGGTCGCCGACGAGCCGAGACGCGCCTCTTCCGCGTCGAGCAGGCGCACGTACTCGAGGTTGCGGAGGAGCGTGCGATCCGAGAGGGCCGTTGCGACCACGCCGCGAATGCGCGGCGAGAGGTTCGCCTCGCCAGCGCGCACGCGCGTGAGGAAGTCGAAGAACTGCTGGTTGTCCTGGTACTGGTCGAGCGTCGAATTCAGCTCGGCCGCGACCGGGTCGTAGCGATCGTGGAAGAGGTTGATCATGGCCTCCGCGTTGTCGATCTGACACGCAGAGAAGAAGACGACGGCCTTGAGCACCAGGGCCTCGGGGTAGTAGCCGTCTTCGAAGTACGGCGAGAAGAGCGTGTGGATGTTGCCCATCGCACGCGCGTACTCGTCCGCGAGGAAGAACGCCCACGACTCCTCGAAGAGCGCGTCGAGCCAGTACTCCGAGGCCTGATCGACTCGGTTCCACGCCTCGACCGCGTTGCCGAGGAGGCGCCCATCGACCGCACGCTCGCCCGTCTCGGGATCGGTGCGGTTCGCGGCGGCGTAGTAGACGCGGGCGAGCGAGAGCCACGCGAGGTTGCGCATGCGCGCCGTGTCGTCGACACCATGCGCGCCGTTGTCGATCGCCTCGATGATCGCGCGGAACGCCGTGACGGCCGGCTGGGCGCGGCGAAGGCGGACGTGGGCGATGCCCTCGAAGAAGCGTGCGTTGACGTAGTACGACGAGCTATTCGACACGCGCTGGAAGAGGCCGATGGCCTCCTCGAACTCACCCTGCTGGTACTTGAACCGGCCCATCAGGTAGAGGAGCTGGTTGTAGAGCTCGGCGTTCTCGGGCGTGTTGAACTGATCGAGCTGATCGACGCCGTAGCGACCGACCTTCTCGATGATGCCGGCGGGCTCGGGGAGCTGCGTCGCGAGCTGGGCCAGCCACTGGAGCGTCTGGCCGAAGTAGATGTGTCCCTGCCCCGCCTGCGTGATCTCGTCGAAGATCGCGAGCGCCGACTGATAGAAGTGGAGGTGGTAGAGCGCCTTGCCCAGGAAGAACTGAGCCTTCTGCACGTTCGCCGGCGCATCGTCGGTCTCACCGCCGACGACCCGCTGGAACTGCACGGAGGCCTCCATGTAGCGCTCCTGCTGGTACAGGCGCAGCGCGTTGGCGAGCGCCTCGGAGGGCGGGCCCTCGGCAGGCGGCGCACCGCCTCCGGTCTCGTCGACCGTGAACGTCATGTCCTGTGCGGCCGCCGTGCTCGCATCGAGACACGCGCCGAGCACCAGCGCGCTCACGCACGCGATGCTGAGCCAGCCCGCCCAACGCGATCCGTTCGCTCGATCACCCATCCATGCACGCTTCATGGGATCGTCCTTCTCGTCATCCTCGCAGCGCGTGCTTTCGCGCGTGTGGGATGGCCTTCTTGGGAGCTCGTGTGCCAGTCGTTCTCGAGCGCCGCGGAACCGCGCCCGGAAATGCCAACGATTTCGGTAAACTAGGGCTATTCGGTGCGCGAGAATAGAGAGGCGCGAATCCGGTTGTCAATAGGGTTCTCGCGGCGTCAAACAGGCTTGACACCGTTTCGAGCATCGACGTAGGGTCCCGTCCGCTTCGCGTCTGCGCGGTCCAGTCGGAAAAGCGAGCCTGCGACGGCGACAGAGTGAAGAGGTGCTGCCGTGCAGCACGAACACCGGGAGCAAGCAAGATGCGGATGGCGTTGACGAACAAGGTGACTTGGGGGCTGGTGGGGGCGCTGCTCGTGGGCACGCTGATCTCCGGGTGTCCGGCCACTGGCGTCGGCGACCCGTGCGTCCCCGAGGCGGTTCCGCTCCTCGGCTTCACAGCGCGCGAGAGCTACGTCGAGACCAGCTCCGTGCAGTGCCGAACTCGCGTCTGCCTCGTCTATCGTCTGCAGGGTCACCCCGAGCGTCTCGTGGGCACGCCGAGCTGCCCGACCTCGGACCCGACGCTCTCCGCGACGTGCGTCGATCAGCAGACCCGTGACGATCGCGTCTTCTGCAGCTGCCGCTGCAGCGCCGCCGGCATCGACTCCAACCTTCCCCTCTGCGACTGCAACGAGGGCTTCCACTGCGTGGACCTGCTCACGCAGGGCGGCGCAGGTGTTCGCGGCGGGTACTGCATCCGCGAGCAGTTCTGCGAGGACGACGAGGACTGCCTCGCTGGTCAGCGCTGCCAGGCCAACATCTGCTCCTGACGCCACCTTCGGGCGCAACTCGACGAGGCCCGGGCCGACACGCCCGGGTCTCTTCGTTTTTCCGTCCGGAGGTTTCCCAGTGTCCAGCCCGCCCAGCCTCTCGAAGATCTCCACCGGCCGACAGGCCGAGGAAGCCGTCACGGCCTGGCTCGAGCAGCGTGGGTACGCGATCGTGGGGCGCAACGTACGCGTCGGCCGGCTCGAGCTCGACGTCGTGGCGCGCCGCGGCCGCACGTTCGTCGTGTGCGAGGTGCGCTCTCGGCGAGGCACGTTCGTGGACCCGGCCTACGCGTTCGATCCTCGAAAGCGCGATCGCGTGCGCCGCGCCGCACTGACCTACTGGGTCATGCACGGTCGCGGCGCACAGCTGCGTCTCGATGCCGCAGCGGTCTCGTTCGACGAGGCGGGCGTTCCTCGGATCGACTACTTCGAGAACGTGTTCTGCGAGTGAGCGTCCGACTGCAGCTCCGTGACGCTACTGCAGCTCCTTCTCCATGCGATCTCGAAGAGACACGAGATCGTCGACGACCGAGCCTGGCGCGTTCGCCTCCTTGGCGCGGGCGATGACCGACTCGAGCTGCGTGATCTCGTCGCGTTGGTTGGCACGGAGCTTCTCGATCATGCGCTCGAACTCGAGGAAGACGTCCTGGAGCTCGTCGCCTTCACGCAGCCGGCCGTAGAGCTTGAGGTGACCGTCCGCGACGTGGCGGAACAGGCTCTTCATCTTGAAGGCGGGGCCGACGACGCGGTGGGTGACGACAATGCCGGTCAGGCCGAGCGACACCACGAGGACCGCGATGCCGCCGATGATCATGAGGAGCAGCTGCCGATCGGCGGCGGCGGCCTCGGCGAGGATGAAGTCCGCCGTCTCAGGGCTGACGTCCGGGCCCATCGCGTCGATGGTCATCATCTCGGTCTGTGCGTGCGACTGGTCGTAGGCGAGCTTGCCGAGGATGGTGGCCACGACGAGCGTCACCACGACGACCATGCCCGTGTACTTGAGCTGGAAGCGCGTATCGAGCAGGTAGTTCCGAAGTCGACGCTTGGGCGGGGGGCCCTGCTGCGGAACGGCTTGGGCGGGAGAGCTCATCTCGTTTCCTTTGGCGCGAGTGGCTGGCGGGATCGTAGGGGGTGACGCCTGGGAGATCCAACTACCGGGCGTCAGTGCCCGCTGGCCGCGAGGGCCGTGGGAAGTCGGTTCAGCGCGCTGTTCACGGCAGCTTCGACGAGCGTGGCATCGGCCGAGCTCGCCCCGGTCGCCGTGGCCGAGCCGGACAACATGCTGCGGACATTGCGGCCCGGGTAGTCCTGTACGACCACCGAGACACGACACCGCACACCATTCGGCACGCTCTCCACGTTCACGGAGATGTC